>JAZSAM010000054.1:0-16757 GCA_045601905.1 Acutalibacteraceae bacterium | reverse complement strand
TCGAAAACGTCCTTGCCGAGTCCGCAAACAGGGCAAACCCAATCCTCGGGAACATCTTCCCAATTGGTGCCGGGAGCTACGCCGTTATCGGGATCGCCGAGCTCGGGATCATAAACATATCCGCAGGGACAAGCATATTTAGCCATAGTTTTTTCCTCCTGTAATTAATATGGATCTACTTCAGAATGCAAGACCTCTCCGGTCAGAGCATCGATGATATATTCATAGTCTGTGCCGTTTTTTTCAAAGGATACTTCATATATCCATTTGCCGTTTTCGTAGTCAAGCTCAACCTCTTTATCCCAAACATCAGCTGTGTCAAAGCCTGCATCTTTAAGAGCAATGCTTTTTGCCTCTGACGGTGTGATGACCTCCGAGGGGGCCTGCTGTTCAGTGATTGCGTTTGCAGAGGTGCCGGTTGATTCTGCAGCGGTGGATGTTGTTTCGGGTGCCGGTTCATTTTGTTCGGCAACGGTGGTGCTGACTGCATCGGTCGTTAAGGTTGTACTGAAATCATCTGTTTTGTTCTTGTTGAAATTCCCTGACAAAGACATACCGATCACAAAAGAAATCACAGCAACGACGCAGAGAAGTATTATCAAAGAAGTTTTTTTCATGTTCTTTTCCTCCTTTAATGAATAGTTTATGGTCAGATTTTTATTTTTATGTATGGCAACACATCGGGCGAATGTGTTATTTTTTGCAAGGACGGTCAATGCCCGCCTTTGCGTTTTAAATCAATTAACCGAAATTATCTGTTAAGAAGACCTTAGAATGCCTTGCCGTGTCTTGCTTCGTCACGGGAAAGCTTTATTTTATAAGATATTTAAAGCATTATTCCAAGAAAACCCCCAAATATCATTTTTTATATTTAAAGAAATTTGGGAAAATCAGTATGTTCAGCTCTTCTTTACTTAATTTATAGCAGAAAAAAGCATAAAAGTCAACAGTGTCTTTATTAGCTTGAGACAAGGGGAGGCTTCATTGACTTACGGGCTACTTGATTAATTATCCGCTTTAATATATAATAATTATGTATTAATCGGGAGGAGGGGACAACTGTGCCGCAGAAAAATAAAATTGACCGTTTTCCGGCTGTTACGGCAGGCTTGCTTTTTCTTTCTGTAGGTCTTCTTATACTTTTTGTCCCACGCACCGATTTTTTGGAAACAGCCGTTTATGTTTACGGCAATCTTGTTTATTTCGGTGTGATTTTCTGCTGGGGAATTTATGTCGAAAGAAGTATCCTTTCACGGAAAATAAGAAATCTTATGCTTACTGTGGTATGCTTTATGGTCTTTTATATGATTGTCCGTACGGCAAAGCACAGAATTTTTCTCGATACACAGTTTGCAGGCAGATACCTTTGGTATCTTTATTACATACCGCAGATTTTTGCCACACTGCTCACCTTTATAATTGCCTTCAGAGTAGGAAAACCCGAGGAGTATAAACTGCCGAAAATATTTACTCTTTTTTATGCTGTCGGCACAATAATCGTTATCGGCTATCTTACCAATGATGTTCATCAGCTTGCCTTCAGGTTTAATCCGGATTTTGTTGCCTGGGATCAGCAGTACGACTGGGGGCCGCTTTTTTACATCTCAACGGCGTGGATATATTTCTGGCTTCTGGCAGGAGTTGTTCTTCTGACAATCAAAAGCCGTGCAATAAATAAGAGGAAAGCGTGGATACCGGTTTTCTGGCTGATGCTCGGCTCAGCTTATATTGTTCTTGCAAATTTCTTTCATTTATGGGAGCAGAATCCCTTCAATCTTCCTGAAACTCACTGCTTTATCGTTATAGCTATACTTGAAAGTGCTATACGGATAGGACTTATGCCCTCAAACAGTGCCTACGGTGAGATAGTTTCAAAATCAAGCGCCGCCTTTCAGATTGCAGACTATAATAACAATGTTGTTTATCGAAGCGAAAATGCGGTAATGCTTGATTCATCTCAGATGGAGCAGGCAAAGCTTGGTGAAACACTTATTGACATGAATACACTTCTTCTTTCAAACACTGTTTCAGGTGGGAATATTTTCTGGACAGAGGATATTACGCAGGTTAATGAAATGAACGAAAGGCTTGAGGAAATCGGTAAAAGCCTGTCGGAGGAAGGGGATTTGCTTCAGGCGGAAAACGAAATCAAGGAGCAAAGAGCAAAAATTGCGGAGCAGACAAGGCTTTACAACTCGGTTTCTGAGCTTGTCAGTCCTCAGCTTGAAAAAATAGCAGGTCTTATTGATGCAGACGGGGACTTCAATAAAAATATGGCTCAGATCTGTGTTCTGAATTGCTATGTCAAAAGAAGAGCAAACCTTACTTTACTTGCAGACAGAAGACCGTTTTTCAGCAGTGAAGAGTTACACCTGAGTATTAAGGAATCTTCGGAGTACCTGAGGCTTTGCGGCGTTATTTCCGATGTTTATGCAGAAAAGAATACCGATATTTCTGCGGACGTGATACTTTTCTGCTTTGATTTGTGGCAGAATGTTATAGAGAATATGATTGCAGGGCTTAGTGCGGTTATGGCAAAAATCAGCTTTCTTAACGGTGTTTATTCATTCAGAATAAGCGTTGATTCGGATACGGAAGCCGATCTCAGTAATGAGGCCTTCCTGAAAGCCGAAGCTGTTGGCGGAAAGCTTGAGGTAAAAAATGAAGACGGCACGGCCTTTATTACCTTCAGTACAGAAAAAGGCGGTGAGGCTTTATGATGAGATTCCAATCCTTGCCCGATATACTTCAGTCAGGACTTCTCCTTTTTAATTTCAGCATTCTTATTGTAAACATTTATTGTGTTGTAATTGCTCAGGTTTTTAAAGCAAATAGAATATACAGATTCATAAACGGTATACTGCTGTTTTTTACGTCCGGCTTGTTTTTTATAAATTCTATGGCATATTTTGATATGCACAGAAATTATGCTGCTGAGATGCAACGGTTTTATAATAAGCCTGTGGCACCGGTTACGGTGTTGCTTGTTCTGCTTTTCTGCTTTTCGGTTGTATCTCTCTGCTCTATTATGAACTGGCAGAAAAACTATATAACTCCGGCTTCAATAAAGGAAGGAATGGACAAGCTGCCGGCAGGACTCTGCTACCACAACGAAGCAGGTGTGCCTAAATTTATCAATCACCGTATGGACAGACTTTGCCGTATGCTTACAGACGAAGCGTTGTTTGATGCAAATGCTTTCTGGGGCAGGCTTGTAGGTGGTAATATAACCCCGGGAAATACCATTGAGAAATCGGGCGAAAATCCGATTATAACTGTCTACGGCGGCTCAACTGTAAGCTTTACAAAAAGAGAGACCGTAATCGGCGGCGAAAAGATGTACGAAATACGCGCTACTGATATTACAAAGCAGTTTTCTCTTTACAGTGAGCTCCAGAAATCAAATAATAATCTGCGGCTTCTCAACAGTCGTTTGCAGGAATACGGCGAAAATGTCTGGGATATAACAAGAGAAAGGGAGATTCTTGCCGCTAAGGTAAATATCCACGATATGCTCGGAAAATCTCTGCTTATAACCAAAAGATACATCGAAAAAGGAGCCGTTGACATCACAAAGGAAGAGCTTATAAAGATCTGGAAAGCCAATGTTGCATTTTTTAACGGTGATATTGAGCAAAAAGAAGAAAACAGCTCTCTTGATGAGCTTTACAGTGCGGCAAAGATTATGGGTATAGATCTGACAGTTGAAGGTCAGATACCTAAGGATAAGCAGGTTCTTCGCTTTATTATGGAAGGAGCAAGAGAAAGCCTTACAAATGCCGTTCATCACGCAAAGGCAACGAAGCTCACAATCCGGATTTATTACCGTTATGGCTTTGCTGTTATAGAGTATACCAATGACGGGATTCAGCCCGCTGAGCCTGTTTCCGAGGGCGGTGGACTTTCTTCCTTGCGTCAGAGCGTTGAAAGTGCAGGCGGTATAATGGAAACCGATATTTACCCGAAGTTTATATTAAGACTTAAAATACCCTCAAAGGAGGAGCTCTATGTATAATGTAATGGTCGTTGAAGATCAGGCTATGCCGAGGCAGCTTTTTGAAGCTTTCATTTCAATGAGCGACAAATACAGACTTGTTCATTCAATTAAAAACGCCGATATGGCTGATATTTACTGCGAACAGTCGCAGATTGATCTGATACTTATGGATGTGTGCACCGAGCTTAACTCAAACGGTCTTGAAGCAGCACAGCGAATCAAACAAAAGTATCCGAACATAAAAATAATCATTGTTACCTCTATGCCTGAGGTCTCGTATCTTGAAAGAGCGAGAAAAATCGGTGTTGACTCCTTCTGGTACAAGGAGGTCAGCGAAGAACCGATTTTAGAGCTGATGGACAGAACCATGGCAGGCGAGAGTGTTTATCCTGATAAAACACCGTCGGTCAGCTTTGGTAACATAAAAAGCACAGACCTTTCCGAGCGTGAAATTGAGGTTCTCAGAGAGGTGATTCTCGGCTATACAAATGCAGAAATTGCAGAAAGACTCAGTATTTCACAGTACACCGTAAGAGATTACATTCAGGTAATTATGGAAAAAACGGGATACCGTACAAGGACGGAGCTTGCCGTAAAAGCCAGAGAAAGCGGAATAATCATTCCCGATAAAAAGAACTGAATTAAGTATTTGTAAAAAATCACCGATTTTCGTCGGTGATTTTTTATATCCTCGCCCTACATTTGTAGGGTGACTTGCAGCTGCATAATATTGTAAAATGACATTGTGTAAGCTTGTCTTACAAATTGACGATAAAGGAGAATTATTATGAAGAAATTTACAGCACTTATTCTTGCGGTTCTTATGCTCTTTACCCTCGCTGCCTGCGGTGGAGGCGGAGAAGAAAACGGCACAACAGAGCCTGTTACACAGGGTACAACAGAAGCTCCCGCAGATGGGGAAATTCACGGAATCAAGCTTGAAGAGTATACCGGAATGACAGGGGAAGACCTTGTTGCAAGGCTTGTCAAGGACAGAGCAGCTCCCACAGCAGAGGAATATGTTGCAATTATTGACACTATTGAATTTGCTGAGGTTGATGACAGATGCAACTTTGTTGAAAACGCAACTGCTGATGCTCTGAAGCTTCTCAAAAGTGAAAAGTCAGCACTTCCTAATGTGCTTGAATGTGCTGAAGCTGTTCTTGCAAATGAATCAGCCAAGGTAAGAGCATACTATTATCAGCAGCTTAACAATCAGATTTTCGATGAAAGTGTACCGGCTTATGCTCCTATTCTTACAAAGCTTCTTTCCGAAAAAGAGTCAATTGCAATTTATCAGGCACTGCGTTTTGCTGCACGCAATTTTGCTGAGGAAAAAACCTTTATTGACTTTGTAATTTCACTCAGCGACTCAGCTGATGCAAACATCAGAAGAGTTGTTCCTTATGCAGTTCAGTATATCCGTACAGATGACACAGAGCCTCTTGCTCAGATGATGTTCAAGCTGATTGAGGACGAAGACAAGGATGTCAGAAAGGAAGCTGTTCTTTATTGCTACAAGCTTAAGGATGACAGATTCGTTGACATTCTCAAGGAAATCCTTCTGGATGAAACTCAGGCTGACCTTCATACAAACGCAGGCGATGCACTCTGCAGAATGTGGTATAACTATCCTGCACACGATGCTCATTCAGAGGCCGCTTACAAGGCAACTATGGAATATTTCAAGGCTGATTTTGAAGATACAGGTCTTCCTAACTGGCAGGTAGTAAATAAGATTGCACTTAAGGGTATAACAAATTATGATAAGTGGCTCGCTGAGTCTGATTATTTCGATGCTGAAGAGGTTGTTGAGATAATGACAGGCATCTTTAATGATGCAGGCAAGGACAGGCTTCTCAGAGAGCAGTGCCTTAAGGTTGTATCTACATTCGGTGATAAAGCTGACCTTGAAGCACTTCAGGCCGGTGTTGATGCTACGGAAAAGGATTTCGATAAGAGCTCATTACAGGACAGGCTTGATTCAGCACTTGCAGAGAAGTAATTGAACAGCCGTTTTATTTGAATCGTATAAAAAAGAGCACTCCCGGATAATAACGGGGGTGCTTTTGTGCAAGTTGCCTTAATATCCGAGAGTTTTTTTTACCTTTCAACCCCTACATTTGTAGGGTGACTTTTGTCGGCGGCATTTTGTATAATTTACTTGTGTAATTATATGCTTTTTCAAAAGGAGGATTATCATGAAAAAGACACGAAAAATTTTAACATTGCTTCTGGCCCTGGCGTCAGTTGTTATGCTGATGACAGCCTTGAGCTTTTCATCTTCTGCAGCAGACACAAAGGTCGAGGTAGAAAGCTGGTCACAGCTCAGAGATGCTCTTATGGCTCTTAATGATTACAACCCGGTTGAAATCAAGCTGACCAGAGATATTTCAAGAGAGTTTGATGAGCCTGACGATTTTAATACGGGTCTTTTTGCTGTGTCCGGCAACAAAACTCTTGACCTTAACGGCCGTACCATTACCGCTGAGATTACAATCGGTGAGGATAATCCCCAGTATCTCGGTGGCAACCACTTCCCGTATTTGTTCAGCTTTTATAACGGTAATAATTCACTTACCGTAAAGGATACAAGTGCGGCAGGTACAGGTAAGGTGCATTATGATGCATCTCTTGTTAAAGCGAAAAATTATATTACCTCACCTATCTGTGATATTTTCGGCGTTAGTTACGGCAACCTTACTATTGACGGCGGTACCTATGAGGTAGGTCACGTAAGAACCGACTGGACTACTGCTGTTTATATCAACGGTAAGCTTTTTACAGGTAATCTTCGCACACAGGTTTACGGAACAGTATTTACTGTAGGCAAGAATGCAGACCTTACAATCAACGGCGGTAAGTTTATTGCCCGAGGCGGCCAGCTTATCAGCGATTTAAGATATGCAAGCTCCTACAGGGGCAACGTTTTCAAGAAGACATCAACAATCAATTCCTACATAACCATCAACGGCGGTACCTTCTATGGTGAGGGCGGCTGTGATATATTTGATGACGGCTCAATGTTTCTGGGCATAAAAATCAATAACGGCGTATTTCTCACAAAGGGTATTGATAACGTGCTCTTCCGTTACGGCGGTTATGACGGCGGCAGTCTGCAGAAGGGCGATATGCACATTATGCCTGAGATGCTTAAGCCCGGTATTGAAAACAAGGTTATCGTAAACGGCGGCAAGAATTATATGTATGCAAGCACCGCATCACCTCAGGATTTCTATAATAACAGAGAGGATACTGCTGTATTTACATATTATGGTTTCATCAGACAGACACCTGAAATTCCCACAGACAGAGTGACAAGTGTTATTGACAGTGTTCCTCTCGGCACAAGCAGAGTAATCGCCTATGAGGAAAAACCTCTTGACCTTTATTATGAGGTTTTAGGCTTTGATACAATGTGCAGCTTCGTTGTCCGTGACAGCTCAAACAATATTATTGCAACAAGAGGCGGTACAGGCCTTAAGGAATACAACCTTGCAAGCATTACAGCTCCCGGAGATTATACTATTACCGTAACCCTCGACCTTATATATGACGGCTCGGTTGTTCAGAAGAGGGAGCATACCTTTGTTGTTAATATTTACAAGGCATGTACACATACATATACTACCATAAGCAACACTGCAACCTGTGAAGCAGAAGGTGTAAAGACAGAAAGATGCACATTGTGTGGAGATGAAAGGACTACAACCAGTGATGCTTTAGGGCACCTGTCACTCGCCTCCGATTGGTCTTGTGACGCAACACACCATTGGTATTATTGCAGAAGATGCAACGAAAAGCTCACTATACAAGCCCACTCATATATCAGTTCAACCAACAGAACCTGTAAATATTGCCGATACAATGATAATTGTGTATGGCAGGAAAGTGCAATGGATCTTGAGTATGACGATGAATACCACTGGTGGCCTTGTGAAACTCACTGGGACGAAGACGAAGATTGCCCGAGCAATCATCAGCTTGCAAAAGAGCGTCATACAGTTATGTCTATAGATGAGGCAGGCTCACTCGAACACGAGCCTGAAATCGAGTACAGCTGTGTCAACGGCTATGTATGCGACGGCTGCGGTGAATATTTCGGTGAAACCGGTGAGCATAAGTGGGAGCAGATCCCTGCAAAAGAAGGCGGAATAAAGATTGCAACCTGCATAGCAAGCGGTTACATCAAATACAGATGCTATTATAACGGAAAATATGACTGCAAGGGTAACAAGATAACCTGCTCTGCAACAAAGACAGTCACAATTCCTGCCCTCGGACACGCTTATGATTATATGAATCCCGATAGCAACACAGCAACCTGCACTCAGGACGGTGTATATACATACACATGCACAAGAGCACGTTGCTCTGCTGTAACAACCGTAATTTCATCTGCACTCGGTCATGATCTTGCAGATTGGACAGTTATAACTCCCGCTTCTTGCACAACCGACGGCGTAAGCAAGGCAACCTGCTCACGCACAGACTGTACCTACTCCGCAACAATGCCTGTTTCTGCTACAGGTCACAGCTTCGGCTTCCCTGCAACAACTCAGCCCACTTGCACAGAGAAGGGTAAGAACATAGCAACATGCACCGCTGATGGCTGCAACGCTGTTGAAGAGACAATCCTTGATGCTCTTGGTCATGATATGATTAAAGTTGATGTAAAAGCAGCTACTTTAACAGATAACGGTATTGTTGAGCATTACGATTGCTCAAGATGTGATCTTATTACTTCTGATGCGGAAGGTAAGGATGAAATCACCACTGTAGAATTTGCAAAAATTGCAACAGTCAAGCTTTCAACGGCAGAATGTACCTACAACGGTAAGGTGAGATCACCTTCTGTTATCATCAAGGATGCAGACGGTAAGGCACTCGTTAAGAATGTTGATTATAAGGTAGCTGTTCCGGCAGGAAGAAAGCTCCCCGGTGCTTATGAGTATAAGGTTACCTTCATCGGCAGTTATTCAGGCGAAAAGAAGCTTTTGTTCATAATCAATCCCGAAACAGTTAATGTTAAAACAATCAAGGCTTCACAGAGCACCTCGGTAATTAAACTTACCTGGGGTGGGGTTGAAGGTGCAACGGGCTACAGAGTTTATCAGTACAGTCCCTCAAAGGGTAAGTTCGTTCCCATCGTTTCACTCAAGGGTGCAACAACCTACAGAAAGACGGGACTTAAGGCCGGCACACAGTACAAATTCAAAATCAAGGCTTATACCAAGCTCTCTGACGGAACAGTTCTTTGGGCAAAGGCTTCAAAGGAATTCCTTACAGCAACAGAGTGTAAGGCTCCCTCAATTACCTCTGTAACCTCACCGTCAGCATCAAAGGCTACAGTCAAGTGGTCAGATGTAAGCGGTGAAACAGGCTATCAGCTTTGCTATTCAACAAAGAAGGACAGCGGCTACAAGCAGGTTGATACCTATGCTGCAAACAAGATTTCCGGCTCAAAGACCTTCTCATCCTCTGCAAGCGGCAAAACAATTTACTTCAAGGTAAGAGCTTACGAGAGAGTGAACGGTCAGGTGATTATCGGCCAGTGGAGCGCCGTAAAGAGCGTTAAGCTTAAATAAAACACTAACATAAGAAAAACGGAGAGGTCTTCTCCGTTTTTCTTGAATAGATATCTATCGGAAGGGTGATTCAGGGTGAAAATCAAGAAAAGCAAAAACGGTTTTATGTTTTCACTGCTGTTAAGTCTTGTGTTTAACCTTGAATGGACTGTTCCTGCGTGGATTTTTCTCGCATTGCATTTTTTGAAGGGGATTTCTCTTTGGTGGTTTGTCAGCTCAATAATTCTCTGGGTAGCATTTGTTGCTTTAAGAGTATTGGTTTTCGGCTCGCTTGCACGGGCAGGAAATTACAAGGATGAGCCAAAGGAAAACAAAAATCCTTATTCGAAAAAGGATATATGAATAAATAATTTTGATCCCGAAAGGAGAAAGATATTATGGGACTTATTAAAGCGGCATTCGGTGCGGCAGGCGGAGTAATGGCTGACCAGTGGAAAGAATTCTTCGTTTGCGATTCATTACCAAATGATGTCCTTATGAGAAAGGGGCAGAAGAAAACAACAGGTCGCTCATCAAACTACAAGGGCGACGAAAACATCATCACATCAGGCTCGGGTATCGTTGTTGCTGACGGTCAGTGTATGATTATCGTTGAGCAGGGCAAGGTAGTCGAGGTCTGTGCAGAGCCGGGTGAATTCACCTATGATGCATCAACAGAGCCGAGTATTTTCTGTGGCTCCTTCGGCGACAGCGTAAAGGCAACCTTCAGGAATATCGGCAAGCGTTTCACCTATGGCGGTGAAGCACCGAAGGATCAGAAGGTTTATTACTTCAACACAAAGGAAATCCGTGACAACAAGTTCGGTACACCTAATCCCTTTGAGTTTGAAATTGTCAACAAGAGACTCAATCTCTACCGCAGTGTTCAGGTAAGATGTAACGGTGTGTATTCATATAAGATAACAGACCCCCTTCTTTTCTACACTGAAATCTGCGGCAATGCCACATACGAGTTTACAAGAGAAGAGCTTGATTTTCAGCTTAAGTCAGAGTTCATTGATGCACTTCAGCCTGCTTTTGCGGAGCTTTCAGCTCTTGAGCTTCGTCCCGCACAGATTCCTGCACACACAGCGGAATTGAAGGATGCAGTGAACAATGCACTCAGGATTGCATGGAGCGAAAAAAGAGGTATTTCAGTGCACTCCATCGCTCTTAATCCCATCAGTCTTACCGATGAAGACAGAAAGAAGATACAGCTGCTTGAAGATGCAATGACAATGGGCTCAAATCCATTTATGATGGCAGGCAGAGAAGCAGATGCGAGAGCGGCAGCAATGGAAGCCGCAGCAGCTAACCCTAACGGAGCTATGATGGGCTTTATGGGTATGAATGCGGCTATGGGTACAAACTCAGGCTTTGATCCTATGGCAATGTATAACGCAGGTGTGGCACAGCAACAGGCTCAGCAGCTTGTAAATGCTCAGGCTCAGGCTATGGCAAATGCAGCGACTCCTGCACAGAACGGTTGGCAGTGTGCCTGCGGTGCAACTGCTACAGGTAACTTCTGTCCGAACTGCGGCTCAAAGAAGCCTGAACCCAAGCCTCTGGAGGACGGCTGGAAATGTGCCTGCGGAGCTACCGTAAACGGCAAATTCTGCCCCGAATGCGGTTCACCCAAGCCGGCAGAGTTCGAAGGCTGGACATGCAGCTGCGGTGCAGTAAACAAGGGTAAATTCTGCCCGGATTGCGGCAGCAGGAAGCCCGAAGGAGCACCCTTGTTTCAGTGCGACAAGTGCGGCTGGAAGCCTGAAGACCCCCACAATCCTCCGAAGTTCTGTCCCGAATGCGGAGACATCTTCGACAGCAATGATGCTAACTGATTAATTTAATGATTTTTTATAAAGGAGAAAAATATTATGGGACTTTTTGATAAGAAATTTTGTGACATCTGCGGTGAAAAAATAGGTATGCTCGGAAACAGAAAGCTCGAAGACGGCAATATGTGTAAGGACTGTGCCAAAAAGCTTTCACCCTTCTGCGACGACAGAAGACATTCAACCCTTGAGCAGATGAAGGCTCACCTTCAGTACCGTGAGGAAAACAAGAACGTTCTTCGTTCCTTCAGTCCGTCAATTACTCTTGGTGAAGACAAGAAAATTTATATTGATCAGATGAAGGGTACCTTTGTTGTTTCACGCAACAAGCCCGGTAGCTGGGCAGAGGAAAACCCCGATGTTATCCCTCTTTCACAGATTACCTCCTGCGGCCTTGATATTGACGAGGACAGAGATGAAATCTACACACAGAACGGTCAGGGTCAGCGTGTAAGCTACAATCCTCCACAGTATAAGTATTATTATAATTTCAAGCTTAAGTTCCTTGTGAACAATCCCTACTTCGATGATTTCGAGGTCAGACTCAACAATTTCCGCGTTGAGGGTATGGGCTCAATGGAATATAACCGTTATCAGAAGATGGCTATGGATATTATGAATGCCCTCGGTGTTAACGGCGGTGTTATGGGCGGTGCTCCCATGGGTGGTATGCCTATGAATAATATGGGTGCCTATGCTCAGCCGCAGCAGAATATGTATGCACAGCAGGCACCGCAGCAGAATATGTATGCTCAGCCCCAGCAGGGCTACGCACCTATGCAGAACAATGCCTATGCAGCTCAGCCTGCTACTCAGGTGTGGATGTGTGCTTCCTGCGGTGCTCAGAATGAAACAGGAAAATTCTGTGCTTCCTGCGGAGCTCCCAGAGGTTAAAGGAATTGAAAATCAAAATAGTTATATTGCTCGTTGTCTTTTTTCTGGCTGTTATATCTGTTGTAGCTGTAAAAAAGCATATTGACAACAGTGTTGTTGATAAATACGGAATGGTGAAAGCTCCTGAGGAAGATATTGTTCTTTGCCGTTATTTCTGCGGCGGAGGAATGGACGGCTCAAGTGAAGCTCTGGAAATCAGCGTTTCTGAAAACGGAAGTGCGGTTGTTACTTATGAATACACCTCTTTAATCTCTGACGAAGAGAAAAAAGAAAGTGCAGAGGTTTCTTTCGATGCGATAAAGGAAATCAGAGACATATGCAAAAAGCACAGAATATTTTCCTGGGGAGAGCTTGAAGACAGTGAAATTCTTCTTCTTGATGCTCCCGTGACAAGCGTTTATGTTTCTACGGGACAGGAGAGCTATTCTTATAACAGTAACAATGAAATTCCGGAGTATGCTTACGGAATAACCAACGAGCTTTATAACGCTATGAAAAAACATTTAAAAGGAGTGGATTGAATGTCTGCTATATTAGAACAGAAATGTCCCTGCTGCGGCGGTGCGGTTGAATTTAATCCCGGAACGCAGAATATAAAGTGTCCCTATTGCGATACAGAATTTGATATTGCTGCTATGGAGCAGGCAAGTCAGAATTCTGCGGTAATCGGTCAGGATAGCTTCAGCTGGAATTCTCAGGGTGCCGAGTGGCAGCCCGATGAAATAAGCGGCATGGGTGTTTATGTATGTAAGTCCTGCGGCGGTGAAATTGTTGCGGATGAAACAACAGGAGCAACAAAATGTCCTTACTGTGATAACCCCGTTGTTATGACGGGTCAGTTTGCAGGCGGTCTTAAGCCTGATCTTATCATACCCTTCAAGTATGATAAAAAAGCGGCAAAGGAAGCCCTCAACAAGTTCATCGCATCTAAGAAAATGGTGCCTAAAATCTTCAAGGATCAGAATCATATTGAAGAAATCAAGGGCGTCTATGTTCCTCATTGGCTTTTTTCGGGTACTGCAGTCGGTCAGGCAGAATTTGATGCCGAAAAAGTCCGCAGATGGTCAGACAGTAACAACAACTATACGGAAACTGCCTATTTCAACTGCTATCGTAGCGGTAATATGAATTTTGCAAACATACCCGTTGACGGCTCATCGAAAATGGACGATACACTTATGGAATCCATCGAACCGTTTAATATTGCTGATGCTGTTCCCTTCAGCACTGCGTATATGGCAGGCTATCTTGCCGATAAGTATGATGTTGATATCAATGCAA
This sequence comes from Acutalibacteraceae bacterium, assembly GCA_045601905.1. Classification (GTDB taxonomy): domain Bacteria; phylum Bacillota; class Clostridia; order Oscillospirales; family Acutalibacteraceae; genus UBA6857. The sequence goes on along the minus strand of JAZSAM010000054.1, from coordinate 3,183 downwards.
GTATGCCGAGAGCCAACGAAAGAGTTAAAAACAGTGTTGAAACTGCTCTTGAAAGGACAGTACAAGGCTTTAATGTGGTTTTTTCCAAGGGCTCACAGGTTGATATCGAAAACGGCTCCTACAGCTATGCTCTTTATCCTGTATGGATTCTCAACACCACGTGGAACGGCAAAAAGTATACCTTTGCAATGAACGGTCAGACGGGCAAATTTGTCGGTGACCTTCCGCTTGATAAAGGCGCTTTCTGGAAAAAGGTCGCTATGTTTACACCTTTGATGAGCGCAGTAGCATACGGCGTCCTCTGGGCGTTAGGTAATATGTAAGGAGGTAAGAATGATGAAAAATAAGGCTTTTGCTCTTTTAACCGTAGTTATTCTTTGCCTTGCAATGATTGTTCCCGTTTCTGCGGCAGGAACACACATTTTTGATAGTACAAATGTAATAGGTCAGCTTCCCACACTCGAAACAGTGGCACAGAATATAGAAGATATCTACGGCTTCAGCATTCTTCTTACGGTTACGGACACAACGGGTGACAAGACAACCTATGAATACGGTGAGGAGCTTTTTGAAGCAAACGCCGCCAAGGAGGATGGTCTTGTTCTTGTCTATGACTACGGTGCAAATGTTTATAATTTCTACCGTGCAGGTAAGGCTGAAGAGCTTTTTACCAATGATGTTCTTGAGGGTACGGTATGGAATGCCTTTGCCTACACCGAAACCTATTATGACGGCGTTCTCGGCTATTATGCAGCCGTAGAAAGCATCCTGAAAACAAACGATACATCTGTGCCTACAAAAGCACCCGGCGAAGCTCCTGCAGAGCAGGTTACCGAGTTTGTTCCTACAGACAGAACTCTTCCCCTTGTAGTGGATAATGCCGATGTGCTTACTGACGGTGAGGAAGCAGAGCTCACGGCAAAGCTTGAAGCTCTCGGCAGTGAGTACGACATCGAAATCGGTGCTGTAACAGTCGATAGCTATGATGGTAAAGATCCTCAGGATTTCGCTGATGATTTCTATGATTCCAATGGTTACGGCTACGGTGAAAATGATGACGGTATTATAGTTGTTTTCAATACAGGTGATGTAGACGGCAACAGAAATCTTTGGATTTATACTCACGGAACAGGCATTGATCTTCTTACTGATAGTGAAATCAGTCTTATTGTTGAAATGATGATAGCTCCTATCAAAAACGGTGACTTTGCGGGTGCTTTCGATAACTTTGTGGTTGAATGTGAAAACGCAATTGACTCAAGCATTTCAATTATCTGGATTCCTGTCAGCATCTTAATAGGCTTCGGTCTTGCATTCCTTATTGTAAAGATTCAGGCTTCGAAGCTCAAGACAGTAGTACAGAAGGCCGATGCTGCTGATTATGTAGGCAATGTTGTGCTTACATCTCAGTATGATAACTTTATGTATAAAAATGTCACAAGCTCACCGAAGGCTAAGAGCAGCTCAGGCGGCTCAACTCACACAAGCTCCTCAGGCCGTACTCACGGTGGCGGAGGAAAGAGCTTCTGACAAAACAGTTAAACGGTGTATATTCTTGTACACCGTTTAATGTTTAAGAAAGGATGAAAAATATGGCAAAGAAAATTATTGGTATAGTATTGATTGTTATCGGCATTTTCACAGCATTTCTCGGTGTGAAAGCAATGAGTCAGGCTCCCGAAGCGGCAGGAAAGCTTGAAAATGCGGTTTATGTTGCCGATGCAAAAATTCACCCCGAAAACGAGGGTAAGATTGTTATCGTGCCCGGTAAAATTGAAGCAGAGCTTCCTCTTGTTGATAAGATTAACGGACTTAAGCTTCCTACAATAAAGGCAACAAGACAGCGCTGGAATGCGGCAGGTATGAAGTCAACAGATGTAGGCTATGACTGGACATGGGTGTCTGATGGTGCAACTCAGACAATTACAGCAGAATGTACTGTAGGTGAATTCAGACTATATGAGGGTATGCTTAACGGACTTACCGTCAGTCAGGATTATAACGACTTTGAAAAAAACAATCTCAAAGAAGCGGGACTTATGGATTATTATGCTTATGTTGTTACCGACGGCGTTTATATTGATGATACCGACGGCGGATACTCCCGATATAAAGAGGACTATGAGGGCGCAGTAAGATATAAGTACAGAATTATGCCTATGGACGGTGAACTTGAGTATACATTTGTTGGTATTCAGAAAAACGGTGCTATCGTAAGAGATGATTCTCTGGGTCTGATAGCTTCAAGCGAGGGAATTCTTACCCTTGAAGACGTACTTGCAAAAAATGAAAGCAACACAAAGGCGGGAAATATTTTTGCTTTTGTAGCGGCTGCACTTTTTTTCGGTGGCGGTATAGTCTGCATCGTTATTAAAAATAAGGCAGAGAATTAATCAGGAGGCTAAAAATGGGACTTTTCGATAAATTAAAGACCAACCCTACCCCCGCACCTCAAAAGGTTCTGGAGGGCGTAAACAAAAGTGTTAAGATAACCTTCAGCTCACTTCCCGAAAGCTACGAAGCTTTCACGGCTTTACCTGAAGCAAAAATGGATAATCCATTCAGCACTGCGGCTCTTAGCGTACTTGCTTTCTGTTTTTATCCTGAGAATAAAGATATGTCATTTAAGATGCTCGACTTTTTAAGAGGTCCGAGACCCTTGAGTGTTATGGATAAGCAGTTCATTGCTGACAGATTCAGAGACAAGGATTATGTACCCCGTTCATACTTTGAGGGTGCAACACCGAGCAATAACTATCTTCCGTCAGAGCCTTACTCAATAACTGTCAGCGAAAACCCTTATTCCTATCAGAATGAGGGCTACGCAACTCTTTATATTACCTCAGGCGGTGCAGACAGTCCGAGAAGTGTTCAGCTCAGACTCGCCAAGGACGGCAAGTGGTATCTTTGGGAGCAATATCTTTTAGCTGATATTCGTAAGCCTGAAAGTGAAAATCCTTGGGTGTAAGTAAATCCCCAAAATATAACAAAAGCCACGGAAAATTCTCCGTGGGCAATTTATTTGTATTGTCTTATTCTTCCTCGAAAACGTCCTTGCCGAGTCCGCAAACAGGGCAAACCCAATCCTCGGGAACATCTTCCCAATTGGTGCCGGGAGCTACGCCGTTATCGGGATCGCCGAGCTCGGGATCATAAACATATCCGCAGGGACAAGCATATTTA
>JAZSAM010000053.1:0-11579 GCA_045601905.1 Acutalibacteraceae bacterium | reverse complement strand
CGGAGTACCTTTGTACGCCGTCGGGTAAACCAAAATAAAGCTGAACGCTTTATTTTGGCTCGGTTTGTTCATTCTGCGCATTTTTTCCTAGCCCCTAAAAAGGGGATGTAAAAAAACGAGTTTTTTTACATCCCCTTTTTTCGTCTTAATCAAGTATGTCATCCATATTGTAAAAGCCCGCTTCCTTTGTAACAAGGAAGGAAGCTGCCGTGAGTGAGCCCTCAGCAAAAAGTCCACGGTTTTCTGCCTCATGGGTAAGGGTAATAACCTGTGAATCCATGGCAAAAATAACCTCGTGAGCGCCGACCTCGTTTCCCATACGGATTGAGTGAATGCCGATTTCGTTTTTCTGCCTCTTTCCGTTTTCGTGTCTTCCGATGTTGTATTCTACCTCCTCCTTCACGCTTCTTATACCGTTTGCAAGAAGAAGTGCGGTACCGCTTGGTACATCAAGCTTTCTGTTATGATGCTTCTCGATTATCTCAATATCTGCATCAGGAAGTGCCTTTGCTGCAATTTTTGCAAGACAGTTGAGAAGCGCCACGCCGAAGGACATATTCTGTGAATAGAAAAGAGGAATTTTTTCCGAGGCAGCTCTGATTAATGCCGTCTCCTCTTCATCCTGACCCGTTGTGGCAATTACAAGAGGAAGATTTCTCTTAATTGCATAGTCAGTGATGAGCTTTGTCGCCTTATGTGAGGAAAAGTCGATGATACAGTCGCCTTCACCGTCAAAGCTGTTTATGTCGGCAAAGTGAAGCGAATCCTCGTTGCCCTCGTATTCGAGACTGCAGTAAGCCGCAACCTCGTGCTTATCGCTGCTTTCGATTATGCCGCAAAGGGTCTGTCCCATTCTGCCTGCGGCTCCGTTTACTATAATTTTCATTTTAATCACCGTTTTGATTTTCTGATTTGTTTTGTGTATAAATTCAGGGAGACCGCTCAGGGTCTCCCCTTCTTAATATTGATTGAACTCGGCCCTTGCCCTCGACCCTTAATTATACATTGATTCCTGCAGCTCTCATTCTCTCAAGAAGAACTGCCTTTGTTGCGTCCTCCATCGGAGTGAGGGGAAGTCTTACATAATCCTCACAGAAGCCCATTGCTGCCATTGCAGCCTTTGCGGGAATGGGGTTAACCTCGCTGAAAAGAGCCTTTACAAGGGGGAAGAAATCAAACTGCATCTGTGCGGCACCCTTGACATCACCGTCAAGGAACTTGTGGCACATTTCGCTTGTTGCCTTGGGAAGAACATTTGAAAGAACGGAGATTACGCCCTTGCCGCCAACGGACATAAGAGGAATAATCTGATCATCATTACCTGAATAAAGATCAAGCTTGTCGCCGCAAAGAGACATTGTTTCAACAATTTTGTCAATCTGACCGTTTGCCTCCTTGATGCCCTGAATCATGGGATGCTCAGCAAGAGCCGCATAGGTAGCAGGCTCAATGTTAACACCTGAGCGTGAGGGAACATTGTAAAGAATGATGGGCTTTGTGCTTGCGTCTGCAATTGCCGTGTACATTTTGATAAGGCCCTTCTGAGTTGCCTTGTTGTAGTAAGGTGTTACAACAAGCATTGCATCACAGCCAACCTCACAGGCATACTTTGTAAGGTCAATAGCATAAGCTGTGTCGTTTGAGCCTGTGCCTGCGATAATGGGCACTCTGCCGGCTGCTCTTTCAACGGAGAATTTGAGAACTTCTCTGTGCTCTTCGTCAGTGAGAGTTGAGCCTTCACCTGATGTACCTGCGATTACAAGAGCATCAATACCTTCTTCAATCTGCCAGTCAATAAGCTTTCCGAAAGCTTCATAGTCAACGCCGTTTTCGTTAAGAGGGGTTACAAGAGCTGTTGCAGCACCTGTAAAAATTGGGGTTCTTTCCATAGTAATTACTCCTTTATGATAAAAATGATTATTTACCGAAACATCAATCGCCGTTTGGCCATTAAACCTTATTGCAGTCATTAAAAAACACCCGATTTTGCATCGAGTGTATAATGACAGTCACACAGTTACAAAACTGCTCAGACAATTATAATAGCACCCCGCAAAACTGCGACAGTCGAAGAGCTTTTACTCCCTTCGCCCAGGACATCTTTCGCCTGATGCCTTCGGCGGTATCCCCTTTCACATAAGCGGACTTTGCGAAAGTCCTTTCACGCTCACGCTACTGATGTCAGCCGCGCCTCTATCTTTAATTGAATTATTCGGTTTACAATATATTATCACCAGAAAGAATTACTGTCAAGATGATTTTTACTTTTATTTGTCATTTTTTTCAAAAAAATCGCCTGCTTTTACAAAAACATCGCCAAGCATTCCGAAAAACACATTTTTACCTATTTTTTCAACATATTCTTTTCTTATAAAAATTTCACTGTCGCCGTAGCTGAATTTCAGTCCGTCAGCTTTTTTGTCAATGCTTATAATCTCATAGGGTGTCATATTCATGTTGTAATCGGTTTTTTCCTTTACCGTGACGGTGCAACAGAAAAAGGCTGTAACACACAATATAAGAACAAGCGAAAACAGATACTGCTTTAAAACCTTTCTTCTCTCTGCCATTTTACACCTTTACCTCCGACTCTGCGGCTATCAGCTCACCCAAAGCTCTTCCGAGCATTTTACCGGAATATACTGCCTCATCAATTGTATTGGCATCAGTACCGACCTCAACAAGAAGCGACCAGGGAGTAAGTCCCATATTGTAGCTTCTCGCACAAAAGAAAACAGGTCTTGTAAGCCCCGGGTAAAGTGTTTCCATGCTTCTTTGAAGCTTAAGTGCAAAGGTAAGGTTCTTTTCCCATTCGGGAAGGTCGGTTATACCGTTGCCCTCCTCCTGACAGCCTGCAATTATCATAATCTGTGCTGCCTTTTTGCCGTCAATTACCGCCGTAGGCTTTGTCTTGACTCCGCTGTCATTCTGTATTGCATCACGGTGAATGTCAAGGGTAATTTTTATTGACGGGAACTTTTCAAGATAAGCCTCAGCCGCATCCATCGAGCGATAATAAGCACCCGAGTACTTTTTGTCATAAACCGTTGTGTCGTGTATGACCCTATAACCAGATTTTTCAAGCTGCTCTTTTATTGCTTTTCCGACTCTTATCATATTGAGATTTTCGTCGTTGCTTCTTGAAAGAAAGCCCTGAGCATAAAAATCTCTGTCAAGAATCTGATAGGTTTCAGTAGTGTGCGTATGGTAAATGAGAATCTGCGGCTCATTTTCGTTCATTTCAAGCTCAAGCTTTTCGGATAATTTTTCAGCGATGCTTATCTGTGTTTTGTTGGTATTCTTAACTCTCACATTTTCAAAGCTGTCGGTTGCTCCGTCATCGGTGAAGGTGTACTCGTAAATATCACCGTCTTTTTTGTCGTTGACGCCTTCTGATGCAGCTTTTTTTATAAGCTTTTCAATATCACTGTCTGTCTTGCTTAAGCTATCGTTCATATCGGCTGAAGCCTGAAGCTTCTGAACAGTCGTTTCTTCGCTTGTATGCTCTTTGGCAAGCTCTGACGGCTCAACAGCCGCTTCCTCATTTTGCGTTGTCACACTCCACTCAGGAAGGTAGCTTTTTACCGAAAGAACCGCTACCTCCTGTACAAGATTTGTCGTTCCTCCGAAAAGCGTTGCAACAAACAAAAGGAAAAGCAATGCCACAAGCTTAAGTGCAAGAGATGTAAGTCTTCTTTTTTTCTCCACTGACCTTCACCCCGCACATTTTACTGTTTTATTCTATTCTGCTTCCGTGAAAAAAATTACACCGAGGAGACAAGTGCCGTTATGTCCTGCACATTCATTTTCGGCTGCAAGGCTCTGTTCAGCGAAAGAGAAACAAGCTTCGCTGCCCGTTTGACTACAAGGTCAATTTCCTTCGGAGTTACCATCATACCCTTTTCGCTTTGAAGCACTGACCTCTTTTCCGCTCCCGAAAGTCTGATTCCTCCCTTTTCCATAATGTCAAGCGCAACCGTAAGTCCGTCAACAACAGTCGGTACGCCCACTGCAATTACGGGTACGCCGAGAAAATCAGCGTCAATTCTTTTTCGTCTGTTACCTACCCCTGAGCCGGGCGAAACACCCGTATCGCACATCTGAACTGTGTTACCGAGCCTTTCAAGGCTCCTTGCGGCAAGTGCGTCTATGACTATCACGGCACAAGGCTCAATCTGCGAAACAACGCCCTTGAGTATTTCCGCTGTTTCGATTCCCGTGTTGCCTAAAACTCCCGGGACAACACCTGCAACCCCACGAAGCTCCGAGAGGTAAGACGGGATGCCTATCTCTGATTTTATGTGTCTCGTGGCAAGAAGCTGTGAAACGCATTCAGGCCCGAGAGCATCGGGTGTTATGTCACTGTTGCCGAGACCTGCCACAAGAACAGTTCCTTCCGCAGGAATAAGATGCGAAATTTCATTGGAAATTATCTCACTCCAAAATTCAAGATTCTCCGTGAAACCCTTAAGCGAAGGGAATTCAACGGTTATATAATGCCCCTTCGGCTTTCCCAGAGCCTTTTCCCCTCTTTCATCAAGCACATTTATGTGGCTGATTTTTACAGAGGTCTCCTCCCGTGAGGAAAATTCTACTCCTTTGATTTCACCGTCAGCAAAGCTTTCCCGTCTTTCAAGCGCAAGGTCAGTTCTGAAATTCATTTTTTTCTCCGTTAACTATTGCATTATTTTAAGTAATATGTTATTATTATTGGCGCTTTTAAAAAAAGTATATCCAAAATTGCAAAAACATCTTGCAATTTACTTAAAAAGATGATATTATATCTTCTGCATGACGTTACAAAGAGGAGGTGCAAACTATGCCAAACATTAAATCAGCAAAGAAGCGTGTTCTTGTTAATGCAACAAAGCAGGCACGTAACAAGTCAGCTAACTCAGCTCTTAAAACAGCTCTTAAGAAAGCTAACGCTGCAATTGAAGCAAATTCAGACGATAAGGAAGTAGCTGTTAAGCTCGCAGTAAAGAAGATCGACCAGGCTGTTGCCAAGGGTCTCCTTCACAAGAACAATGCTGCAAGAAAGAAGTCAGCTCTTACAGTTAAGCTCAACGCTTCAAAATAATTGAATGACTTGAGTAAGAATCATCGAGATGGGTTTTCCCATCTCTTTTTCTTTTATCCGTTTTTTAACAGAAGATTAATTGTTACAAAATTTTGTAGAATAGATAAATATTAAAAACTTTTGAAAAAAAGAATTGTATTTTTCCTTATAATATGATACAATTAACATAGTAATAAAATGGAGGTTTCTATAATGAAAAACAGAGCTTTCAGAGCATCTGCGTTTTTCCTTATATTCATTACTCTTTCACTTGTATTTTCCCTGTCCGCCTCGGCTGCTGACGGATATGTCAAAAGCGGTGATCTGACCTTTTATGTCTCAGGCTCCTACGCTACAGTTACCGGATATAACGGAAAATCCACAAGTGTTACCATTCCGTCAAAAGTCGGTTCAGCCACCGTCATCGGAATTTCCGACAAGGCCTTCTGGTCAAAAAAAGAGCTTAAGTCTGTTTCCTTCCCATCGACACTTCAGTCAATCGGCAAGGCAGCCTTCAATGAATGTACGGGATTGACTAAGATTGTTCTTCCCTCAAAGCTTAAAACCATTGGTGAAAGCGCCTTCTGGTACTGCACGGGACTTAAAGCAATGTACATACCGCCCTCAGTAACCTCAATTGCCAAAAATGCTTTCACGGGATGTAAAAATCTTACGGCCTATGTAATTCCGTCAAGCTATGCTGAATCCTTTGTGAAGTCAAACAGTACCGTAAAGCTCGGCTACCGCTACGCTACATCGGTAAAATTCACTGATTCGAAAGCCACGGTCGATTACGGTTCTAAAGTAAAACTAAAGTACACAGTGTATCCTTCAAATGCATACAACAAGAAGGTTACCTTCAAGTCTTCGGACACATCGGTGCTCAAGGTCTCCTCAACCGGAACTGTCACAGCACTCAAGTGCGGCTCGGCAACAGTCACGGTAAAAACGGCTGACGGAAGCAAGAAATCAGCCAAAATAACAATCAAGGTTGTGCCTGCCAAGGTTGAACGGGTTGTGCTTAAAGGCAATTCCGTTGATGCTTACACCTTCGCATGGAGCAAATCCGCAGGTGCAAAGGCTTACGGCATATACAAGTACAACAGCAGCGAAAAAAAATGGAAGCTTATAAAACGGACAACCACCCGTTCTTATACTGCAACCGATCTTCCGGCCGGCACCGTAGACTATTACCGCATCCGTCCTTACACCACGGTAAGCGGCAAAACCTATGCAGGAAGCTACTCTGCAAAGCTCAAGGCATTTGTTCTCTCCCCCGGTAAGGTAAGCAATGTAAAGGCTACAACAACGAGCAGTAAAATCAAGCTTACCTGGAGCGCTGCAACAAATGCAACGGGCTACCAGATTTACAGCTACAACGAATCTACCAAGTCCTACTCCTACCTCGGTAAAACCACGAAGCTTTCCTGTACCTTCAAAAATCTCAAATCCAACACCAAGTATATATACGCAATCCGATCCTATATGCTTTACGAAGGAAATACGATAGTTTCAAAGGATATGGTAGATAACATTATTGCTTACACTACTCCCGAGCAGGTTTCATCCTTCGGTGTTGATCCGACATCGGTTACAACAACAAGTGCAAGACTCACCTGGAGCAAGCTTAAGGGAGTAGACGGCTACGAGCTTTACTCCTACGATGAAGCCGCCTCATACAAGTATACTCTTGTTGCGAAGCTTCCCAATGACTCTATCACGGGATATACGGTTGACTCTCTTAAGGCAGGCGAAACAAAAAAGTTCTGTATAAGAGCTTACATCACTTCCGACACGGTGCTTTACGGTCCCCTCTCACCCGTCATTGCAATTCAGTCTGCAGAGCTTCCCGAAACCCGTGCAGAAGCCTTCAACGGCTTTATAAACGCTTTCAATGCCTCGAAAAATTCTTCGGACAGCTTCTACCTTATCAAAACCGAAGAGGTTTCAAACCTCAACGGCAGTTATTCGGAGCTTTGCAAGGACATACTCAGCTCAATTGCCCACACAAACGTTTCAAAGCACTACTTTGAAAGCGGCATTGACAACAGCACTACACTCCCCATCGGAAGCTACATCCGTCCTTACAATGTCAACACAGCTCTGAAGCTTTCTGACGTCAAGGATTTCGCTTATGAGGTTGACGGCAGCGGTTACCGCGTGAGTGTCACACTTGCAGAGGAAAACAATCCTGCACCCGTCAATTCACAGATTGCACCCACAATTGACTGGGGTGTGGTCGCAGGTCAGCACAAGGGCTTCACAATAAAGTACTGTCTCTATGAAGGCACAGAAATCAAAGCCAAGGTGCATAACGGAAAAATTGATGAAATGACAATCATTATGCCCATCAATTTTGCGTTCACCTACAACGGCACAGAATATGCCTTCACAGAAACAATCACCCACAATTACATTTTTGGTTGGTAATAATTGTTTTTTAACAAATTACATAAAAAAAGAATGGAGGAAAAAAACCATGAAAAAAGCATTAAAATCCTTACTGGTTGCCTTTCTTTGTATGTTGACAATCTCAGCTACAATGATGTCGGCTTCTGCAGCAGCAGGCCCCACAATGAAGGTAAAATCAGTAGCAACAACCTCAGTTACACTCTACTGGACAAAGAATTCATCAGCCAGAAGCTATGAGCTCCAGAGATCAACTGACAAGAAAAACTGGTCAGCTCTCGCCACAATTTCAAAAAGCTCAACTGAGTATACAGACTCCAAGAGCCTCACAACAGGTAAGACCTACTATTACCGTATACGCGCAAAACTGCTTTTAGGAACAACTGACTGGTCAGCCACAGTTTCCGGCAAGCCCCTTCCCGCAAAGGTAACAGGACTCAAGGCTTCCTCAATCACAAGCACATCAGCAAAGCTCTCCTGGAGCAAGGTTTCAGGTGCAAGCGGTTACATTGTTCAGCTCTACAGCAGTAGTGCTTGGAAAACCTACAAAACAACAACCTCAAATGCACTTTCCGTTACAGGCCTCAAGATTGGTAAGAGCTACAAATTCCGTGTAATAGCTTACAAAACTGTTTCAAGCAAAAAGGTTCAGGGTCCGGCAAGCAGCACTCTCACAGTAAAACCCGTTCTTCTTGCTCCTGCAAAGCTTGTTCTTTACTATGTAAGCCCCACAGGTCTCAAGGTTCGTTGGTCCGAGGTTAAGGATGCAAAGGGCTACGAAATCTACGACTACGAAAAGGAAACCTGGATCAGCACAGGCACCACAAGAAACTACACAGCAAACAAGCGCACAGCAGGTACAGATTACTCCTTTAAGGTAAGAGCTGTTGCAGGCTCAGTAAAGGGTAACAAGACTGCAAAAACAACCTTCAGAACAACCTCTGCAGTTCCGACAAATCTTATTGTAAAGGACGCAACTGACAATTCAGTTACTCTTTCATGGGATCCCGTATCAGGTGCAACAGGCTATCAGGTAGCTTATCGCGTAAAGGGCGGAAGCTGGAAGAAGCTTTCACTTGCAGCTCCCACAACTGCAACCGTTACAAACCTTGCAGGTAACACAGAATACGGCTTCAGAGTACGTTCATACGTTAAAAACTCCAACGTTTCAGGCATCAGCGTAAATGCAACAAGCTCATACACCAAGGAGCTTCTCACAAAGACAGTTCTTCCCGCACCCACCCTTTCACCGGTAAAGGTTTCGGCTGCAGCTACAGACAAAACTAAGATCAAGTGGACAGCAGTAGAAAATGCTGCAGGCTACAGCATTGAAAAATATGAAGCTTACTACCAGACATGGTTGGTATACTCCTTCACCACAAATACATGGCTTCGTCCCGAAGACGTGACTGCAGAAGACAACATCCTTACAAATGATCTTGTGTTCGTTGACGCAGGTACACAGACAAGAAGTGATGTTTACCGCGTAAGAGCAATCGATGCAGAAGGCGTAAAGGGTACTCCCTCAAACATCGTCACAGCCTTCACAAGCGGACTTGTAATGAACAATACTGCTTCCACCTTCGTATATCAGCAGCAGATCACCTGGCCTATAGCTGAAGATGCAGTAACTTATCAGGTAATCAAGAGATCTCCCCTTCTCGGTACAGAGGATATTGTTACCTTCCAGGCTGATGCAATCGAAAATGCTGAAACCGGCAAATGTAAGGCAAACATCTATCTTGCACCCAATTCAATCCACTCAATTATGATTCTCGCTAAAAACAGCAAGGGCGGAACAACATTAGCTACAAACTGGTCCACCTTCAATGTCGGTGATCTTGTTATTCTTGCAAGCAGCCACAAGTATTACAATGCTTCCGTAAACAGCCAGCTTCACTATCTTGCTCAGGCTATCAACAACACCAAGGCATACAATGACACAATCACTGTCAAAAACAATTCAAAGGTAGCTTACAGTGTTAACTCACTTAAGATCCCCATTCTCCTCGTGTTCAAGGACACAGCTGAAGAAGTTGAAGAGTACTTCAAGAAGTACGATGAATCAGGCGACCTTCCCACAAGCGCATCCGAAACCTTCAACACAACAGTTACCTTCCAGAATGGCGTAGGTCAGACAGAGGACGGCAGAACCGTAAGACTCAAGAACTTCATTGAGCCTTCGGCTAACAGCACTTCAATTGCACAGCTTTACAACGGCCAGAAGTACACCGCATGGAAGAACGGCTTCAGCAGTGTTACTGCAAAGAAGAACAGCGACGGAAGTGTGACAATGAAGCTTGCATTCAAGCAGGAAGAGACAAACACTCCCTACCACAACGGCTACATGTCATCCTTCTCATCAGCAGACTTTGGTGCTGATTCAGGTCTTGAAGTAAAGAGCCTTAAGGTTGGCAAGTCAACTCTTACAGTTACAATCGACAAGGACGGTATTCTTAAGTCCTATGTTGCTTCCTCACCTTATTCAGCACTCTTTGCAGCAAGCTTCACAGCTGACAAAAACGTTGACGGAACTGAAATCTCCGCAGGTTCACTTGTTTCAATGGAAATGGGTATCTCCGGTAATACTGACTTCAACTACACCTTCATCAGATAACAAAAAAACAGAATCAAGGGATACTTTTCCGGGTATCCCTTGATTTTATAGAAGAAGCTCCTATCCCTTGTGAAAGGATAAAACCTTATGACACAGAAAAAATTTTTCCAGCTTGCAGTTATGGTCGTCGGATTCGTCTGGATCTTCTGCGGCACCTTCGCAGTTGCCCTTACTGTTCAGCGACGCTCCGATAAAAATGTTCCTGTCACCGCACCGCCTGCAACCACAACAACCACTCCCGCAGGTCAGCAGGGAATTTTTGCAACCTTTCCTACAATGGCAGTCCAGAACACGACATTACCTACCGTTGCTCAGTCAGAACAGCAACAGTCAACAACTGCCGCTGATTCAACAACCCTTGCTCCCATGCAGACCACTACGGAGCCTTCTACAGCTCCCAGAGTTTCAGTTCCCGAGGGCAAAGAAAAGATTGTTACCGCTTATGTCAACGGAATAAACAACCTCAAAAACACTCCGGCTTTTATACTTAATAAAAACGACACCCTCAACATCACAATTGACGAAATAACCGGCGGTAGCATGGTTCAGTCCTTCGCTAATACTCTAATCCCCAAGCCCGTCCCCGAAAGCTACACCTTTATCGGCGGTATCGATGAGGCTTCGGGTAAATCTCCTAACGCAGTCATTGCACCGCTTAATGTTCCTGCAAAGGTCGATGTCAACGCTGTCACAAGTGCAGCTGCTCAGGCTAATGCTGACGGCGGTTACACAGTTCAGCTTGTAATCAAGGATGAGATTCAGACATTAAACGCACCCGCACCGAACCTTTCAACAATGGTACAGGTTATTGATCCTTCTGCATTCCTTCCCGGAAATGCCACGGTTCAGGAAATGACCGTAAATTACGCTCCCTCAACCATCACCGCAGTTTTTGACAACCAGAACCGTATCGTATCAATGCAGCACGTTCTCGTTTCAGACGGTGGAGGCAAGGGCAGTATGCTTGGTATAACCGCTACAATGAAAATGCACGGCAATTACACAAGTGATTACACCATAAGCTACAATTAAAAAGTATGAAAACTATTGACTAAAAAGTCACATAATGATATAATTACAAGGTAATATTATTTATGGAGGAATTAACCATGGAAACATTCAAGAAAATTGCTAAAATCGTTGCTATTATAATCGCTGTTGCTGCTGCAATTGCAGGTATCTACCTTGCAGTTACAAAGCTTATCGAAAAGAAAAAGGCTAAGAACGCAGACGACAGAGAAAATTATGTTTCCTGCTCCTGCATGGAAGCTGATTTCATTTCAGAAACACAGGCATAAGAAAAAAGCTCATCGCAAAAGCGGTGAGCTTTTTTAGTAGTAAGTAGTGAGTAGTAAAGGGGATGTAAAAAAACTCGTTTTTTTACATCCCCTTTTTAGGGGCTAGGAAAAAATGCGCAGAATGAACAAACCGAGCCAAAATAAAGCGTTCAGCTTTATTTTGGTTTACCCGACGGCGTACAAAGGTACTCCGAGG
>JAZSAM010000052.1:0-12805 GCA_045601905.1 Acutalibacteraceae bacterium | reverse complement strand
TGATTTTCTGAACCTCGTCAAAGGTCTTTTCAACATCATCAAAATGCTTGCAGGTGTTAAGTGCGTTCTGTACGTCAAAGTAAGTTACCTTTTTGCAGTTGCAGATTGTGTAGTCAAACATAAATAATACCTTCCTTTATGATTTATGTAGTGGGGAGGAGATTATCCTCCCCGAAGAGAATCAACCAAAATATCTGTTAAGAAGACCTTCGAAAGCCTTACCGTGTCTTGCTTCGTCACGGGCCATTTCGTGAACGGTGTCGTGGATAGCGTCGAGACCGAGCTCCTTAGCCATCTTTGCAAGGTCGAATTTGCCCTGGGTTGCGCCGTTTTCAGCAGCTACTCTCATTTCGAGGTTCTTCTTTGTGCTTGCAGTTACAACCTCACCGAGAAGCTCAGCGAACTTTGCAGCGTGCTCTGCTTCTTCGTAAGCAGCCTTTTCCCAGTAAAGACCGATTTCGGGATAGCCTTCTCTGTGAGCAACTCTTGCCATTGCAAGATACATACCAACCTCTGAGCATTCGCCGTTGAAGTTGTCACGAAGACCCATTACGATTTCTTCGGGAACGTTTGCTTCCTTGCCTACGCCGAGGATGTGCTCTGCAGCCCAGGTCATGCCTGCGCCTTCTTCTCTTTCCTTCATCTTTGCCTTACAGATGGGGCAAAATTCAATAGCTTCGTCACTTTCGTAACCGCATACGGGGCAATAATACTTTTTCATGTTTGTTTCCTCCAGGTTTTTAAAATTTTAGTTTGAGTTTTTGCAATCGGGGCAGATGCCGTAGAACATCAATGAGTGAGATGTTACAGTGCCTTCAAAGTCGCGGGGGAGAGTGTTTAATGTGACTCCCGGATCAATGCTCAGGTCCACAACATTCCTGCAATTAACGCATGTCAGGTGGTAGTGACCGTGGGTGTGTCCGTCGAATCTGTCGCTTTCACCGGTGGGGATTTTAAGAATGAGACCTTCGCTTTCGAGAAGCTTAAGGTTTCTGTACACCGTTGCAAGGCTGATTGTTGGAACCACCTGCTTTACCGAAAGGAAAACTTCCTCTGCGGTAGGATGATCGTACCGTGACTGTAAGTTTGCCAGCACCGCATCCCGTTGCTTACTGGATTTGAGTGTTGACATAAGTCCTGCTCCAATCTTTTAGATTTAATAATGATAATCATTATCATTATTGTGATTTTATTATAGCGGAAGATTTCACAGTTGTCAATAGTTTTTTTGAAAAAAATCAAAAAAATTTCAGCGCCCGTATATGATATGTATAAACCCGGAGAAAAAGAAGCTGTCACCTTGTATTTACACAAGCTGACAGCCTTTTGTTATTCAATAAATTCGAAACGCCTGAAGACCTTGCCGTCTCTTTCAATGACCTCGTTCCACATTGAAGCGGGACGCACCCAAAGCCCGTTTTCACCGTAAAGGGCCTTGTATATTACCATTTCCTCATTTGTTTCACTATGCATTGCAATTCCTATTACCTCGTACTCGTTACCCTTGAAGTGGCGGTATCTGCCTTTTCTGATTTCCATTTTATCTTGCCAGCTTTCCGTATCTTATCTGATTTACAACAAAGCCGCAGCCCAGCCAGAGGAGAATAAGAGGAAGGAAGAGTAGCACGAGAAGTACAAGAAGTATAACAGTGGGAAGAGCCTTTTTGCTTTTTATGAAATGAGTCACACTCTCCTGCTTTTCAGGGAGGTTATCCCGGAGATGAAGTACGGCTTCTGCATCACAGATGCCACTGTTATAAAGAAGAGGCTCAACGAGTGCCTGAGCAGAGTCAACACACTTGAGAATTTTACCGAGCTTTACGCCGAAAAGCTCCAGAATACTGTCAACAATGGAAAGCAGTCCCATTGTGATTTTGTACTCGGGGGTTTCGGGATTGTAGGGACTGTCACCACCGTAAAGGTTTGTGACAAGGGAGATGATAAAGTCAACAACCTTTCTGTCCTTGATGTCTTTTATGTCACTTTTCTTCACTCCGCTTTCCTTTTTGCAAAGTGCCGCAACGTGACCGATGGTAAGCTTTTTAAGAAGCTTTGCAAAGGGCCTGATAATCCAGCCGATTTTGTAAATGAGCTTTTCGCTGACGCTGAAGGCGGTGACAACCCTCGCAAGCTCGGGAATATCCGTTGCTGCGGCATCGATTACTCTGCCGATCATTCCGAAGAACTTGTCAGCAAGGTGCTCCTTGAGAGGTCTGCCGTCAATGGGACAATCAACATCCTTTGCTTTTACATCTATGATGCCGTTTGCAGGGTCAAAGGTAACGGCTCTGAAGGTTGCAGGATAGCCGATTGCGGCGGCAGTTGATATGTCGTAGAAGATTTTGCCCTTTTCGGTGTACTTGTATGAAATGTCCTGAATGTGGGTGTGGCCGGTGAACATATAGTTGAGACCGAGCTCGGTGAATTCATCGATTCTTCTGTCAGCCTCACCCATAATGTTTCCGCCGCCTATAACTTTATAGAAGGGGGAAGGGGAAATCATCGGGTGATGTGTCATGGGCACGATGAACTGTCCGTTTTTCTTTGCATCCTCAATCTGCTCTTCAATCCATTTCCACAGGTCATCGGAAAAACCGCTTGCACCCTTGTGGTTTCTGTCGTCATTGAGGGCGAAAAGGCGGTAACCGTCGCAAAGCTGAACAATGTAGGACATACTGTCCTCGTGGTAGGCGATTGCTTCATTCGGGCCGAATTCGCGGTAAAGCTCTGCAAGCTCCTCTCTTACTGCAGAGGGTACACGGACAAGCTCGTCACCCTCAAATCTTCGTGTCATTCCGTCACCGTGAAAGTCGTGAGTGGCAGTTATTACGTAAACTCTCTTGCCGCGTGCCTTGAGTGAGCGCAGAAGCTCAATTACGCCCTCGTGGGCTTCCTTTTCAGCCTGAGTTGTGACATCGCCTGAAACGAGGACGATTTCTCTTTCGTCTGCTGCAAGTTGATCCATAAGTGAAGAGAGAATCTTTTCGCAGTTTTTCAGATCATTGGGAGTTTTGACATTTTCCTTTTCGAATGCTTTACCTGAGGTACCCGTCTTTTGCGAATAGTAGTGAATGTCGGAAATAACATTCAGCTTAAGTGGCTTGTGATTTTCGTACATTTTATTTTCTCCTTATTTTTTCTTGATAACCAGACTGTCAGCAGAGCCTTTTTTCGGTGAAAGAGTGAACTCAAGAAGTCCGTCGGTGTAGGTAAAGGGGATTTTTTTGCCGTTGAGCTCAGCGGTGTACTCCTCTTTGTCCTTCATAACGCACAGAAGTGAAATGCTGTCGTTTGTGCCGAAGTAGGTGAAGTTGATCTGTGCTTTCGTGAAATCGTCTTTGAAGCTTACCTTGTCAAGGTAGGTGTCAAAGCCCACATTTACCGTTCCCGGTGAGTAGTAAGCCTTGAGCCAAAGATTGAGAGGTGAGGAGAGACCGCCGAAGTTGTGGAACCAACCGCCGCAGCCCGTGACGGTGTTCACCATTTCAAAGGTGTAGTAGGTGTTTTCAACCTCTCTTTTCCAAATGTTGAGTGCCAGGTGGGCAATGTCCCTTGCAATGTCGGCTCTGCCCATGTCGAGCATGCTTTTCCAGATGAACCACTGATGGGGAAACCAGATGTTTCCGTTCCAGTAGCCGTTTACCATATAATAGGAAGCACTCTTGTCAACGGCGCTGATGCCGTAGGGGGTGTGCATTTCGTTTTCGTCTGTCAGATGAGAGAGAATTTTCTTCTTCTGGGATTCGTTACAGGCACCTGCGATGATGGGATAAATACCGTCAAGGCCCTTGTTGAGGTTTTCACCGTCTGCGGTGGTGAATTTCTTTATGGGCTCGTAATTTTCGTCGTGAAGCACATAGCTGTAGTAACCGCTTTCCTCATCCCAGGAATAGGTGTCAAGAGCCTTTGTGAAGCCTTCGATGTCACTTTCGTATTCTCTGACATCGTCCTCTTTCCCAAGCTTATGGGCAAGGATTGAAAGAATCTTGCCGAAACGGATGACCTGACCTGTGGTGATGACGGGCGAAGCCTTGTCGCGAAGATTTTGCTTCATCATTGCAACCTGAGCAGGATAATCGTCCATACCGCTTGTTGAATAGAAGTAATCGTAGGTGGTGAGAATTCCGCTTCTGAATTTTGCAGTTGTCGAATTTCTTATCTTACCTGCAAGGAAGAGGTAGTAAAGCCTTGCTCTCGGATAATAGGAGAGAAGATGCTTTTTGTCCGAGGCCTTCTGCAGCATTTCGTAAAGCTGATAAATCTGTACGGGTACGGGTGAGCCGTGGTGCAGGAAGGCGTAGTCCGGGTTGTCCTCCTGGCTGAGGTAGGTGTCGAGAATGTACTCGGCAAATTTTGGCGCAATTTCGTTCATTCCGAGACCTATGAAGCCCGAGTCCCAGGTGTAAAGGCAGTCCCAACGCTTGCCGGGAGTGTGGTGGATGATGTAATCCCCGTGCTTGTAAATGGGGTAAACAACATTTGTAAGAAGCGTTGCGGCAAGAATTTGATTGCTGAGTCTGTAGGTTTCACCCTTTTCGTTGAGGCTGAAGCAGACTGCCTTCTCCTTTGCTTTAAGGTAGATTTCCTCGTACTCTTTTTCTGAAAGATAGTTGCATTCACCCTTTGAAAGCACGGCATATTGCACTTTACTTTCGCCTTTTTCTATAAATATAGTGTGGCTTATGGCGTTGTGGAAGAAGCCCTCGTCACTGTGCTTACGGTTGAAGGCTCCCGTAAAGCTTTCGGTGACATCGTCAAAGGTTTCATCACCGTTTGAAAGCCTTGCTGTCATACAGTCCTCAAGAGAGCCCGTCGGGATTTCTCTGAAACGGGTGTTTTTGTCAAAAATGCGAAGTCTGTATTCGCCTTCGATTTTGTCAAAGGTGAGGGTTGTAAGGTAACCTTGATCCGTTTCCTCGTTTGTGTAAGAGGGGACAAAGCTGACCGCCTCGTTACTTATTATAATGTTGTCCTTGTCGTAGTTTTCCGTGATTGCAAGGAAGTCAAATTCAGCCGCCCCTGTGCCCGTTGCGACAAAGCAAAGCTCGATTTCTCCCTTGTCAAGCTCACCTAAATGGATGTGAACAATCTGCGGCTCGTCGCAGGGAGAAAGCGGAATTGTTGTGTTGGAGTTAAGAATGAAGGTGGCTGTGTTTTCGCTGTTTATGTAATGTACACCGACCTGCTTGCCCTGCTCGTAGTGAATGTCGCTTGTGCGGTAACGAAGGGAGAGAACGGCGTTGTCGAAGCTGTGAGTGAGGCTTACCTTGTAGCAGACCTTGTCGCCCTCCTCTGCACCGAAGGGCTTTATCACACGGTGGGGCATATGCCATTTTTCAGCTCTGTCACCAAGTCCCTTTTCAAAGCTAAAGGCCTTGTCGATGAATTCACCCTTTTTTCTTCCGTCGGCGTTCTGCTCATCCCAGGGACGCCTTGTTCTGTAGGTGTACTCACTGTAGTCCGTTGCCTTGATGAAGTCGCACTTTTCGGGAAGGGAAACCTCGGTGTAGGAATCACGGGGATATTCGATTGAGGAAAAATAGTTTACGACACAATCCTTGATAAGCTCAGAGTTGTTGACAATCTCCGTTCTTACAAGAATGCTTTCTTCGGTGAGCCTTGTGTAGGAAACATCGGCATATACCTTGTCCTTCCATTCAAGGTCGTGGCGGTAAGAGAAAAAGGAATAATCCTCACTGCAAAGCCAGGGATGGTAAGCTGAGGGGAGGGTTACATTCGGCACTCTGATGTCGAAGGCGTGGATTGCCGGAGCTACGGAAAAATCGAAGCGGATGCCCTCGTATTTTTCGTGGTCGGCAATTCTGGAAATGCCTGCGTACTTTTTACTGTAGGGTCCCCACAAGGGAAGACAGTTGAATTTATCGAGCATTTTGCACCTCGCGAAATTTATTTTATAATAGTATATAATATAAGAGGTCTCAAAGTCAACTTTTTTGTCACGGTGAAGCTCCTTAATTTGCAACACAATGCCCATTAAGTGAATCGAATCCTGTTAATCGGAAAAATATATTCCGAAATTGTGAAAAAACTTTTAAAAACTGCTTGAATTTTGTGTAATTAGGTGGTATAATTTAGCCAAGCTACAAAACTATACAAATTTTTAGGAGGTAAACTTATGAAAAAAGTATTATCAGTTATGTTAGCTATTATGATGCTTTTCACAGCACTTTCACTTTCAGTTTCAGCAATTGATGCAAAGGATTATCTTAATGCTGACAATTCAAATGTAGTTATCGTGTTCAGATTCTATGACGGTAAGTCAAGAGACGCCCTTCCCGTATATGATGCTGCCAGCGCTGATTTTGTTGACACAGCTGGGGTTACGGGCGTTTATTACTTACTTCCCGGTGCAAACGGTAACAACCTTACCAAGGGCAAAACGGTTGAGTTACCTTATGTTACTGCTGCAGAGGGCAAGAACTTCAACGGCTGGAAATGCTCACTTGACGGTATCACATACTCAGCAGGCACTTGGTTCACGCTTGACGAAGAAATGATCCACAAGGCACACGCTTCAACCTCAAAGGGCATCATTTATATGGATGCTGATTATTATGCAACTGAAGGCGCAGGCGACACACTTGCTATGGTTCTCGGTGTTCTCAAGAAGGTATTCGGTACAATTCTCGGTATCCTCTTCCTTGACGGCAATTCAACAGCAGGCGTTGAGCTTATGGACAAGCTTCTCGGCGGTCTTCTCGGCTAATAACAACATAACAAATTAAAGCACCCGTAAGGGTGCTTTTTTTTATGCGAAAATCGGAATGTGAAAATCGGAATTGCGGAGAACCCTTCGGGTGACTGAAAGTAAGCTGCCTACGAATTAGTGGGGGCAGGGATTGATTCTTCCGGGGAAGCTTTCAGCTGCCGGGTGATTCCGTTCAGCGTTGGTCAGAAGTTGGTTATAAATTGGTTAGATGAAAGCCATTTATTTATAAGGCTTTGTAGACTTTTCAAACATATGTACATATCTTTTATAAAAAAGAAAATATACATAAGGTTTATAGAAGCTATGTTATGGTTGTTCCTTTGTTACAGAGAGGACACTTCTGATTCCGAATTCCCCAAGCACTCTCATTGTCTCGGCAACGGGAAGACCGACAACGGAAAAGTAATCACCTGAAATTCCCTTGACAAGCACACAGCCGAGCCCCTGAATGCCGTAAGCACCTGCCTTGTCGTCACATTCGCCCGTTGCAACGTAAGAGTCAATCAACTCGTCGGAAAGCTCATAAAACTCAACCTTCACCGTGTTCACAAAGGACACGGTTTTTTCCTTGTCCGTTATGCAGACACCCGTGTGAACATTGTGAGTCTTACCCGAAAGAAGCTTCAGCATTTCCTTTGCCTGAGAACGGCTTTCGGGCTTTCCGAGCACTCTTCCGCCATACTCGACAACCGTGTCACAGCCGAGGACAACGGCATCGGTGTTGCTTTGGAAAACACTCTTCGCCTTTCTTTCGGAAAGCACCTTCACAAGCTCCTCGGGGGAGAGGCTTTCTTCGCAGCTTTCGTCGGCATCTGAGGGAATTATCTCAAAGCTGAAGCCGACATTTTCAAGAAGCTCCCGTCTTCTCGGTGAAGCGGAGGCAACAATAAATCTTTTCATTATATTCTGTTCTCCCTGATAAGATTGTTTATTTTTAAAATGAGAACGGCAGTCTTTGAGTCGGAGATTTCGCCGTTCATTACCATCTCGGTTGCCCTTTCGATACTGATTCTTTCCACGGCAAGGAATTCTCCCTCATCAAGATGCTGATTTGTACTGTGAAGTCCCGTCGCAAGGAAAAGGTGGATGATTTCACTGCAGTAAGCAACGGTGGGGTAAACCGTGCCCATTGAAATCACCTTGTCGGCAGTAAGACCGCACTCCTCCTCAAGCTCACGGATGCCTGCTTCAAGGGGATCCTCGCCCCTTTCAAGCTTTCCTGCAGGAAGCTCGAGCAGAACCCTTTTGTAGGGATAACGGTACTGACGGACAAAGAAAAGCTCCTTTTCATCAGTCAGCGCCGCAACACACACGCCGCCGCTGTGCTCAACGATTTCACGGAAGGCTTTACTACCGTCGGAAAGCTCAACGTCGTCAACGTGAACGGTGATGATTTTGCCTTCAAAAATGTCATTTCTTTTTATGGTTTTTTCTTCGAAATTCATGGTCGTCTCCTTGGAATAAAATGAATTGCGGTTTAATATACATTACTCAAAAGGAGTGAAGTATAATGTATAGCATTGTTAAACCTGATATTTTTGATTATAGCACAAACCTGAGGCTTTTTGAAGAGCTTACCGTAAAATTTCCCTTTCTTAAACCACGTATTCAGGGAAGGACAAGTCTCGGAAGAGGAATTTTTTCGCTTTCTGTGGGTAGCGAGAAAAATTCCGTGCTTCTTGCAGGCGGATTTCACGGAAGCGAATGGCTGACGAGCCTTGTGCTTTACCTTTTCACCGAAAGGCTTTGCCGACATATAAGCGATGGTACTCTTATGTGCGGAGTTGACATCGAAAAGGCCTTTTCACAGCTTGGTGTTACGGTGATTCCCTGCGTCAATCCCGACGGAGTTGAAATTGCCACTCACGGTGTTGAGGGGGCAAAGGGATTAAGGCACTTTATTGCTTCAGTTGGGTGCGAGGATTACCGCAAATGGAATGCCAATGCTCTCGGTGTTGACATCAATCACAACTTCAATGCAGGCTGGGACAAGCTGCGGCAGATGGAGCGTGAGGAAGGGATTGACGGCCCTTCACCGACAAGGTACGGCGGAAAGCATGCTGAAAGTGAGGCGGAAACCCGTACACTTACGAGGCTTTGCAGGATTAAGCCCTTCCGCTCTGTTATGGCTATTCATTCGCAGGGAGAGGAGCTTTTCTGGCAGTACGGCGATAAGACCCCCAAGGCATCAGGCATAATGGCAAAAATAATTTCTGATTCCTGCGGCTACAAGCTCGTTGATAACAGCGGACTTTACAGCCACGGTGGCTTCAAGGACTGGTTTATTGATGAATTTTCTCTTCCCGGCTTCACAATGGAAATCGGCAAGGGTGAAAATCCTTTGCCGAAGGAAATGCTTTATGAAATTTACGGCAGGATTGAGGAGGCACTTTTACTGTTTTGTCTGATGTGATTTTTTTAGTAGTAAGTAGTGAGTATGGGTAGAGGGCTGAGAGCCGAGGAGCCCTTCGGGCGTTCATAAAATGTAAAATGCAAAATTAAGGGTCGAGAAGCTTTTCGGGCGACTAAGGCTGAACTCTGTTATTTGGCGGCATCACACTGCAGTTGCCCAAAGAGCTCCCCGCAATTCCGAATTCCGAATTCCGCACTCCGAATTAAAAACACGCCCCGAAGGGCGTTTCCTGATTACTGACTACCAGCTACTGACAACTTTTTTTACCCGATTGCCTCTTTAAGCTGCTTCATTGCTCTTTCAAGTGTTGCTCTCGGACAAGCCATAACAATTCTCTGGTACTGCTCACTTGCCTTGCCGAAGATGTCACCTGCATCAAGCCAGAGCTTTGCCTTGTTGATGATGAGGTCGTTGAGCTCTTCTGCCGTAAGTCCGAGACCTGAGCAGTCAAGCCATGCAAGGTAGGTGCCTTCGGGCTCGATGAGCTTGATTTGCGGAAGGTTTTCATTGAGAAAAGCTCTAAGGTAATCAAAGTTGGCCTTAATGTAAGAAAGGCACTCCTCGAACCATTCCTCACCCGTTGCATAAGCGGCCTTGCAGGCAACTACACCGGGATTGCTCGGTACGGTGAAGCCCGTAACATCAATTTCAGCCATGTATCTTTGACGGATTTCAGCTGACGGAATGAAAATGTTTGAAAGCTGCATACCTGCTATGTTGAAGGTTTTGCTCGGTGCGGTGCAGATAATTGTTCTTTCCTTCATTTCGGGCACAGCATCAATGAAGATGTGGTGCTTGCTTCCTTCAAAGACAAAGTCGCAGTGGATTTCGTCAGCCACAACATAAACATTGTGCTTAAGGCAGATTTCTCCGAGCTTCTGAAGCTCCTCTTTTGTCCACACTCTTGAAACGGGATTGTGAGGTGAGCAGAGGATGAAAAGCTTGACGTTGTTGTCTGTGATTTTCTTTTCGAAGTCCTCAAAGTCGATGTAGAATTTGCCGTCTCTGCAGACAAGCGGATTTTCGATAATGTTGCGGTGATTATTTCTTATTACATTAAAGAACGGATAGTAAACGGGAGGCTGAATGATGACATTGTCGCCTTTTTCCGTAAGGGCTCTTACAGCGTTTGCAAGGGCAAAAACAATGCCGGGAGTTTTGATAAGCCACTCCTTTTCGTAAGTGAAATCAAAACGCTTTTTAAACCAGGAGGCAACTATGTCGTAGTAGTCGTCACCCGTGTCACTGTAACCGAAAATTCCTCTGTCAAGGCTTTTCTGAAGTGCCTCTAGCACTCCCGGAGGAGCCTTGAAGTCCATATCTGCAACCCAGAGGGGGAGAACATCCTCGGGAAGTCCGTTTTTCTTTGCAAAGTCAAATTTCAGACTGTCGGAATTTTTTCTGTCAATTACTTCATCAAAGTTGAATTTCATTGTTATCCTCTCCTTTAAAACTTATAACTATATCATAATAGCACTTTAATTTTTTTGTGTCAATAGAATAAATATTGTCGAAAGAAGTTGACAACACAACTTTAAAATGTTATCATTTTAAAGTATTATTATGAGTAGGTGCAGTCCTCTCAGGTAAACTAAAAAATTAAAGGAGACAGAACAATGAAAAACAACTCGAAGAAAAGCATTGCAAAAATCATTCTTGCCTTTATGATTGTTTTTGCACTTGCAATTCCCATGACAAGCATTGCCTTTGCAACAAGCGAAGCTGACGTTATGGCGATTTCAGCAGAAGAAGGCCAGGCTGTTCTTCTTGCTGCAACAGACGGCGATGTTGCTGATGCTGCTGCAACCGGTGAAGCAGCCGAAACAGCATTTTCCGTCGATGTAGACGGCGAGGTAACAGATTATGACCTCGGCAAATATTCTGACGATGAAGAGACAGGCATCCTTGGTGCTTCAGAATATGTTGATTCCTATGCTGACAACCTCACAAACGACCCCGGCTTCAAGGCTCACATCGAAACAGCTCTTGCTAAGGTTCGTGAAAGCATCGGCTCCTATGCAACATTTGCAGCACTTCTTGCTCCCGTAATCGCAATCGTGCTTGCACTTATCACAAAGGAGGTTTACTCCTCACTTATCATCGGTATCGTAGTCGGCGGCTTCATTTATGCAGGCGGCAACTTCGAAACTGCAATCAACCATGTTCTCTTTGACGGCTTTGTTGCAAGCCTTTCAGACAGCTATAACATGGGTATCATCATCTTCCTTGTGCTTCTCGGCGCACTTGTTTCAATGATGAACAAGGCAGGCGGCTCTGCTGCTTTCGGACGCTGGGCTTCCAAGCACATCAAGTCAAGAGTAGGCGCTCAGCTTGCAACAATCCTTCTCGGCTGCCTCATCTTCATCGACGACTATTTCAACTGCCTTACAGTTGGTTCAGTTATGCGTCCCGTTGCTGACGAGCAGAAGATTTCCCGTGCAAAGCTTTCCTACATTATCGACGCCACAGCAGCTCCCATCTGCATCATCGCTCCCATTTCATCCTGGGCAGCAGCAGTTGCAGGCTTTGCAAGAGGCGCAGGTGCTGACAGCGGTATGAGCCTTTTCGTTCAGGCTATTCCCTATAACTTCTACGCTATATTCACCATTATCATGATGATTGTTCTTGCCGTTGCCAAGTTTGAATACGGCCCCATGAAGCTTCATGAAAAGAACGCTATTGAAAACGGTGATATCTTTACAAGCGGTACAAAGGTAGAAGGTACGGATGTTGAAGTTAATCCCAAGGGTAAGGTTATTGACCTCATTCTTCCCGTTGTTGTTCTTATCATCTGCTGCGTATTTGGTATGATTTACTCAGGCGGCTTCTTCGAAGGCACAGGCTTTATCGAGGCATTCTCAAATTCAGATGCTTCTGTCGGTCTTGTTATCGGCTCCGCAATCGCAATCGTATTTGCAGTTGTATATCTTCTTGTAAGAAGAGTTATCTCCTTCAAGGATGCAATGGCATCTCTTCCCGAGGGCTTCAAGGCAATGGTTCCTGCCATCCTTATCCTCACTTGTGCATGGACTCTTAAGGCTATGACAGATTCTCTCGGCGCAAAGATTTACATTTCGCAGCTTGTTGAAGGCTCTGCAGGTGCACTTCAGTCCTTCCTTCCCGCAATCATCTTCCTTATTGCCGTAGGTCTTTCCTTCGCAACAGGTACATCATGGGGTACCTTCGGTATTCTCATCCCCATCGTGCTCAGCGTATTCGAAGCAGGCAATCCCATCATGATCGTTGCTATTTCTGCTTGTATGGCAGGTGCTGTTTGCGGTGACCATTGCTCACCCATCTCCGATACAACAATTATGGCATCAGCAGGCGGACAGTGCGACCACCTCAACCACGTTTCAACTCAGCTTCCCTATGCACTTACGGTTGCAGGTGTTTCATTTGTAACCTACATCATTGCAGGCTTTGTTCCTCAGTGGTACATTGCACTTCCCATCGGTGCAGTGCTTATGGTTGGCACACTCTTTGCAATCAAGGCTATTTCCAAGAAAAAGGCATAAATTTAAAGGGGCTGTAAAAAAAGTGCAGACCGCATAAAACAAGATAACAAAAGGGTTTCTTTCGGTATTGAACTACCAAAGAAACCCTTTAAAACTGTAAAAATCAGCAAAAGCAGGCAAAAACAAGGTTTTTGCGTTTTATGC
>JAZSAM010000051.1:0-9402 GCA_045601905.1 Acutalibacteraceae bacterium | reverse complement strand
TTTATAGCATAAAACGCAAAAACCTTGTTTTTGCCTCTTTTAATAATTTTTATTGTTTAAAGGGTTTCTTTGGCAGTTCAAAACCGAAAGAAACCCTTTAGTTATCTTGTTTTATGCGGTCTGCACTTTTTTTACAGCCCCATTTTAATATTCTGCTTCGCCTTCGTATATAAGTACTGCGTTACCTGTAAGGTATATGCCGTCATCATTATAGGTTACGGCAAGGTCGCCGCCCTTGAGCTTGACAGTGATTTCCTCACCCTTGTTACAGAAGCCGTTTTCAACTGCTGCAACGACAGCAGCACAAGCACCTGTACCGCAGGCAAAGGTTTCGCCATTACCTCTTTCGTAGGCACGCATTTTGATTGTGTGACGGTTGACAACTCTTACAAATTCGGTGTTGATTCTTTCAGGGAAGATATCGGCATATTCAAAGCCGGGACCGATTTTGTTGAGATCAAGTGTGTCAATATCCTTCTTGAATACAACACAATGAGGATTACCGACATTCACACAAGTAATATTATAGCTTGATGTGCCGATTGTGATGGGATAGTCGATGATTTCTTCCTCATCGAGAGTACAGGGAAGATTCTTTGCACTGAAATCAGGCTTGCCCATATATACCTCAACAGCGGTAACACGCTTATTTGAGATGTATACCTTTACAGACTTGATACCTGCTCCGGTTTCAATGGTCATTTCTTCCTTCTGCACGATGCCCTTATCGTAAAGCATCTTTGCAACGCAGCGGATTGCGTTACCTGCCATCTTACCTTCACTGCCGTCACGGTTGAAGATTCTCATCTTTGCATCGGCAACATCGGAATTTTCGATAAGCACAATACCATAGCCACCGATTCCGTAATGTCTCTCACAGAAGTTGATACAAAGTGATTCAGGGCAGGAAATCTCACCGTTTCTGTTGTCGATGAAGATGTAGTCATTGCCCGTACCGTGCATCTTTGAGAACTTGAACACATTCTTCTGTGAGCGCATATTGTTGATGTCAATAAGCTCCGTATTGAGCTGAGTATAATTACTTGCCATAATGTCAAGCATTGCATTTGCAGTGTCAAGAGATGTAAAGCAAGCAATACCGAGCTGAAGAGCCTTTCTGTGAAGGGCAATGTAATTGTCCATGGTGTCATCAAAAAGAGCACCCGTGTAAACGATGAAATTGATTTTTCCGCTTTCAAGAAGCTTGAAGCAGTAATCGTTCTTTCTGATACCCTTTACATAGGTAACATTGATACCGAGATTTACAATTGCTCTTGCGGTTTCCTTAGTGGCATAAATGTTTACACCAAGGTCCTGAAGCTTCTTTGCAAGGGAAACAATCTCGTCAAGGTCGTGCTCGTCAACGCTGAGAAGAACGCCGAGCTCGCCGTTTTCATTACCGGGCTCAATCTTGATACCCGAAGCGGTAAGAGCCTTGAAGAGTGATTCGTTGAGAGTTTTACCGATACCGAGAACCTCACCGGTGGACTTCATTTCCGGTCCGAGGTAGCTGTTTACATCGTTGAGCTTTTCAAAGGAGAATACGGGAGCCTTTGCGGCGAAGTACGGAGGTGCTTCATAAAGACCCGTGCCGTAGCCGAGATCCTTAAGAGGTGTACCCGTCATAACCTTAGTTGCAAGGTCAACCATCGGAACATTGGTAACCTTACTGATGTAAGGAATTGTTCTTGAAGCTCTGGGATTAACCTCGATGATGTAAAGCTGATTTTCGTAAATAAGGTACTGAATGTTGACAAGTCCCTTTGTACCGAGAGCAAGGGCAAGCTTCTCTGAGCAGTCAACAACAGTTTCGGTCATCTTGTCGGTAAGAGAATAAGGAGGATAAACGGCAATGGAGTCACCAGAGTGAACACCTGCACGCTCGATGTGCTGCATAATACCGGGGATAAGTACATCCTTACCGTCGGAGATTACATCAACCTCAATTTCCGTACCGCTCATATATTTATCAACAAGCACGGGATTTTCGATGCCGGTTGAAAGGATCTTCTTCATATAACGCTCAACTTCAACATCATTGTGAACGATCTGCATATTCTGACCGCCGATAACATAAGAGGGACGAAGAAGCACGGGATAAGTGAGTCTGTTTGCAGCCTCAAGTGCCTCTTCAAGAGTCATTACACCACATCCCTTGGGACGAAGGAAGCCGAACTTTTCAAGAAGTGCATCGAACTTTTCTCTGTCTTCAGCGGTGTCAATACCCTGCTGAGATGTACCGAGAATCTGGATGCCGTTATCATCAAGGAATTTTGTAAGCTTGATTGCTGTCTGTCCGCCGAAGGCAACAACCACGCCGATGGGCTTTTCAACCTTGATGATGTTCATAACATCCTCGTCGCAAAGAGGCTCAAAGTAAAGTCTGTCTGCGGTATCGTAGTCAGTTGAAACGGTTTCGGGATTGTTGTTTACGATAACAACATCGTAGCCGAGCTCCTTGAGTGTCCATACGCAGTGAACTGATGAATAGTCGAATTCAATACCCTGACCGATTCTGATGGGGCCTGAGCCGAGAACCATAACAACATCCTTGCCCGAACGCTCGTAGCGTCTTGATTCGCAGGCTGCATCGTAGGATGAATAGAAGTAAGGTGTTGTTGCGGAGAATTCTGCAGCGCAGGTGTCAACCATTTTGTAGGAAGCTTCCTTGTGGAATTCTTCAGGGAAGGAACAGAATTTGCGAAGAGTCTTGTCGGTATAACCGAGCTTCTTTGCTCTGTCGTACTGCTCTTTTGAAATTTCCTTGCCGCTGATTTCGTTTTCAAAGTCAGCAAGGTTTCTGAGCTTATCAATAAACCACTCGTCAATAGCGGTAATTTCGTGGATTTTTTCAGTGGAAATGCCCTTCTTGATTGCTTCGAAAACAGTAAAGATTCTTCTGTCGTCACAGTCATCAAGTCTTTCAAGGATGTCCTTGTCATTTACGGGCTCAGCATTAAGAGAGTCAAGACTGATTTCAGCACCTCTTACTGCCTTCATAATTGCCTCTTCAAAGCTCTGACCGATGGACATAACCTCACCGGTTGCCTTCATCTGTGTGCCGAGCTTTCTTGATGAGCCGACAAACTTGTCAAAGGGCCACTTGGGGAATTTGACAACAACATAGTCAAGTGCAGGCTCAAAGCAAGCGCAGGTCTTTCCTGTGATGTCGTTTTTGATTTCGTCAAGAGTATAGCCGAGAGCGAGCTTTGTTGTCATCTTTGCAATGGGATAGCCTGATGCCTTACTTGCAAGGGCTGATGAACGGGAAACTCTGGGGTTAACCTCAATTACGGCATACTCAAAGGTTTCGGGATTAAGAGCAAACTGACAGTTACAGCCGCCGACAATCTTAAGGGCGGAAACAATGTCAAGTGCTGCCTGGCGGAGCATTGAGTACTCCTTTGTGGAAAGGGTAAGTGCGGGAGCAACAACAATACTGTCGCCCGTGTGAACGCCTACGGGGTCAAAGTTTTCCATTGAGCAGATTGCAATTGCATTGCCTGCGCTGTCGCGCATGGTTTCAAACTCAATTTCCTTCCAGCCCTTGATGTAGCGCTCAACAAGAATCTGTGTGATGGGAGAAGCATCAAGTCCTGTCTTTGCAAAGAGTCTGAGCTCGTCCTCGTTGTAAGCAACACCGCCGCCTGCGCCGCCAAGAGTAAATGCGGGACGGATGATTACGGGATAACCGATTCTGTTTGCGATTTCAACAGAATATTCGATGTCATTTGCAATATCGGAGGGAATGCAGGGCTGACCGATTGATTCCATTGTGTCACGGAAAAGCTGTCTGTCCTCTGCCTTGTCGATTGCTTCAACATCTGTACCGATGAGCTTTACGCCCTGCTCCTGAAGAAAGCCTTCCTTTGAAAGCTGCATTGCAAGGGTGAGACCGACCTGTCCGCCAAGACCAGCGAGAAGTGAATCGGGCTTTTCAAGCTTGATGATTCTTTTTACTGTTTCTGTTGTGAGAGGCTCAAGATAAATTTCATCAGCAAGAGCCTTATCTGTCATAATGGTTGCGGGGTTGGAGTTAACAAGCACAACATTGACGCCTGCCTGCTTAAGCACACGGCAAGCCTGGGCACCGGCATAATCAAATTCTGCTGCCTGACCGATAACAATAGGACCCGAACCGATAACGAGAACTTTTTTGATATCCTTATTTAACGGCATTTGCAAACTCCTCCATTTCCTTTGCGAATTTTTCTGTGATTACATCATCCGAGGGCTCGAACTGAAGTGAAAAAGCGTACTCCTTTTCGTAAGCGAGACCTTCGATTGTGCCGTCGTTCATATTGATATGTGTAACGACTGCATCCTTTACTGTATCTTCCTGAACAACGAAGTTATGGTTCTGATTTGTGATGAGTGTTCTCGCTGAGCCGACGATCTTTGAGGGCTGATTTGCACCGTGGTGACCGTAAGCAAGCTTTCTTATCTTGCCGCCCTTTGCAAGAGCCATAATCTGATGACCGAGACCGAGACCGAGCATGGGGATTTTACCGAAGAGTGCCGCAACCGTTGCAATCACACCTTCATTTTCAGCAGGATCACCTGCACCCTCAGTAAGGATAAGACCGTCAGCTGAAAGTGAAAGAATCTCTTCAGCTGAAGCGGTGTGAGGAAGAAGAGTAACCTTGTAGCCCTTTTCAAGAAGGCTCTGCTCGAGGTACTTGCTTGAACCGAGGTCAAGAATTGCAACATGCTTTATTGCATCTGCCTGAGGTATGTATTCACTCTTTTCCTTTGCACAGGTATTCTTAAGAGCTTCGGTTATTTTAAATGTCTTTACTTCATCAAGAGAAGCAGGAATTTCATCGCAGATAATTGCATTCATTATACCCTTATCTCTGATGATGTTTGTAACCTCACGGGTGTCAATTCCGTAGATTCCGGGAATTCCGTTATTTTTAAGGAAGGTGTCAAGGTCGTATTCACATCTGAAGTTTGAGGGAGCAGTGCAATGCTCTCTTACAACATAACCCTTAAGATGAGGCTCACCGACAAAATCTGCCTCGATAATGCCGTAGTTGCCTACCATCGGGAAGGTCTGCATAACAATCTGTCCGTAATAGCAGGGATCGGTAAGGGTTTCGATGTAACCGACCATACCCGTTGTAAAAATCAGTTCACCGATGCTTTCCTTGTCGGCACCGAAAGCATAGCCTTCAAAGGCTGTGCCGTCCTGCAGAACCAAATAACGCTTTTTCATTTAGTTCACCTTGTTCACGCCTGAGCGCGAAACTTCCTTTCCTTTGAGATTTATTAAAATTAATGTATTGTCGTTTTTATTCTGTGAAGCACTTTACAAGAACTGCCTTCTGTGCGTGAAGTCTGTTTTCAGCCTCGTCGAAGATTTCGTTTGCATGAGCTTCGAGCACCTCTTCGGTGATTTCCTCGCCTCTGTGAGCGGGAAGGCAATGAAGAACCATTACACCCTCATTTGAAGCCTTTACTGCAGCCTCGTTGATCTGGTAATTTTTGAAGATTCTCTGTCTCTTCTTTGCTTCGCTTTCCTGACCCATTGATGCCCAAACGTCTGTATAGAGCACATCTGCACCCTTGCAGGCTTCGGCGATGTCCTCAGTTACAAGAAGGTCACCGTTTTCCTTTGCCCATGCAACAATGCCGTCATCGGGCTCATAGCCCTTGGGACAAGCGATTGCAACCTTCATACCCATTTTTATGCAACCGACGATAAGGCTGTTTGCCATATTGTTACCGTCACCGATATAGCAGAGCTTGAGGCCGTCGAGCTTACCCTTATATTCACGGATTGTCTGAAGATCAGCAAGTACCTGGCAGGGATGACAGAAGTCGGTAAGTCCGTTGATGATGGGGATTGAGCCGTACTTTGCAAGATCCTCAACCTCCTGCTGATCGAAGGTTCTGATCATAATACCGTCGAGGAAGCGTGAAAGAACTCTTGCAGTATCCTGAACGGGCTCACCTCTGCCGATCTGAAGGTCCTTTGATGAAAGGAAGAGAGGTGTACCGCCGAGGTCATACATACCGACCTCAAAGGAAACTCTTGTTCTTGTTGATGATTTGAGGAAAATCATACCGAGGGTTTTGCCCTCAAGGATGCGGTGCTTGATGCCTGCCTTCTTCTCAGCCTTGAGCTTATCGGCAAGGTCAAGCGTATCTTTAATCTCTTCCGGTGTCCAGTCGAGAAGTTTGAGTAAGTGTTTCATTGAAAATTCCTTCTTTCCAGTCTGAAAGCAGACATATTATTCATCTTATTATTATACACTTTCATCTGCTGATTGTAAAGATTTTTCGTATAAATATTCATATAAAAATATTAAAAAATAACGGGCAACAAGAATGTTACCCGTTAAAATCAGAAACAAAAATATAACCTTTGTAAAAACAAAAAGGAGAAGAAACAATATTGCAGTTTTTTGCCGTCATACACATTGTCCTCACCTTCCTTTTTCGCGTTTTATCTGCGGTATTATATCACAGGGAATTGCAGTTGTCAAGAAGTTTATAAGGATTTTGTTATGGGGATTGTTTCGCAAAAAAAATCCCGCGAAGCCTTGGATGGTATACCATTCGCAAAGCGAACAGATTACATACGCCTTACGGCAGTTACATACCAAGCCTTCGGATTGGATAAAAAAGGGACTATTGCACTAATGCAGCTCCTAAATAAAAAAAGCCACTGAGTTACCATAAAAGGTTGCTCAGTGGCTGCTTTCATAGTATAATTTAATTGCAGAAAAAGCCATACGAAAGCGAGATAATTATACGATTATGAAGAAGAGAAATCAAGTACTTTTCCTTTCTTGACTTTAAGAAGAGGATTATGTATAATTGATTTATCCATTTCTTTCTTGAATTGGTGTTACTCTTGTATCAGGCTTTGCCGGCGGTGATGCAAGAGTTTTTCTTTTTTAATTTGTTGCATTTTATGCAACCTTGCAAGTAAAAAAAATAATCCTTGAATTCTTCATCAGAAATTTCAAGAATTTTCATAAACTGCCACGCTTCAGAAAGTGTCATTGGTGCTTTCCCTGAGATTTTCCGCCCTAAAGTATAAGCTGTCAGCTCCATTAAGTCCGCTACCGATTTAATCATGTAGCCTTTTTCGAGAATCCTCGCTTTTAATTTTCTTGCATTTGGCATTATATCACCTCGCTTTCTTCTTTGTTTGTTGAGTTTTGCGCAACATGATATTGCCACCAAAAAAGCGTTATGTCAGTAGCATTTTGCAACTTTTTTGATATTTTTTCAAAAAAATGTTGCATTATCTGAAAAATTATGTTATAGCATTTTTGGTGATATTAATGAAAGAAAAAACATTCTTGCCGGAGAGATACTTAAGCAAAGTAGATTGAAGGCAAAAAAACATTATAACAAATCGGAGTGCTTTGCGGAGTACATAAAACAACAGTAATGCGTTGGGAAAAAGGTGAAATTGAACGAATAGGACTTCCGACAATACAAATGTTAGCTTCCTATTACGGAGTTGATGCAGCTTGGCTTTCGGGGCTCAATGTACCCAAAAATGAAGCATCCGTCCCCGAAGGCTTCCACCCTGTTCAAAAAATGGTAAAACGTCCGAGGCTCGGTGTAATCTCCTGTGGTGATCCGATAATGTCAGAGGAAAACTTTGACGGTTATGACGATGTCCCCGAGCATATCAATTGTGATTTCACACTCACTTGTGAAGGTGACAGTATGATCGGTGCAAGGATCTGTGTCGGTGACACCGTATACATCAAACAGCAGCCAACAGTCGAAAACGGACAGATTGCAGCCGTTCTGATTGAGGGAAGTAAAAAGCTCCTCAAAAGAGTTTACATAATAGAGGACTCAATCATCCTTCAAGCAGAAAACCCTGCCTATCCCCCTCGTTCTTTCTTCAAGGAAGATATGAACAGAGTGAGCATAATAGGCAGAGCCGTAGGTTTTTACAGTAATGTGAAATAAAAATTGTAACATTTACGTTTTTTCGACACTATATATACGGAGTAATGTAATTTTTCATTACTACTAATAAAAAAACGCCCTCAGGCGGCGGAAACGGAGTATCCTATGAACAAAGAACTCAAAAAAATTGCAAAATTAAGACTACTCGGTATTGTTATATGTGTTCTTGGCTTCTTAACGATGTCAGCCGGTATCGGAGTATTTATTGCAATAGCAGGAATAATTATGCTTATCATAAGCATCAAGCAACAAAAAAAGTATGATAAGGTAAACGAGCAAGAAGAAATCAAACCAAGCTTAAACGAAATTTGGAACGATGACGAAATTAGCGTGAAATGCTCTTTTTCGTGCAACGGTAAGCCTTATGAATTTTATAAAGAACGATGTGGCGGCGGCAATTACTATACATTAGATTACTTCGACACCTATGGATTTAAGCTGAACGAAATCTGTATGAAAAAAGATTCTTCGGAAGCTTATCTTATTCTTAGCTACAACACTCCATTTAACCGGGAAGAGAAAACAACACAAATACCGCTTCTTCCTTTAGAAGAGGGTACCGCAAAAGAGCTTGCAGAAATACTTACTGCAGCCTTAAAAGAACACGATGTTAAAGTAGCTAAGGAAAAATTGACCTGAAGTAAGCACAATCCGAATAAATAAGGCGGCTGAATTTATAAACAACAAGCCTTTTATTAAACCAATGACGAAAACAAAGGCAGGTGTTGACGTCCTCACTGCAAAAGATCAGCTCGGTCACTCTGACATAAAGACTACGCTGAACATTTACACCCACCTTGATTCTATATATAAGCTACACTCAATGGAAAAGCTAAACGATTATCTCACAAAAATTTCCTGACCTGCATCTGACCCGCATTTTGACTTGCATACTTTGTAAAAATATATGGATTTTAACCGATTTTTACGGATATTTTAAATTACAAAATCAAACACGAAAAGTGCCGCAAAGCCCCTAATCATAAGGGTTTACGGCACTTT
Organism: Acutalibacteraceae bacterium; assembly: GCA_045601905.1. Taxonomy (GTDB): domain Bacteria; phylum Bacillota; class Clostridia; order Oscillospirales; family Acutalibacteraceae; genus UBA6857. The sequence continues at coordinate 456 of JAZSAM010000051.1, read as the reverse complement.
TTCACTTGGCCCGCCCAGAGGGATTTTGTCCCAGCGCTCCCGCGCCTATCGCCTCGCTTCGCTCGTTGCCACGTCGGCGATAATGCTCCCCCGGAGCATTTTCTTCCGCTTCGCTCCCTCCTTGTTCGAATCCCTCTGTATTACTATCCGAGCAAAAAAATCACGGCACACAAGGTGCCGTAATTTTTTTGTATTTACAGCTCAATTTAGCAACAAACTGATAAATTAGAATTTGTCTTTATAAATCAATATTGATTTCGTACTTATTTTCAATGAGTATATAGTTCACATTATGCTTCTGTGCTAGGTCAAACATTTCTGCATTATCTGCCAATACACTCTCCATTGTGCACCATTCATCATCCAAACGATTTTCAATGACATTGGCATATTTCTTTATGTCAGCAAAGTGATTTCTGATATATTCCTCACTCATTACCAAACAATAGTATTTGA
>JAZSAM010000050.1:0-2373 GCA_045601905.1 Acutalibacteraceae bacterium | reverse complement strand
TCACGGCGAAGTCCGTGAGGTGTCGGGACTTTCCTTTTTGCGACGGCGGATAAATGAATAGTTGTAAAAGCTCAGTAGCCGAAAGGGCGCTTTGGTTACTTTGTCGCTCTTGACAAAGTAACTGGCCCGCCGCCACGAGGCATACGGGTGCAAAAGCAGTTAAGAGACTATCCGCAAAAAAAGTGCCGTGGGAAAAATAAAAAAGAGCCCGGCGTCAAGCCAAGCTCTGTTCATTAAATTTTACTCGCCCTTCTTTTCGGCTTTCCCGTCCGTCTTCTTCATCTTAGGAAGGACAAAGCTGATTACAATACCGAGCACGGCAAGCACCGCTATGCCTGCAGGAATAACATAGTCGGAAAGTCCGTCACCGGTTTCGGGAGTAACCGTGGTTGCAATTACTTCCTTTTCACTTGCTGCAAAAACCTGAAGAAGCACTGCGCAGGCACTGAGAAGCATAAGTCCTGCCATAATAATACAGATTACCTTTACCATTTTTTTACTCATCATTTTAATTCACCTCCGTGAAGACCTTATCTGCCGTTTATTTTATCACCAATGTTCCTTTTTGTCAACTTTGCTCACACAAGGTGTTGAAATTATTAAAAAAGAGGTATATAATGAAAAAGTAATGTTATTAGAAAGGGGTATTCCCATGAAGAAAACCACAAAAATCATCGGTGCGGCCGTTGCAGCCGCTGCAGTCGGCAACGCAATCCACGCCGCAACCTTCAAGCCCGAAAAAAGAGAGCTTCCTCCCCTTCCCGAAGAAGCACTCAATGTCGAAAGATACCGTAAGAATCTTTCAAAGGCAATTCAGTTCAAAACAATCTCCAACAGAAAGTCAGAGCTCGTGGACTGGAAGGAATTTGAAAAGTTCCATAAGTTCCTCGACGAGGCTTATCCTCTTATTGCAGAAAAGCTTGAAAAGGAAATTGTTCCTCCTGCAAACCTGCTTTACCGTTGGAAGGGTAAAAGAGACGACCTCAAGCCCATCGCTCTTCTTGCTCATCAGGATGTTGTTCCCGTTTCAAAGGGCACAGAGCAGGATTGGGTACACGGTCCCTTCGACGGTGTTGACGACGGCGAATTCATCTGGGGTCGCGGCAGCATCGATATGAAGAACCACCTCATTGCTGTTATGGAATCAGTTGAGGCACTTCTTGAAGATGGCTTCGAGCCCGAAAGAGATGTTTACCTTCTCTTCGGTGACAATGAAGAGGTTGTTGCAAATGCTGAAAACGGTGCATTTGACCTTATGACAACTCTCAAGGAAAGAGGCGTTATCCTCGACAGCGTTATCGACGAGGGCGGTGCAATCATCCCCGTCAATGTTCCCGGCGTTCTCAACAACAAGCACCTTGTAGGTATCGGCATCGCTGAAAAGGGCTATTCAGACATCGAAATCGTTGTCAACGGCAAGGGCGGTCACTCCTCACAGCCTCCCAAGCACAACGCTCTCGGTCAGCTTGCCTGTGCAATCAAGGCAATCGAGGACCATCAGTTCAAATCCTCCTTCAATCAGCTTATGGATGACCTTATGGATGCAGTTGCAAGAGAGTGTACATATCCCGTGCGTCTTATCACCTGCAACATTCCCCTTCTCAAGCCTGCTCTTTTACAGGTTGCAAAGCAGATTCCCTTCGGTGCCTGCTTCGTAAGAACAACAACCGCAGTCACAATGGCAAGCGGAAGCCCTGCTGCAAATGTTCTTCCCCAGAGAGCCTCTGCCACAATCAACTTCCGTGCAATGCCCGGCACAACAAAGCAGGACCTTGTTGACCACATCAGGAAGGTCACAAAAAATCCCGACCTCGAAATCAATGTGCTCAACTCAAAGGAAGCATCAAAGTTCTCACCCACAGATTCAAGAACCTTCAAAATCATCGGTGACCTTTGTAAGAGCCTTGAGCCCAACTCAATCGTTGCTCCCTACCTTGTAATGGGCGGAACCGATGCTTACAACTATGAGCCCATCTGCGAAAACATTTACCGCTATGCTCCCTTCAGAGTAAGCATTGAGCTTCTCAGAGGTACACACGGCACAAACGAGAAAATCCCCGTTGCCTGCCTTGAGGATGCTCTCAAGTTCTTCAAAAACTACATCAGAAGAGCAAGCGCCGAATAAATCAGAAAACAAGGGGATGTAAAAAAACTCGTTTTTTTACATCCCCTTGTTTAGGGGCTAGGAAAGAATGCGCAGAATGAACAAACCGAGCCAAAATAAAGCTTTTTGCTTTATTTTGGGTTACCCGACGGCGTACAGAGGTACTCCGAGGGCGAGGTTTGTTTATAGCATAAAACGCAAAAACCTTGTTCTTGCCTCTTTTAATAATTTTTATTGCTTAAAAGGGTTTCTTTGGCAGTTTAAAACCG
>JAZSAM010000049.1:0-5367 GCA_045601905.1 Acutalibacteraceae bacterium | reverse complement strand
TTAAAACTGTAAAAATCAGCAAAGCAGGCGAAAACAAGGTTTTTGCGTTTTATGCTATAAACAAACCTCGCCCTCGGACTACCTTTGTACGCCGTCGGGTAAACCAAAATAAAGCTGAACGCTTTATTTTGGCTCGGTTTGCTCATTCTGCGCATTTTTTCCCATCCCCTTTTTCTTTTGTTTCAAAGTTTAAAATTTGATTAAAAATTATTTTATTAAAAAGAATTAAATTGACAATCTTATACAATAATGTTAGAATTGTTGAAAAACAAATTAAGGAGAAAGAAAAAATGAAAAAAATTATTTCCGTGATTCTATCAATGCTTATGCTTTTCAGTCTTTGCAGTGTTGTTGTTTCCGCTGAAGGCGATGAGCTCGTAATTACAGTTGTTAATGACACTCATTATAACAGCATTGACAAAGTTAAAAAGGCAAACAGTGTAAGTGAAGACTTTGCGCACGTGAATACTGCAGGAAGACTCTATTATGAAATGGATGCTGTTTTTATGGCTTTCCTTGAGGCTGCTGCAAAGAATGAAAGTGATTACATTCTTATAGCCGGTGACATTACCGAAACAGGTACAGACGAGCAGGTTGCAGAAGTGACTGCACATCTTGCTGAATTTGAAGCATCAACCGGTAAAAAGGTTTTTGTTGTTCCCGGTAACCACGATGTTCTGAACAGAACAAAAGCTGAATTTATGAAGGCTTATGCTGCATTCGGATATGATGAGGCTCTTGAGGTTGACACAAAGTCAGCTTCTTATGTAGTTGACCTTAACGATGAGTACCGTCTTATTGCAATCGACTCAACAACAGAGGGTACAGGCGCTCACAGCGTTTATGACGAAAGACTCCAATGGATTGCAAAGCAGGGCGAAAAGGCAAAGGCTGACGGTAAAAAGCTTATCGGTATGCATCATCAGAATCTTCTTGAGCATATGATTCTTTCTGCAGTAATTCAGCCCAACGGTGTTGTTGTTGCAAACAACCCCGAGGCTGCTGAGGTTTATGCAAAGGCAGGCATCAAGTATACCTTTACAGCTCATACTCACGACCACGACATTGCTTCTTACACAGCAGCAGACGGTACGGTAATCTATGATGCCGTTACAGGCTCACTCGGTGGCATCGGCACACCCTACAGAGTTGTTACCTTCGGCGACGAGGTGAAGTTCGAAACAAGACATATTGACAAAATCAATATAGATTATTTACCCGAAGGCATCAGCGAAAATGCTCTCAGCCTTGCTGACAGTAACTTTACCGAATACCAGGAAACAGTTACAGATCTCAGTTATGCACTTACCTTTAATCAGTATACGAAGGCAAAAACTCTCAAGAATCTTCTCAAGCTTGAGGATGAAGAAATGAATGCAATTATTGATAAAGTAGGTGACAGACTTAACTACGCTCTCAATATGCCCTTTGAAGAGGAAAGTGAGACGGTAGAGGGTGACAGCATCGAGGCGATTGTTAAGAAGTATGACACAACTATTCCTGATACCGATTATGAAAATATGATTGACCTTGCCGTAACAGTTTATCAGGCACACAACTACGGTGATGAAAACTATCCTGCTTATTCAGATGAGGTAATTATTTTCACCAGAGGTCTTGCAGCAGTTCTTAATTACGCCCTCGCAGAAGTAAGTGCAGAGGAATACGCAAAGGTGCTTTCGTTCCTTACAGGTCTTCTCGGTGTAGAGGTTCCCGTTAACTTCCTGCTTTACGCAGGCGACGGAGTAAAGCGATTTGAAGGTATTGAAATCCTCATTACAACTGCAATTCTTCCTATTGTTGCTGACTTTACAACGGACAGAGCTCCTGCTGACAGCAATGTTACTCTTCCCGGCTATGAAGAGCTTATTGAAGAAAATGAGCAGACCTTCTGGGAAAAGCTTATCGGCTTCTTCAAAATGATTTATGCAACAGTAAGAACACTTCTTGCCTTCCTTCCCGAATGGAAATAATCAAACTTTTCCTCTCTTCGTTTTGAAGAGAGGAATTTTTATGTCTGAAAGCCTGATGAGTAAATTGCCGAAGGGCATAAGAATTACGGTTGAAAGCACATTGAAGGCGATGTGCATAAAAGAAACCTGCATTGATTCGTTACCGATTTTTTCAATGAAAGAGGGGAAAGGAATAAATTCGAAAAGGAGAAAGAAAATTATTGTGCCGATGACATTGAAAAGCAGGTGAATAATGCCAACTTGCTTTGCCTCTTTTCTTGCACCGACAGAAGAAAGCATTGTGGGAATAACGGCACCGATGTTTTGACCGAAAATGATGTAAAGAGCACTTTTTGTGCCGACCACTCCCGAAAGTGCGAGCGCCTGAAGAATTCCTACCGTTGCCGAGGAGCTTTGCAGAATCGCTGTCATAACAAATCCGACGAGGATGCAGGGAATTTTGCCTTCGCAGGCGGAAATGAGCCCAAGAAAAGCCTCACTTTCTTTTAAATGAGAAAAGGAGGCGGACATTGTGTTCATACCCAGAAAAAGAAGACCGAAGCCGGTAAGAAGGTCAAGAATGTGGCGTGTAGTCTCCTTTTTTGAAATTATTTTCAGTGCAACACCGAGGAAAATTGCAATGGGAGCAATGGCGGAAAAATTAAAGGCAATCAGAAGGCTTGTTACTGTTGTGCCGATGTTTGCACCCATCACGATACCGACCGCCTGAGAAAGACTCATAAGCCCTGATGAAACGAAGCTTACCGTCATAACTGTTGTAGCTGACGAGCTTTGGATTATACCGGTGACAATAAGACCTGTGAGCATTCCCGTAAAACGGTTTTTTGTCAGCACGCCGAGAGTGTACCGAAGCTTTTCACCAAAGGCTTTTTCGGTGTGATCTCCCATCAGAAAGATTCCGTAAAGAAAAAGACCGATACCGCAAAGAAGATTTATTATGCTTTGAGTCATTCTTACACCCCGAGGACTTGAATTTTACTAAAGAATAAGCTATAATAAAAATAATATTTAACAAGGGGTGTTGATTATGACTCTTAATGTTATTCCAAAGCCAAATAAAGTGAATTTTTACGGCGGTATTCTGAAATCAAAGGAAACCGGTATCAGCTATATTACCGATGAAAAGCTTGGTGAGGAGGCTTATGTAATTTCCATTCAGCAGAGCCTTATAACTGTCTGTACAAGCAGCGATAAGGGAAGATTCTATGCAGATAAAACTCTCAGTCAGATTCTCAGTCAGGATGAGATTCCTCTTTGCAGAATTGAGGATGAGCCTGCTTTCCCTTACAGAGGCTTTATGATCGACTCTGCAAGACATATGCAGACAATTGAGGAAATCAAAAAGTACATCTGTGCAGCTGAGCAGTTCAAATTCAACACCTTCCACTGGCATCTTTGCGATGATCAGGGCTGGAGAATTGAAAGTGAGATTTATCCCGAGCTTATGGAAAAGGGTGCCTGGCGTGATTGCCACGGCTTCGGCTCAAAGGATGCCAGAGCCTACGGCGGTTATTACACAAAGGAAGAAATCAGAGATGTTGTTGCTTTCTGTAAGGAGCGCTTTATTGATGTTATACCCGAAATCGATATGCCCGGACACACAACTGCATTGATTTCAACTTATCCCTGGCTTTCCTGCCGCGGTGAGCAGATTCCCGTTATGACAAACGGCGGTATTTTCAGAGATATTCTCTGTGCGGGTAAGGATGAGGTTTACGAGTTCTGCTACAAGCTTCTTGATGAAGTGACAGAGCTTTTCCCTTATGAATATGTACATATCGGCGGCGACGAGGCTCCCAAGTCACGCTGGTGCAACTGCGAAAAGTGTCAGGCAAAAATAAAGGCAGAGGGACTTAACAATGTTGAAGAGCTTCAGGGCTATTTTACAAATAAAATTGCCGAACACCTTGAAAATAAGGGTAAGAAGGTAATTGCCTGGAATGAGACACTTAATTCGGGCATTGCCAAAAACAGCATAACCATCTGCAACTGGATGGACAGAGAGAATAAGTGCGAGCAGTACGCCAATAAGGGCGGTAAAATCATCGCCGAGGACTTCTATCATTACTATCTCGACTATGTTTACGGAGTTACTCCTCTTAAGAAAACCTACGGCTACAAGGTGCTTTCCGATAAGCTCAACGAAGAGGGCAGAAAAAATGTAATCGGCGTTGAAGCTCCCATCTGGACAGAGTATGTAGAGGACTTTGACAGAATGTGCTATATGTGCTTCCCGAGACTCATTGCTTGCGGTGAAGCAGGCTGGACAAGAGAGGAAAACAAGGATTACAATTCCTTCAAGGAACGCCTTAAGTTTTATGAAAAAGCTCTTGGTGACATCGGCATCACAATGGCAGATGCTCAGGAGTGGGATCCGAATTTAAGAAAAAGAATAAATGAAAGCGTTAAGCGTATTACCTCAAGTCTCACAATTGAGTCAATAAAAATAGCTCTTTTCCCGAATAAAGAATAAGAGAAAAAAGCAAATCGAAATTTATTTGAACAGAGAAACACCGTCAAGGAAGTTTAAACCTTGACGGTGAGCTTTTTTAGTCCTCGTTTTTTTCCTGCATTGCGTGAGCGAAGGTTACGCTGCGCTTGATACCGTGAGACATAATAGAACTGATGATGAGAGCTACATCCTCTGCAGAGCGGCGCTTTTCCTTGTTCAGCCATGTCCACAGAAAGCTTGTCATGCCTGCGGCGATAAACTGAATGATGTAAACACTAAGCTCACTTGCATTTTTCGTATCGATAAAACGGTTTGTGAATCTGTTGAAGGTTTCGCCCATGCTTACATTGCTGTTTCCGCTGAGAATAACAAGGAAGGTGCTTCTGTGCTCTTCAATATATTTGAGAATTTCCGTAAGGAAGGTCTGTGCGGTGTAGTCCTCGCCGGCGCACTTTGCGTAAATTTCCGAAATGTCATAGGTGATGTCCTCAAGAATGTCGTCGTAAAGCTCAAACTGAGTGTTGTAGTGACGGTAAAAGGTGCTTCGGTTGATGTCGGCACCGCTGCAGATGTCCTTGATGCTTATGTCGTGGATTGATTTGTGATGCATAAGGTCGATGAGGCTTTGCTTGAGAAGCATTTTTGTCATCCTGACTCTGCGGCCGTCGGGTTTTGTTACATTTTCCATAATTACCTCCGTTACTTTAGGGTGACGAGTATAATCTGAACCCGTTTTTTACGGGGCGGATTTCCGCCACCACTTCGTTAAAATACTCGTAAATCCGATAGGATTTACTGCGTTTTGTGCCTTGTTTTGACAAAAATCCGCTTCGTAAAAAATCTTTCGACCCAAAGTGCGAATTTTTGTTGGATTTTTGGTTGTTGAGGATGCCGACAGGCTGACGCCTTTCAAATCCGAAACGCCGAAAAGCCAGAAAACTT
>JAZSAM010000048.1:0-11213 GCA_045601905.1 Acutalibacteraceae bacterium | reverse complement strand
TCCCTCTTTGAGGGAGCTGTCACGAAGTGACTGAGGGAGTACAAATGCGTCGCAGACCCTTATCGTTTGCTCTGTAAGAGCAAATGCTTCACTTCGTCGCAAGACGATGCTTCACTCGCCGTAAGGCGAACTTCACATCTGCGAAGCAGATGCTTCACTTTCATCCTCTGCGGAACGAAACTTAAAACATAAATCCAATCTATCACACGACCAAAATTTTACATTTTGCACTTTTCATTCTGCATTTCTTCCCGTCTCCCGCCTTCTTCTCCGAACAGCCTCTCGGCATTACGGTAAAAAATCTTCTCAAGCAGCCTCTCCCCGAGTCCTCTTCCCTTAAGGTAGCCGTAAAGGTTTTTCACCTTCTGCAAGGAGGAAAGCTCAGGGATGGGCGTACCTCCGTCAAAGTCACTGCCGAAGCATACTGCATCCTCACCGCCAAGAGAAAGCAAATGGAAAATGTTGCGGTAAAGCATTTCAAAGTTGCTCATCCCCCTCACAGAAAGAAAGGGTGCGTGGAAGCATAGCCCCATAAGTCCGCCGCTTTCGATAATCAGTCGTATCTGCTCATCGGTTAGGTTCCGCCTGTGGGGAAGAAGGCTGTGGCAGTTACTGTGGGAAGCAATAAGAGGGCAACGGGCAAAGGCGGCAACATCGTAAAAGCTCTCCCGATTGAGATGGGACACATCAACACTAATTCCCTCCTGCTCCATTTTTTCAATCACTCTTTTTCCGAAGAGCTTCAACCCGCCTTCTTCGCAATCGGCTCCGTAAGCAAGCTCATTTTCGCCGTTGTGGGTAAGTGTGAGCATTTTCACCCCTTTTTCAGAAAGGTAATTTACATTGTTGCAGTCGCCGCCGAGTGCCGCCCCGTTTTCAACGGTAGGAACAGGTATGATGTTCGTTTTTTCAAGCTGTTTCTTCTCCTTTTCGTAAAAACTGACAAGTTTTTTAAGATAAGAAAAAGCGGTGCTTCCTCTTTTACTGTCAGGGACAAAAAGAGCGAAGCACTGCCTGTGTTCACCGAGTTGTTTACTTTTAAAAGCGTTTATGTGGCCTGTTGCCGTAATGATGCTTTCTTTTTTCTCAAAGCATCTTGTCACTGTGTCGCAGTGAAGATCAGAATATATCATATCTGCCTCCGAAATCAAAGCTTTCAAATGCATTTTCAATTCTTTGGAATTTATATATTCTGTCCTTGTTGCTGTAAACTTCGAAAACATCAAACTGCGGCTGTTTGTCTGTTTCGGTTTCACTCATATATTTAATTGCCGCCTTGCAGAGCTTCCTTTGCTTTGCCTCGTCAACGGCCTCTGAGGGTGAATAAAGTGAGCCGTCGGCTCTGCTTTTTACCTCAACGAAAATAATATATTCCGTGTTTTCGGCAATTATGTCAATTTCACCGCCGCGGCAATGAAAATTCCGCTCTTTAATCTCAAAGCCGAGCTTTTCATAGTATTCGGTGGCAAAGTCCTCACCAAGCTGACCGCTTTTTCGTTTATTCATCTCATTCACCGAGGATTTTCTTAAGGAAGGTTCTTCTGTGCTCGGGGCAGATGCCGTGCTCGGCAATCATCTCATAATGAAGCTTTGTGCCGTAGCCCTTGTGCTTTGCGAACTGATATTCGGGGTATTTTTTATCAGCCTCAAGCATATATCTGTCCCTTGTCACCTTTGCAAGAATTGATGCGGCGGCGATGGAAACACTCTTTGCGTCACCCTTTATAACGGTTCTTTCCTCAATTGAAAGTCCCGGCTTACCGTTGCCGTCAATCAGTGCAATATCGGGCTTTACGTCGAGGTTTTCAACAGCCGTACGCATTGCAAGGAAGGTTGCCTGAAGGATGTTGATTTCATCAATCACATCGGGGCCGACCATAAAGACGCTGTAGGCAACCGCCTTTTCGGTGATGATATCGTAAAGAGCCTCACGCTTTTTTTCGCTTAATTTTTTTGAATCGTTGATACCGGGAAGCTCGCAGTCAAGAGGTAAAATTACTGCAGCGGCACAGACGGGACCGCAGAGAGGGCCTCTTCCTGCTTCATCGATTCCGCAGACACATTGAAAGCCTTCTGAAAGGGCTTGTTTTTCGTATTCGTAGGTCATGGGTTGCTCCTTGCAGTCGCAAAATTCGGAATTCGGAATTCGGAATTCGGAATGGCGGGCCGGTTTTCGTATTGACTCAAGCACCATACCGCCGGGCGACACTGATTTAATCTTTAATTAATTTTATACTTTCAAAGGTAGTTTGTCAAGGCAAAAAAACACAGGGCAACTTAACCCTGTGCTTAATGCTATTCGGATGTAAAAAAAGGGGGGGGAAGCCAACTTCTTCCGTCACAGTTTCGCTGTGCCACCTTCCTCGGTGAGGAAGGCTTTGCCTTGGCTCCCTCGCTGAGGGGGCTGGCAAAACTTTAGTTTTGACTGAGGGAGTTAATCAACCGTCCACTGTGTTCATGGATATTCTTCTTTTACAAAATCTCTAAAATTATCTATATAATCTTGATCTTGTGAAGAATACCAAAAATATGATATTTCTAAAGCACTGTCATTATAACCCACGAAACAAAAATCTTTTGGATACTTGTTGTCTTTTTGAAAAATGTGATATTCTATGTCTTGTTCTTCCTCGATCATATCAACAGTTAAAAACTGACTTGCGTTGACATGATTCTTTTGTTTTTCATACAATACAATGGAATCAAAACTTACTGTCATAGACAATTTATCTGTTGGAAACAATCCCTCATCACTCGCTTCATAGAATTCAAAAGTGCAAGATTCAGGAAAACTTGAAATAGAAGGAAAAAAAGTGTCAACTTTATTCTCATACGTCAATTTATAAAATGCTTCACTACTGATTGTTTTACCACACGAAACAAAACTCAACAAAAAAACAGGTAAAATGCATACGAATATAAAAAACTTTTTCATTTGAATTATTCCTTTCAATTAAATTATAAACCTAAATATTGACGCTATAGCTACACCTGGGAACACATAGAACCGCCCCCTGTGTTTCAAAATTCGGAATTCGGAATGCGGAATTCGGAATGGCGGTCCGGTTTTCGTATTGACTCAAGCACCATACCGCCGGGCGACACTGATTTAATCTTTAATTAATTTTATACTTTCAAAGGGTGATTTGTCAAGGAGAAAAGAAAAAAGTACAAACCGAAGTTCGTACTTGGGGTTGTTATCATTCTTACTAAGGAGCACACAGAACACCGTCCTATGTGTTCCTTTCAATCAAAAACGGTCACCTGACTGTGCCTCGGCGGCAAGGGTCGAAGGTTGGATTTGAGAACTGTCCTCTTTCTTTTTCCGCAACAAAATCAAGGACGAGGCTACAAGCACTACATAACACACAGAAAGGCGTATCATAGTCTTAGCAAATATTTCACTTCCAAGTGTTGCTCTGACAAAATCCAGTCCCATTCCCGAAAAATAATAATATTGTTCCGAATTATATTCAAAATCCCAAAGAGTGTAGCAGCAATTATCGCCTGCTGTCCACTGTGCACCCATACTGCTGATCTCAAAATCCATTGAACAGCATTTTTTCAGGTGATGTACGAGCATTCTCAACTGCTTATCACTTGTCTGTTGATCAGATTCGGAAAATTTTATCGGATTATCATAAAACTCGCCTTCCATAGCAACTATGTTTCCTTCACTGTCGAAAACAGCTTCAAGCTCAACCGTATGAGCACCTGCTGTGTTTACCGCATAGTCAAAAGCCGCTTCAAGCTGAACCGTAGGAATACCTGCTTCGTAATAATCAAAATTCCTTGTCAGCTCGCTCATAGCATATCTGAAGTCGTATTTCTTCGGCTCGATACCAAGGTCATCGTTAAAATCTTCGAAATATTCCACATCTGAAAGGTATCTTAAATCTGCCTTTCCTTTATCATACACACGCTCCACTTCACAAGCATACCAGCCTTTAGTTGAATTCATTTCAGACTGATAAACAGAAAACACGGCAACGGCATAAAACACCGTAAGCATTATAGTAATCAGAGCAACAATATTTTTTCTTTTCATAAAATCCCCCTCTTTATGAGTGTAGAACGCTTATACGCCTTATTAAAAAACCCCGCTTTTTTTCAAGCGAGGCTTTTGTAATAATTATTCAAGAACTGTGCAGAAATTGAAGATTGAAGCGGGAAGCTCCTCTTTGTCTGCTGAAATTGTGAAAACAAAGTTCTTTTCGTTTACTGAAGCAAGCTCATAGATTTCCTCAAGGAAGGCTGCAAGCTCTTCGTAGTTTCTGCCGCCGATGCGGAGTGTTGCGTCAACAAGAACATCAGTGATGTCGTGGTTGCCTGCACAAACGCCTGCAAGGAAGCCGTAGAATGCTGCGTAGCCCTTGATTGCATAATCGTCTGTACCGATAAGTCTTGCACGGTAATTAACATCATATGTTAACTTGGTTTCTTTTTCCACGCAAACAACGTTGCCCTTTGAAGTTTCAACAGCCTCGTTTACGCAAGAAATCAAGCGCTTGGTTTTTCCTGAACCTTTGTGACCTAAAATAATAGAAATCATTTTTAGTTTCCTCCTTTTATTTATTGTTCCGACAGGCTTTTACACACCTTCGGTTCAATTACATGTTTATTATATCACATACTTAATCTTTGTTCAAGTGCTTCTTTCTCTTTTTCGTAGCCGGGTTTGCCTAAAAGTGCAAACATATTGCGCTTGTAGCTTTCAACGCCGGGCTGGTCAAAGGGATTTACGCCGAGAACGTAGCCTGAAATTGCACAGGCCTTTTCGAAGAAGTAAATGAGATAACCGAGTGATTTTTCGCCCATGTCCTCTGACTCGATGACAATGTTGGGAACTCCGCCGTCATTGTGGGCAAGAACTGTTCCGAGGAAGGCCTTTTCGTTGATGAAGTCCATTGTTCTTCCCTTGAGGAAGTTAAGTCCGTCAACATTTTCCTCGTCCTCACCGATAACAAACTCAAACCTGGGCTTTTTGAAGGTCATAACCGTCTCAAACATAATTCTCTCACCCTGCTGGATGTACTGTCCGAGGGAGTGGAGGTCAGTTGAGAAGATTGCGGAGGTGGGGAAAAGTCCCTTGCCGTCCTTACCTTCACTTTCACCGAAGAGCTGCTTGAGCCATTCGTTCATCATTGTGAAGCAGGGCTCGTAGCTTACAAACATTTCGGTGCATTTGCCCTTTCTGTAAAGAGCGTTACGGATTGCAACATATTTATAGCAGTCATTTTCCTCAAGTGAGGTTGACATAAGCGCCTTTCTTGCATCTGCCGCACCTTCCATAAGTGCGTCGATATCGATACCTGCGGCGGCAATGGGAAGAAGACCTACTGCGGTGAGAACGGAGTATCTTCCGCCTACATCGTCGGGTACAACGAAGGTTTCGTAGCCTTCCTTGTCAGCAAAGCCCTTGAGTGTGCCCTTTGCCTTATCGGTTGTGACGTAAATTCTGTCCCTTGCGCCTTCCTTGCCGTACTTCTTCTGAAGCAGGTCACGGAAGATTCTGAAGGCAATCGCAGGCTCTGTTGTTGTGCCTGACTTTGAAATTACGTTTACTGAGAAATCACAGCTTTCACAAACGTGAAGCACCTCTGCAAGTGAAGAGGATGAAATGCTGTTACCTGTGAAGTAAATCTTTGAGCAGCCCTCAGCCATTGCGTTATAGCACTGACCTTTAACGAATTCGATTACTGCTCTTGCGCCGAGGTATGAGCCGCCGATGCCGATAACGATAAGAACATCGCTCTGCTTTTTGATTTTTTCTGCGGCAACCTTGATTCTGGAAAATTCTTCCTTGTCGTAGTCAACGGGAAGGTCAACCCAACCTGTGAAATCATTTCCTGCGCCGGTCTTATTGTGTAATGCATCATGAGCCTTGATGATTTCATCCTGAAATGAAAGGATTTCCTCGTCCGTTACAAATGATGACACGTACTTTTTTGTTAATTTTGCTGACATATGCCTTACTCCTGATGTGCTGAATATACTATATTTACTGTATTTTAATACAAATACGCTGATTTGTCAACTACAAATAGGAGAATTTCGGAGTCGTATATATAGAAAATTTCAGCTGCTTTTTGTAAGACTTTTCAAAAAAAGTTCAATACAGTCGAAAAATGTAATTCTTTTAACCTCATCCTTCGCCGTAAGTCTGTACTCACAAAGGACATTGTCGCCGCAGCTTACCTTGATTTTACCCAGAAGCTGATTTTTCTCCACGGGTGCTTCAACATTTTCTGCAATTTCCACCGAGTATTCCATTTTATCCTTTTCGCCCTTTTTAAGTGTCAGAGGCAAAACATCCCTGACCTCAACCTCCGCTTTTTCACTTACGCCCCGAAGCACCTCGACCTCAGGAATTTCAACATCCTCAAGAGACGGGGTAACGGTTTCGTAATTTGCAAAGCCGTAATTGAGAAGAGCCTTTGCCCCCTCAAAGCGGTCATCGCTCGTTTCAGCGCCGAGAACAACGGCAACAAGGTGAAGTCCATCCCTTTCAGCCGAAGCCGAAAGGCAATAGCCCGCCTTTGAGGTTGTACCCGTTTTAAGTCCCGTTGTGCCGTTATAGAATCTGACAAGGCGGTTTGTGTTGGTAAGTGCCGTTGCGCCGCCGCGCAGGGTGTCCGTCCACACCGTTGTGTAGGTGCGGATTCTCTCGTGGGAAAGAAGCTCCCTTGACATCAGCGCAATGTCATAGGCGGTTGTCAGGTGCTCCGTTGTGTCATCGTCAAGGCCCGAGCAATTGACAAAGTGAGTGTTTTTCATTCCGAGCTGCTTTGCCCTTTCATTCATCAGCGCGACAAAGGCCTCCTCACTGCCCGAAATGTGCTCACCCAGAGCTGTGCAGGCATCGTTGGCACTTGCAATTGCCGTGGCTCTTAAAAGCTCATCAACGGTCATCTGCTCCCCTTCCTTGAGCCAGATCTGAGAGCCGCCCTTTGAAGCGGCAACGGGACTTGCCGTAACCGTGTCCTCAAGGTTTATTCTGCCCTCATCAAGTGCCTCCATAAACAAAAGCAGAGGCATAATTTTTGTCACCGAGGCAGGATAGAGCCTTTCGTGCTCATTCACGCTGAAAAGCATCTGCCCCGTTGCAACGTCCATCAAAATGGCACTTTTCGCCGTCACGGAAATGCCCGTTTCCGTTTGCTGTACGATTGTGTTGATGCTTTCCTCCTCGTAGGCAGTGGCGAAGCCTACGCCAAGGGGCAGAACGAAAAGCAGAGAAATCAGGATTGATAGGATTTTTTTCATTGTTGTCACCTCGTATTATAGATATGAGGGTTTAAAAATAAATAAAACGCGCAAGAAAAATATATTTCCCATATTGACATTACCGTTATACGATGATATAATTTAACTGCAGATTATCGTTAAACGATATTGTTATACGATACGACCAACGGAAGGAGTGAGCTTATGCCGAGAAAAGCACTTCAGACTCTGTCTGAGCCGATGTACTATGTTCTGCTTGCGCTTACAAAAGAGCTATACGGAACAGAGATAATGAGCGAGGTCAGGCGGATTTCAGGCGGAAGAATAAAAATCGGACCCGGCACGCTCTACACTATGCTTGACAAATTCTATTCGGCAGGACTTATAAAACGCACAAACCTTTCCCTTGCAACAAAAAGCTATATTATCACAGACAGCGGCAAAGAGGTATTAAAGCAAGAGTATCAACGCCTCAACACAATGATACTCGACGGAAAAGAAATAACGGAGGGTCTGTAATGAAGAGAAATAAAAACGAAGCTGTCGAGCCCATGGATTTCAATTACACCGAGCTTACCGCCCTTTGTGAGCATCTTGAACAGAAGGAAAGGGAAGGATTGAGATTTAAAGGTTTTAAAAGCAATATAATGGTTTTTGAGCCGTCGGAAGAAAGAGAAATTCGCTACTCGGCAGTAATACATACGACCTACCTGCTGAAAAAAGACTTTATCGCCGCCTGTGAACACGAGGGTTGGGAATACGTTGATACATATAAGGATGATCTCTTTATTTTCAGAACTGAGAAGGACGATGCAGAGGAAATTATAACCGACGAAAAAGAAAACTTCCGCACGGTTGTTAAAAGCTTTCTGTTGCATCCGAGTTTTCTCGGAGTGAGTACCTGGTTATTTATAGCCTTAACAAGAATATTAACCGATAGTCTGAACGACCTTATTCCACCGACAGCCAACATCAGCTTGATTTTGTGGATAACGGCACTTGCGACAACCGCACACCCCATACTGACAAGTATTTACGATTTTATAAAATGGTACATAAAGGCAAAAAAAGCTGTCAGCAACGGTGACAGAATCCCCTTTCTCAATCTTTCTCAGAAGAAGAAAAAAAGAAAGAGGATTCCATTGTAGAAGCAATCATAGGAATTATTGCAGCAATGATATTTGCATTTGTCTTTTTCGGCTATACATCATATGACTCTGTTTTTTTCGTATACTTAATTCTGACTATCATAGCGATTGAAGCTTTTTGCTTTGCAAAGCTTATATACTCAAGGAGGAAAAAAGAAGAAAAAAAGTCCAAAAAGCTGACTCGTTCTTTTCTTTCTTTCGTTGCTGCGGCTGTTGCATTATCAGGTATTTACTTCTGTTCAGAAACCGCTTATAAAAACAATGCGGAAATTATAACGAACCGCTACGAAATTCCCGTTACACTTTCCGATTTAGGCTTTGATGACGCCGACTGCATAAACGAAACAGAAGCCTGTGAAACGACAAGGCTCGGTCAGTTTTACTGGTTCTCATCCGAGCTTAACAGCAACGATTGGGTCAACATAGACTACTATATTTTTAAAAGCGACATTCCCGTGGCAATAAAGCAATATATAAAAAGCATAGAAGAAAACGATATTCTTGCTAAGGATGAGACAAAAAGCTATCAATGGGATGCAGTTTACAGATATGTCGCCGATGATCTCCACACCTTAGTTGAAGAGGGATACGCCGTAAAGGGAAATACCGTTGTATGGCTCAGATGGTCAAGCTACAAAGAAAAAAGCGAAACCGACTTTTTCGATGTTGCTTACGATAAGCTCTTCGGATAATAATCAAGTAAACAGGGGACGGCAGATACCGTCCCCTGAAAATTTATAGGTTTATAAAATACACATCGTTACCCCTTGACTTGATGAACTTCATCAGGTCGTCAAACTTAATCCACACAAAGGCCGTGTTATCATTGGGATGAAAGCCGATGTAGCCGTCAACCTTTTTAAGGTCGCTGTCAAGCACAACATTGACATCAGCATCGTCATCGTTGAGGATGCCGAAGGGTGAAACCTCACCGGGGTTGAGCCCGAGATGCTTCATAAGCCTCTCGTCCGAGCCGAAGGAAAGCCTTGAGCAGCCGAGCTGACCACGTATATCAGCCTGAATGTCGGGGTGCTTGTCCTTGAGCATTGAAACAACATAATGTGTCTTGCCGTTGGCGTTTCTTAAAAAGAGATTCTTGCACACCTCACCGTCGGTGAAAATGCCGAGGTTGTCCATCTCCTCAATTGTGGTAACTGCCTCGTGGTGAATTACCTTATACTCAATTTTAAGCTCATCAAGAGCCTTATATACCTTTTCCTGCTGTGTCATTATGATGCCCTCGTGTAAACTGATGTGTTGTGCTCTTCAATGTTGTACATTGTAAGCTCATTTCCGTCAACACTCACTCTGAATTTCCACTGAGCCGTACCCGTGTAAGCTGAGAATTTGATTGTGAGAATGTCGCCCTCAAGAGTGTAGGGAAGCCTCTGTGTGCCCTCAAGGTCGAGTCCGACAAGCTGCTTGAGATCAAAAACAGTCACATTTACCGTGTCATCCTCAAAAAACTCGTAGCCCATCATTCCAAGTGAATCCGACCACTTGCCGATAAGTGCCGCCTTAAGCTCGGTTACTGCAGTTGTTTCACCGGGAGCTGTAGAAGCATTTGCATTTGCAGTTGCGTCAACGGCTGAGGTTGAGGCATTTACTGCGGGAACACCCGAAGAGGTGTCCGAGGGGGCCTGAGAGGTGCTTTCGGGAGTCTGTACACTCTGCTCGTCGGAAGTGATTTCTGCTGCGGTTGTATCGCCCTTGTCTGTCACGATCTTCACGGTGCTGACAGTGGCAACACAGATCATAAACACACATACAACAACGGTGATAAGAATTTTATTTATGTTACTCATAAATTACCTCCTGTAGAAGGTGACAGCAACCGTCACCTCTTAATATAAAAGCGGAGCATTACACGAGAACGCTCCGCTTAGGTTGGCGAGCATAAATCCGAACTCGCCTAAAAGTGTGACTTTTTGAGCCTTTTCGGCGTTTCGGACTTGAAAGGCGGCAGCCTGTCAGCATCCTCAACATCCAAAAAGCCTTACAAAAATTCGCACTTTTGGGTCTGATGATTTTTTACAGAGCGAATTTTTGTCAAGACAAGGCACAAAACGCAGTAAATCCTTTCGGATTTGCGAGTATTTTAACAAAGGATTGACGAAAATTCGCTCTGTAAAAAACGGGTTCGGATTATACTCGTCAACCTAACGTCTTATATTTTTAAGCTACTGTTGTGCTTTCGGGAGCTGAAGGCTCAGCAGGTGCGTATGCCATATAAACAGTCACTGTACCGTCTGCAATGTCAGTAAGATAAAGTGCATTGTTTTCAACAGTAAATTTATATTCTCTTGTGATGGTCTTATTGTAAATTGTGTAAATAATCTTGACGTTGTATGTGCCGTCTTCAAGCTCTGCAATAGTGTAAGTACCGTTTGTTTCGCCCGTGTACTTTACATTGATGATGGGGACAACAACATCGGCATAAGTGATCACGCAAGAGCCGTCTTCCTTGAATTCATAGCCCGTTGTACCTGTGGAATCTCTCCATGAGCCGAGGATGAGCTTTTCGGGTGATTTGCCGCCGCAGGCTGTAAATGCAGTGAGAATGACAAGCACACTGAGAACGATAACTGCTGCACGTTTTACCATATTCATTTCATAACTACCTCCTTATCTGATTTTCGATATTATACCACACTTTTTTTTATTTGTACAGTTATATTACTAATTTTTAACCATTATTTTTTTAAGGTGACAGCATTCGAAGCAAATAAGGTTTAATGGGGTATATTTTCACCATAACATCGTTAAAAAGCCTTGGAAGGCGCGAGCCTTCCTGCGTTTTTTGCCTTGTTACGATAAAAATCTCCTCCCATTAAACTT
>JAZSAM010000047.1:0-13299 GCA_045601905.1 Acutalibacteraceae bacterium | reverse complement strand
AAGGTTACAAAGCCCGAAGAGCCTGACGAGCCCGAAATTCCCGAGGATGTTCCCGTTGACAAAATCGTAGTCGACAAAAACGAAATCAACCTAGAGGAAGGCGAAGCTGATAAAATCACAGTCACAGTAAAGCCCGACGATGCAACAAACAAGGAGGTTACCTTTGAATCAAGCGACGAGACAATCGTTAAGGTTGATGAAAACGGTAACATCGAGGCAGTCGGCGAGGGTGAGGCTACAATCACAGTTACCTCGAAGGATGATCCTACAAAGTCAGTTACCGTTACCGTTAAGGTTACAAAGCCCGAAGAGCCTGACGAGCCCGAAATTCCCGAGGATGTTCCCGTTGACAAAATCGTAGTCGACAAAAGCGAATTCAACCTCGAGGAAGGCGAAGCTGATAAAATCACAGTCACAGTAAAGCCTGACGAAGCAACAAACAAGGAGGTTACCTTTGAATCAAGCGACGAGACAATCGTTAAGGTCGACGAAAACGGTAACATCGAGGCAGTCGGCGAGGGTGAGGCTACAATTACAGTTACCTCGAAGGATGATCCTACAAAGTCAGTTACCGTTACCGTTAAGGTTACAAAGCCCGAAGAGCCTGACGAACCCGAAATTCCTGATGAACCCGAAAAGCCTGAATATATCATTGAGGTTCCTGACGGAATCAATGTTTTCGAGGGCGAAATCAAAAATCTCGGCATAAAGGTAACTCCCTCCGAAGGCGCCCCCATTCCCACCTACTCCTCAGCTGATGAATCAATCGTCACAGTTGATGCTGAAGGTAACATCAAGGGCATCAAGGCAGGTGCTACAACCGTAACCGTAGATTTCGGAAATGGTGAAATCTATGTAATCCCCGTCGTTGTTCTTGCTCCCCTTCCCATCCCACGCAAGCATTATGTCTGCTTCGGTAAAACCGACGGTATCGGCTGGTATGAGGTTTCCGTAAACGGCGGCGACTTCTTCCCCCAGGGTCCCAACTCAACTCTTGAGGTTGACGAAGGCTCCGTGCTCGTTGTAAGAGTTCAGGATATGTGGATTGACGACGAATTCGACTTCTATGTAAACGGCAAGAAGGTTCCGATGGATCCTGCAAACACAATCACCGTTGTCGTAGACGGATACATGCTCATCGGCGCTCTTTCCATGGATGTTGAGGTGCCTGATGTTGAGGAATCGCTCAGTCTTCTTGATAAGATCAAAAACGCATTCAAAAAATTCTTCGACTGGATTAAAAGCTGGTTTGAATAAGCTGAAGCATTAATGGGGCTGTAAAAAAAGTGCAGGCCGCATAAAACAAGATAACTAAAGGGTTTCTTTCGGTATTTAACTACCAAAGAAACCCTTTAAAGCTATAAAAATCAGCAAAAGCAGGCAAAAACAAGGTTTTTACATCCCCTCGAAGTTATATGCCCTTACTACTCACTACTTACTGCTTCAGTCAAGTATATAAAGTCCTGACTTGAGCCAGACAAATTCTCTGCCCATAACATTGATGTACTTGTAAACCTTTTCGTTGAAAACCCTGTAGTCTCTTACGGAGTTATTCTGAATGTTAAGGGTGCGGATTTTCTTTGATGACTGGTTGCAGATGTAAAGCACGCCGTTGTGAAGTGAAACGGAGCAGGGACCTTCAAAGGCAGTTGCATCTCCGCCGCCGACACGAAGGAGAATTCTTCCTTCACGGGGAGAGTATTTGATGATTGCGTTTTCTCCCGGCACCGCGCACCAGATGTAAGCACCGTCAACAGCAATGTCACATACGGGAAGTCCGTGATAGGTAAGCTGAGAGGAGACATTGAGTGAGCCGTCGGTGTTGAAGATATTGTATTCTCCGTTGGGGAAAATTGCCATAATGCGGTCGTCGTTGAGTACACCTACATCGCAGGAAACATAGTCACCGAGCTGCTCGGCAATTTCCTCGTATTCGTAGCCGAATTTCACCTTGAGGAAGACACTTTTCTTGATGTGGGTGAATTTATCGTTAACGGCATCGTAGCCGAAAAAGTTTGCCTTGAGTCTGCCGTCGGGTGTGGTGTCCTTGGTTGCAAAAACAAAACCCCTTTTAAAGGGTGTGATATTTAATATTTCACCAGAAAAAACATTTTCCATAAACACATAATCCTTTCTTAAGGCTATAGAAGAAATATAATAAACAAGTTGATAATAGTCTACATATAATAATACAATAATCTTTTCTCATCGTCAAGAAAAAAAGTAATATTTTTTAATAAAAATCAAAAGTTACTTATAAATGGGTTTTCCGTGTTGACAAAAGTTCAGTTTTAAAGTACAATAGTTTGAGTAAAATTATATTATTTTACCAAGGAGGAAAAAGAAGAAAATGAGTGAAAAATTAGTTCTTGCCCTTGACCAGGGTACAACAAGCTCAAGATCAATTGTTTTTGACAAGAAGGGCAACATCATTGCCAAGGCTCAGAACGAATTTGATCAGATTTATCCCAAGGCAGGCTGGGTTGAGCATGACCCCCTTAATATTCTCTACAGTCAGTTCAATTCTATTACCTCTGTTCTTCGCAACGGAAGCTTTTCCGCAAAGGACATTGCAGGTATCGGCATTACCAACCAGAGAGAAACAACAATTCTCTGGGACAGAGCAACGGGTAAGCCCGTATACAATGCAATCGTATGGCAGTGCAGAAGAACTGCCGACATCTGCGAAAAGATCAAGGAAGACAAGGAGCTTTGCGATTATATCAAGGAGCACACAGGCCTTATCGTTGACGCATACTTCTCCGCAACAAAAATCAAGTGGATTATTGACAATGTTCCCGGCGTAAAGGCTCTTGCAGATGCAGGTCAGCTTCTTTTCGGTACAGTTGAAACCTGGCTTATATGGAACCTTACAGGCGGCAGAACTCATGTAACAGATTATTCCAACGCTTCAAGAACAATGCTTTTTGACGTTGACAAGCTTTGCTGGGACGAGTACCTTTGCGAAAAGCTCGGCGTTCCCATGAGCATCCTTCCCACTCCCGTTCCTTCAAGCAAGGTTTACGGCTGGGTTGCAAGCGGCATCATCGGTCTTGAAGAGCTTGAGGGTGTGCCCATCTGCGGTGCAATCGGTGACCAGCCCTCAGCACTTTTCGGTCAGGCTTGCTTTGAAGCAGGTATGTCAAAGAATACCTACGGTACAGGCTGTTTCCTTCTTATGAACACAGGCGAAAAGAGAGTTACCTCAAAGAACAACCTTCTTACAGGCGTTGCCTGGAGTCTTGACGGAAAGACAACCTATTCAATCGAAGGCAGTGCCTTTAACGCAGGCTCAGTTATCAAGTGGCTCCGCGATGAGGTTCAGCTTATCGACAGTCCCAAGCGTTGCGACGAGCTTGCTGAGCTTGTTCCCGATGCAAACGGCTGCTATCTTGTTCCTGCTTTCACAGGTCTCGGCGCTCCCTATTGGGATATGTATGCAAGAGGTTGTATTGTAGGTCTTACAAGAGGCGTAAACAGAAAGCACATCGCAAGAGCAGTTCTTGAATCAATCACATATCAGATGACTGATCTTCTTGAAGCAATGAAGGACGATTCAGGCATCGAAATCGGTGAGCTTCGTGTTGACGGCGGTGCTTCCGTAAGTAACATAATGATGCAGATTCAGGCAAACATGGCGCAGACAAAGGTTAACAGACCCAAGACTGTTGAAACAACGGCTCTCGGTGCAGCTTACCTTGCAGGTCTTGCAGTAGGCGTCTGGGAAAATCTTGCAGACATTGAAGCAAACCGTGAGGTTGACAGAGTATTTGAGCCTGAAATGAGTTTGGACGAAAGAAACAAGTACTATGCAGGCTGGAAAAAGGCTGTTTCCCGTGCAATGGACTGGGAAGAAAAGGAATAAAAGCAGCCAGTAGTCAGTACGCCTGACGGCAGAGGACTTTGTTGCTGATATTAATAAATAATAAATAAAAAACAAACAGGAGTGATAACAATGGGTAAGGTAATACTCGATTGGAAAACAACACATGATTTTATCAAGGATGCATTCGTAGGCTACGGTGTTCCCGCTGATGAAGCTGAAATCGTAACTGACGTTCTTCTTGAATCTGACAGACGCGGTATTGAGTCACACGGCTGCAACCGTTTCAAGCCCGTTTACATCGACAGAATCAAGGCAGGCATCCAGTTTGCACAGACAAACTTTGAAATTCTCAAGGAAACCGAAACAACAGCAGTTGTTGACGGTCACCACGGTATGGGACAGGTTATCGGTCACAGAGCTATGACCATGGCTATCGAAAAGGCTAAGAAGTACGGTATGGGTATGGTTGTTGTTCGTAACTCAACTCACTACGGTATCGCAGGCTATTACACCACAATGGCAACAAAGGCAGGCTGCATCGGTATGACCGGTACAAACGCACGTCCCTCAGTTGCTCCCACACTCGGCGTTGAAGGTATGTTCGGTACAAACCCCTTCACCCTCGGTGTTCCCACTGATGAAGATTTCGACTTCAACTTTGACTGTGCAACCTCAATCACACAGAACGGTAAGGTTGAATATTATGAGAGAATCGGTGAAGAAATTCATCCCGGCACTGTAATTGACCTTGACGGTAACCCCGTTGAAGGCGATGCAGGTGTTGCTCTCAAGAAGATCCGTCAGGGTACAGCAGCTCTTACAACCCTCGGCGGTATCGGTGAAGCTCTCGGCGGCTACAAGGGCTACGGCTTTGCTATGTTCGTAGAATTCCTTTCATCAATTCTTCAGGACGGTGCTTACGGTAAGGACCTTGACGGTAAGGATGCAGAAGGCAATATCCGTCCTTATCAGCTCGGTCACTTCTTCATTGCAATTGATACAAACCACTTCCTCGGTGAAGAAATTGCAAGAAAGAAGGCAGGCGATATCATCCGTGGCGTTCGTGCAGCAAAGAAGGCACCCGGTGAAGACAGAATCTACACTGCAGGTGAAAAAGAGCACGACATCTGGCTTCAGAGAAAAGACAGCGGTGTGCCCATCAATGAATCAGTTCAGAAGGAAATGAATCAGGTTCGTGACGATCTCGGCCTTGATTACATCTTCCCCTGGGAGAAATAAGACAAATTAACGGCAAGTGGCTTTGTAAAAAGTCACTTGCTATGATGATTTTTGAAAGTAATTATATAAAGGAGAAAATGAAATGGATTACGCAAAAGAATCATTAAGACTCCACGGAGAGTGGAAGGGTAAGATTGAAGTTATCGCAAGAGCAAAGGTTAAGGATAAGGAAGCACTTTCACTTGCTTATACACCCGGTGTTGCTCAGCCCTGCCTTGAAATTCAGAAGGATGTCAACAAGTCCTATGAGCTTACAAGAAGATGGAACACAATCGCAGTTGTTACAGACGGTACAGCTGTTCTCGGCCTTGGCGATATCGGCCCCGAAGCAGGGATGCCTGTTATGGAGGGCAAGTGTGTTCTCTTCAAGGAGTTCGGTGATGTTGATGCAATCCCTCTTTGCATCCGTTCAAAGGATGTTGACACAATCGTTGACACTGTTGCACTTCTTGCAGGCTCCTTCGGCGGAATCAACCTCGAGGACATCGGTGCTCCCCGTTGCTTCGAAATTGAAAGAAAGCTCAAGGAAAAGGCAGATATCCCCATTTTCCACGATGACCAGCACGGTACTGCAGTTGTATGCTCTGCCGCACTTATCAACGCTCTCAAGCTCAACGGCAAGAAGATTGAGGACTGTGTTGCAGTATTCAACGGCGCAGGTGCAGCAGGTGTAGCTATCGCAAAGCTTTTCCTTGCTATGGGCATCAAGGATGTTATTATGTGTGACAGAAAGGGTGTTGTTCACAAGGACAGACCCGGTATTGAAAACGAGCCTGCAAAGATTGAGCTTGCTTCATTCTCAAACAAGAGCGGTAAAACAGGAACTCTTGCTGATGCACTCGTTGGTGCAGACATTTTCATCGGTGTTTCCGCTCCCGGCTGTGTAACTCAGGATATGGTCCGTTCCATGGCAAAGGATCCCATCGTATTCCCCATGGCAAACCCCGTTCCCGAAATTATGCCCGATGAGGCACTTGCCGCAGGGGCATGCGTTGTAGGTACAGGCAGAAGTGACTTCCCCAACCAGATCAACAACGTTCTCGCATTCCCCGGTATTTTCAGAGGTACCCTTGATGTAAGAGCAAGTGACATCAACGAGGAGATGAAGATGGCCGCTGCAAAGGCAATTGCATCCCTTGTTGCTGATGACGAGCTCAGAAGCGATTATATTCTTCCTGCTGCTTTCGACGAAAGAGTAGGTCCCACAGTTGCTGCTGCAGTTGCAAAGGCTGCAAGAGACAGCGGTGTTGCAAGAATCTGATAAAAAGCAATATTTTTGCCGGGTGTTCTCTGGGACGCCCGGCTGTTTTATTTGCCGAAAGCAGCAAGCCTTCTTTCAATTATTATGCTTAATTTCTTACCTGAAAAGATTTTCATATATGTAAAACAAAATTTACACAAAATTTTCCGCTTCCTATTGATTGATTACACATTATATGGTATTATTGTATTCGTATAATAGTTTCATTGTGGAATTTTTGTTTAAAGTTCCGTTGAGGAGGAAATACTATGAATAAAGCTTTAAAAAGTGCAGTTGCCTTGCTTCTTGTCTTTGTTCTTAACATTGGCATTTTTGCTATGCCTGCAGCAGCGGCAACGGCAGCCTACGAAAATGATTTGCCGATTGTTTATATGAGAGGTGCCACCAGAAAGGTTTACGATAAAAACGGCAATCAGGTATGGCCGGTAAAGAAAAGCATCACAGATATTCTGATGGAGAATTCGGGCGACCTTCTCAGCGCTTTGAGTCAGAGTATGCTCACTTCTGACTGGTCGATTTACGGCGATGCTCTTGCAAAGGCGCTCAAAAAGGAGTTCAGCCCCGGCACACTTGATAAAAACGGTAACCCGAAAAAAGGAACTGCAATCAAAAAGAGTGCCGCACCCAAGAAGAAAACATCGGATTTCAAGCTTGGCGATTACATTTTCAATTATGACCCCCGTCTTGATCCATGGGAAATCGCTGATGACCTTTCCGATTACATAAATGCAGTTCTCAAGGCAACGGGCAAGAAAAAGATTCAGCTTGTTGCACGTTGTATGGGCAGCTGTATGGCTTCGGCTTACCTTTGCAAATACGGCAGCTCAAAGGTTGACACCTGCATTTATTATGCATCTGCCGCAAGAGGTTCAATGGTCTGCGGAGAGCTTTTTGCAGGTAAAATCAGCTTTGATTCCGAAAACCTCAATGATTATGCAAATGAATATATGGGTGACGATGAAATTTCCGAGCTTCTTGCTGCGGTTGTAAATGTTACCTACACACTTAATCTTCTCGGTGAGGGTACAGCGATTATAGATGAAATTTATCAGCAGCTTGCTGTTGAGGTTTTCCCGAAGCTTCTCCGTACAACCTATGCCAATATGCCTGCTTACTGGGCGATGGTTAACGAGGATTACTTTGAAGAAGCAAAGAGCTTTGTCTTTGGCGGAGGATACGAAGAGGTATATAAAGGTCTCATAGAAAAAATTGACAGCTATCACGAGAATGTTATGCTCCGTCTTGAAAAGGATCTTAAGACCTTCAACAAAAACGGAATGAAGATCATCGTTCTTGCAAAGTACGGTACTCCATTCCCGCCTTACCTTGAATGCCAGAGAATACAGGGTGATGCTAAGATTTCAATTGAGGACATTTCCTTCGGTGCAGTCGGTGCCGATATCGGAACAGTTTTCAGCCTTGATTATCTTGAAAGTGCAAAGAAAAGCGGCACAATCGATTTCATTTCCGACGACCTTGTGGTTGACGCTTCAACCTGCCTTTTCCCTCAGTATACATGGTTTGTAAGGGACATTGAGCACGGCACATTCCCGCCGAGCATCAACACCATGTTTATGGAATTCCTCCACCGCAAAAAGCAGGTTACGGTAAATACCTTTGAGGAGTATCCGAGATATATGACTTATAGCTACGAGGAGGATTCGCTTTCACCTGTAACTTATGCTCCGCCTACGGGTGACACGGGTACAACGAACCCCTTGCTCAATCTTGTCAATATGCTTAAGAATTTCCTTAGCTTTATTTTGAATTTCTTTTCACTTTTAATGTAACGGAGGTGCTTTATGTCTTACATTGAGCTTTCAAAGGAGACCTTCAGAAATGAAGTGCTCGAGGAAAAAGAATGTCCCGTTCTTGTTGATTTCTGGGCAACATGGTGCGGTCCCTGCCAGATGCTTTCACCTGTAATTGATGAGCTTGCCGATGAGCTTGACGGTGAAGTAAAGGTCTGCAAAATGGACTGTGATGAAAATTCGGATTTCATTATGGAAATGGGCGTGATGACGATTCCCTGCCTTGTGCTTTTTAACGGAGGAGAGGAAAAGGGCAGACTTATCGGTTATAATGAAAAGGATACTATCATTGACTTTATAAATGAAAACAAATAAAGAGATAGGGGCGCGCATTGCGCGTCCTCTTACTTGCAGTAACGGAGGAAAAACAAATGGAAAATAAAATTATCAAGGTAGTAATGGAAAACGGCGGAGAGTACAGAATCGAGCTTTATCCCGAGTATGCTCCCAAAACAGTCGAAAATTTTGTGAAGCTCGTAGAAAGAGGCTTTTACAACGGTCTTACCTTTCACAGAATCATTCCCGGCTTTATGGCTCAGGGCGGTGATCCTGAGGGAACAGGTATGGGCGGAAGCGACAAGCAGATTTACGGTGAATTTGCTTCAAACGGTTGGACTGCAAACTCACTCAGCCACAAAAGAGGCGTAATCTCAATGGCAAGAAGCCAGAACAAGAACTCAGCTTCAAGTCAGTTTTTCATCTGTTACGATGATTGCTCCTTCCTTGACGGTGACTACGCCGCTTTCGGTAAGGTTATTGAGGGAATGGAAGCAGTTGATGCTTTTCTTGAGGTTCCCCGCACCTTCAGTATGAGCGGTGAAATGGCTTCTCC
The DNA here is from genome assembly GCA_045601905.1 of Acutalibacteraceae bacterium. Taxonomy (GTDB): domain Bacteria; phylum Bacillota; class Clostridia; order Oscillospirales; family Acutalibacteraceae; genus UBA6857. The sequence goes on along the minus strand of JAZSAM010000047.1, from coordinate 4,330 downwards.
TGTTGAGCCTGTCGTAATCAGGACCATGACTGTTGAAAAATGAGTAAAAAAATGTAAAAAACTTTGAAAAAAGCCCTTGACGGATGGTGTGTTTTGTGTTAAAATGATTGCACCTCTGATTGAGGGCTTTATTTTTGTGCCCGAAAAAAGAGGGAGGCCTTATACCGCTTCAAAGGGACGTGTTGCTCTTAGAAGCTAAAAATTCCTTTTAATGGAGGTGCCGTTCATGAGAGTAAAGATTACTTTATCCTGCACAGAGTGCAAACAGCGCAATTACAACACTATGAAAAACAAGAAGAATAATCCCGATAGGTTGGAGATGAACAAGTACTGCAGATTCTGCAAGAAGCACACTCTCCACAAAGAAACCAAATAAGACGGAGGTTTTGAGTAATGGCTGACAAAGAAAAGAAAGTTGCTCCCGAATCCAAGGTTGACAAGGCCACAACTGAGGAAAGCAAAGCAGCTGAAAAGGTTGCAAAAGCTGCAAAGGGCAGTAAGTCAAACAAGCCTAACTTCTTCGTCCGTTCAGGCAAGAGTGCCAAAAAGTTTTTCAAGGACTTCAAAGGTGAGTGCAAGAAAATCGATTGGCCCGATGCTCAGACCATTCTTAAGAGTACCGGTGTGGTTCTCCTCGTGGTCGCTATTGTTTCTATGTTCGTGTTTGCCCTTGACTTCGGTCTCAAAGAGGGTATTGAACAGCTCAAGGTTATCGCTACAGGCGAGGTCGTTACAGACGGCAACGTAACTGCAGGTGACGTTGAGGAGGAAGAGCACGATCACGAACATGATCATGCAGCTGATTCAAACGAAGTAGAAGTTGAGGTTGAATGAACCTAAGCAGAAGCTGAAGAGAAAGAAACAGCAAAAGCAGAGGCAGAGGGTACAACTGCTGCCGATGCAGAATAATCAGCATTCACAGGAGGTGTAACAATGGCAGACGCCAGATGGTTTGTAGTACACACCTACTCAGGCTATGAAAACAAGGTAGCTTCAAACATTGCCACAGTTGTTGAAAACCGTAATATGCAGGATCAGATCTTTGAGGTAAGAATTCCCACGGAAATCGTTACCGAAATCAAGGATGACAAGGTACGCGAGGTTGAACGTAAGCTCTTCCCGGGTTATGTTATGGTCAAGGTTGCAACGATTTACAAGAAGTGCGGCGAAAATGACGAAGATGAAGAACTCGGTATGACTGATGAGGCATGGTATGTCATCAGAAATACCCGCGGAGTTACGGGCTTCGTAGGCCCCGACAGCAAAAAGCCTGTTCCCTTGAGCGATGACGAGGTTATCGCACTCGGCATTGAAAAGAGAACAGTTGAAGTCAACTATAAGACAGGTGACTTCGTAAACATTTTAAGCGGACCCTTCGACGGTTACAGCGGTGTTGTTGACAGCATTGATGTTGAAAAGAACATAGTTGTTGTAATGATTTCGATGCTTGGCAGAGAAACTCCCGTTGAGCTTGAACTCAATCAGGTAGAGGTCGCTGAATAAGACGCGATAAGTAAAGACGATAATTTACGGCAAAATGCCGTTTATTATGGGGGAGAGTAACTTCTCCCTGTGGGAGATTTGTAAATTAAGAACAAATCGCCATCAACCACTAAATTTGGAGGTATAAAAAAATGGCTCAAAAAGTTGTAGGTTTAATTAAGCTCCAGATTCCTGCAGGTAAGGCAACACCCGCACCCCCTGTTGGTCCGGCTCTCGGTCAGCACGGTGTTAACATCATGGCTTTCACAAAGGAATTCAACGAGCGCACAAAGAATGACATCGGTCTCATCATTCCCGTTGTAATCACAGTTTATGCTGACCGTACATTCTCATTCGTAACAAAGACACCGCCCGCAGCAGTTCTTATCAAGAAGGCTTGCGGTATCGAAAGCGGTTCAGGTGTACCCAACAAGACTAAGGTTGCAACAATTACCAAACAGCAGGTAATTGAAATTGCCGAGCAGAAAATGCCGGACCTTAACGCAGCTTCTGTTGAAGCAGCTGCAAGCATGATTGCCGGTACAGCTCGCTCAATGGGCATTGTAGTCGCTGACTAATGTCCGGGTGGGAGGAAAAATCCGATTTAACCACTCTATAGGAGGATGAAAGACAATGAAACATGGTAAAAAATATGTCGAAGGCGCAAAGCTTGTAGACAAAGCTAATCTTTATGATCCTGCAGAAGCACTTGAGCTTGCTTGCAAGACTGCTACTGCAAAGTTTGATGAAACAATTGAAGCTCACATCCGTCTCGGTGTTGACTCACGTCATGCTGACCAGCAGGTTCGTGGCGCAGTTGTTCTTCCCAACGGTACAGGTAGAACTGTACGTGTTGCTGTTTTCGCTAAGGGCGAAGAAGCAAAGGCAGCTGAGGCTGCTGGCGCAGAAGTAGTAGGCGCTGAAGACCTCGTTGCAAAGATCCAGGGCGAAGGCTGGATGGAATTCGATGTTGCTATCGCACATCCCAGCATGATGGGCCTTGTAGGTCGTCTTGGTAAGGTTCTCGGTCCCCGTGGACTTATGCCTTCACCCAAGGCAGGTACTGTTACTCCCAACGTTGCTCAGGCTGTTACAGAAGCTAAGGCAGGTAAGATTGAGTACCGTCTTGACAAAACAAACATCATTCACTGCCCCATCGGTAAGGCATCCTTCGGCAAAGAGAAGCTTATGGAAAACTTCACAACTCTTCTCGACGCTGTTATCAAGGCTAAGCCCGCTGCTGCAAAGGGTCAGTACATCCGTTCCTGCGTAGTTACAGCTACAATGGGCCCCGGCGTGAAGATCAACCCCGCAAAGGTTGGCTCAGCTGCTGCAGAGGCAAAATAATTGAAGCAAATAATTGCTTCCTAACAAAAAATACTTGACAAAGGGTAACCTTTGTGGTATTATATTTAAGCTGTCCAGCCCTAAGACAGCAGGTGTGAGACTTAAAGGTTAAATTATTAACCGCCTGCCGAGGAACGGAGCATAACTAATTGATTTACTTTGATTAATTATGTCACCCTTTCTCTCGGTATGAGGGAAAGGGTTTTTCTTATCTCTGACACCAAGGGTACTTAAAAATATTACAGGAGGTGAATTCATTTGCCCAGCGCTAACGTTTTAGAACAGAAGAAGGTTGTTGTTGCAGGTCTTACAGAAAGACTTAACAACTCAATCGCAGGTGTTATCGTTGACTACAAGGGTATCAACGTTGCTGACGATACAGCTCTTCGTAAGGAGCTTCGTGAAGCAGGTGTTGAATACACAGTTGTTAAGAACACACTCTTAAAGCTTGCTATTGCAAACACTGAACTTAACGGTCTTGATGCAGTTCTCGAAGGAACAACTGCTATCGCTACAAGTGCAGATGATTACGTTGCTGCAGCTCGCATTCTCAGCAAGTTTGCAGACAACCACAAGAATTTCGAAATTAAGAACGGTTTCATCGATAAGGAAGTTATCGGCCTTGATAAGATTTCAGGTCTTGCAAAGCTTCCCTCAAGAGAAATCCTTCTCGCAAATGTTCTTGGCGCCTTCCAGGCTCCCATCGCAGCATTTGCACGTGCTATCCAGGCTATTGTTGACAAGGATGGCGAACCCGCTCCCGCAGAGGCTCCCGCTGAGGAAGCTCCCGCAGAAGCATAATCAAACTTAAAAAATTACATTTATTTGGAGGTAAAATACCATGGCATCAGAAAAAATTACTGCTATCATTGAAGAACTTAAGACTCTCACAGTTCTCGAACTCTCCGAGCTCGTACACGCTGTTGAAGATGAATTCGGCGTATCAGCTGCTGCTGCAGTTGCAGTTGCAGGCCCCGTAGCAACAGAAGCTGCTGCTGCAGAAGAAAAGACAGAATTTGACCTTGAACTTACAGAAGTTGGCGCTAACAAGATTGCTGTTATCAAGGTTGTTCGTGAAATCACAGGTCTTGGCCTCAAGGAAGCTAAGGAAGCTGTTGACGGCGCTCCCAAGGTTATCAAGGAAGGCATGTCAAAGGACGACGCTGAAGCTGCTGCTAAGAAGTTTGAAGAAGCAGGCGCAAAGGCTACTCTTAAATAATTTAACTTATTTAACCTTTTGTAATGAAGAAACCTCTCACATAATGTGGGAGGTTTTTTGTTGCAAAAAACAATAAAAGTTTTGCTTAAGCTTTTTCAAAAGCTTATGGGGTTTAAGGGGTGAAACCCCTTAATATTTTACTTTGTTTATAGCATAAAACGCAAAAACCTTGTTTTTGCCTGCTTTTGCTGATTTTTACAGTTTTAAAGGGTTTCTTTGGCAGTTTAAAACCGAAAGAAACCCTTTAGTTATCTTGTTTTATGCGGTCTGCACTTTTTTACC
>JAZSAM010000046.1:0-6232 GCA_045601905.1 Acutalibacteraceae bacterium | reverse complement strand
TATCTGCCGTCTGTATATCTGCAACCTGCCTGAACATCATCATAAGTTCGGGGAGGTTATAGAACTTAGCAAATCGTGTTTTTGCTCTGTATCCTGTTCCTTCGGGAGCAAGCTCAATAGCCGTAACAGTTTCACCAAAGGTCGATGCCCAAGAGTCAAAATGCTGTAAGTGTTTATCTTCAAGTGCATCATACTGAAGGTATCTTTGCATTGTGTAAAGCTCTACCATTGAGTTTGAAACGGGTGTACCCGTAGCAAACACAACACCTTTGTTCCCGGTGACTTCATCAAGGTAGCGGCACTTCATATAAAGGTCGGATGACTTCTGTGCTTCCGTCTGTGCTATACCGCCGACATTTCGCATCTTTGTGTACAAAAACAAATTCTTGAATGAATGAGCTTCGTCAACAAAGAGTCTGTCAATGCCCAATTCTTCAAAGTTGATTACATCGTCCTTACGGCTTTGGTCGTTGAGCTTATCAAGTTTTACTTCAAGAGATTTCCTTGTTTTCTCAAGCTGCTTAATGGTAAATCTTTCACCTTTGTCATATTTTGCCTGCTCAATGCCGAGAGTAATTTCATCAATCTGCTGTTCAAGCATATACCTCTGTCTTTCGATACTGATGGGAATTTTTTCAAACTGTGAATGACCGATAATAACAGCATCGTAATCACCCGTAGCAATTCTCGCACATAACTTCTTTCTGTTCTTTGTTTCAAAATCTTTCTTCGTTGCTACAAGAATGTTTGCAGACGGATAGAGCTGTAAATATTCCGTTGCCCACTGCTCTGTAAGGTGATTAGGTACAACAATAAGCGACTTATTACAAAGACCGAGCCTCTTGCTTTCCTGTGCCGCCGCAACCATAGTAAAGGTTTTGCCTGCACCGACAACATGAGCGAGAAGCGAGTTACCGCCGTACATAATTCTTGCAACTGCATTTACCTGATGCTCTCTCAACTTAATTTCGGGATTCATTCCGCTGAAAGTAATATGGCTTCCGTCGTATTCTCTCGCTCGCATTGAGTTGAATGTATCGTTATACATTCGGCAGAGCCTTTCCCGTCGCTCCGGGTCTTTCCATATCCAATCCTGGAAAGCCTGCTTAATCATTTCCTGCTTACCCTGTGCTATGGCAGTTTCCTTTTTATTGAGAACGGGTTTACGGTTTCCGTATTCATCCTCAACATAGTCGAAGATACGGACATCCTTAAGATTGAGAGTATCTTCAATAATCTTGTAAGCATTAATCCTCGGTGTACCGTAGGTGTTTTCTGCCATAACATTCATTCTGTCATAGCTCTTGCCCTTAATTGCCCATTCACCTGTTATCGGAGAGAAGTTTACCTTCATATTGTACTGACAATATCGGGGAGTTCTCAAAGTTTCAAAGATAAAATCCTGAACATCATCAGTAGGAAGCCAAGTGGCACCGAGACGGACAGAGATTTCACTTGCATCCAAATCCTTGGGCTGTACCTTTTCAAGATATTCAACATTTATGTTGTAATCTTCGGGATAAAGCTCTGCACTTCTTTTAGCAAGCGCCAGCTTTTCACGGACATTGCCCGAAAGGTATTCATCTGCGGTGAGATATTTGTCCTGACCGTCACGCTCGTGGATGTGTAAGGGGTTAAGGAAGATTGCACCCTTCAGCTCTTCAAAAAGCTCCTGCTCTGTCTTACCCGAAAGAGAGCACATATACGGCATATCTACTCTTGCCTTATCTCCGATTGAAACGGCCAGTGCTTCACTTGCAGTTTCTACGGAGGTGACCTTAATATGTGGCTTAATTGTTCTCTTGGTAAACATATCTGCTTTTCTTTTAAGCTCACCGTTTTCACCGATAACCTCAAGAGAACAAAGAAGATAATATGAGCTGTCATCAGAGAAAACCAAACGGTTAGCTCTTGAATTTATAAGGCCGTATTTCTTCGTAAATCGGTCATAAACCTCATTGAGCTTATCCTGTGCTGATTGTATAGTCGAGTCGGGATAATCCTCTGTCTGAAGCTGTATAAGCTCTCTGACGCTATCTCTTATCTCAACCATACCCTTAATACGGTTTTCTGCAGTTGCAGAAACTTCAACAGCATTCATACGGCTGTTTTCTCTGTAATACACCTGACCGTCAACAACAGTAAAGCTGAAATTCCTTACATTGGGGTCTGCAGGTATTGAGTTATCAAACGCTTCTCCCGCTTCCTGAATTTCAACCTCTGTTATCTCTGCGTGAATGTTCTGTACTGTTTCACTCAAAAGGTCAGAAAGCTCTCTGTCCTCATAAGGCTTGCAGGTAAGGGACTGACCGAACTGTGATGATTCCATAACCATTTCGCCAAGCACCATTTCGGGATGATCTACGAAATATTTGTTATATTCATTACCGTTCTCATCACGGTCAAGATGCACCCAATCAGGTTCCTCGGTCACAAGGGTATCTCTCTTTTGCAAGAAGATAATATCCGATGTTACCTCCGTTCCTGCATTAGCCTTGAAAGTGTTGTTAGGCAAACGAATAGCACCGAGAAAATCAGCTCTCTGTGCTATATACTTTCTGACATTAGAGTTTCTTTTATCGAGTGTACCCGATGAGGTAATGAAAGCAATAACACCGCCGGGGCGTACCTTGTCAAGAGTCTTACCGAAAAAGTAATCGTGAATAAGCCAATTATGCTTGTTATACTTTCTGTCGGACACACCGAACTGACCGAAAGGCACATTACCGATAGCTATATCAAAGAAGCTGTCGGGTAGGTCTGTTTTTTCATAACCCTGTACCGCTATGTTTGCTTTCTGATAAAGCTGCTGTGCAATTCTGCCCGTAATAGTATCAAGCTCGACACCGTAGAATTTACTGTCCTTCATAGTTTCGGGAAGCATACCCATAAAGTTACCGACACCGCAGGAAGGCTCAAGGATGTTGCCCGTCTTAAAGCCCATATTTGTTAGTGCTTCATACATTGAACGAATAACAACGGGAGGAGTATAGAAAGCGGTAAGTGTGCTTTCTCTTGCGGCACCGTACTCTTCGGGTGAAAGAGTAACAATAAGCTCCTTAAATTCATCTGCCCAATTTTCCTTGCTTTCGTCAAAGGCATCGACAAGACCGCCGAAACCTACATACTTTGAAAGGATTTTCTGTTCTTCAGGTGTTGCAAGTCTGTTTTCAAATTCAAGATTATGTAATAGGTTTATTGCATCCATATTAGCTCTGAATTTCGCTTTAAGACCGCCTACACCGAGGTTATCATCGGTTATGACAAAGTTATGCTTCTGACTTTCGGGGACATCAGGCTTTAAAAGTGTAGGTTTAGGCTCCTCTTTCTTTTCCCAAGCCGGAGTAAGGTCTGCTTCTTCAGTCTTAATTGTCTGAATAACAACATCATAGGGCAGACCGCTTTTTTCACCTGAAATTTCTTCAACCATTTCAGTTGTGTAGCTTTGTTTCGGCTTTGCAAGGTGTTCACGGACAAAATTTATCTTCTCAACACGGTTAATCGGATAAAAAGATGAGGTGTCCCTCATTGACACATCACCGAAGACGGGGTCAATCTTTTCGATAATATATTTATCACCGTCAATTATGACCTCTTTACCGATAAGGTCTGCATCACTGACCGGAGTAAATCTTGCCTTTTCGTCCTGCAACGCCTTGATTAAAACATTTGCAAGGTTGATGTCATTTTCATCCGTGCCTTCTTCAGATATGATTTCCTCCAAGCCTTTAATGGCTTTGTCAATATCTTCGGGAGTCTGTAAATTAGAGGCAAACTTTTCTGCAAGTTCTTCCTTGCTTTCTCCCGCTTCAAGAGAATCACGGAAATCAAAGAAATCAATATCCTCATAAAAATCAGCGAGCTTTTCAAAAAGATCCTTACTGAGATAAGGACTTGGTACTGTTGCAAAACGCTGTGGCGGATTGAGCTCATTCAAAAACTCAATGGGAATTGTCTTTCCGTCCTTGTCCATATACACGGCGATAAACATTGTTTCACCGGCTTTAGCATCAGCTTTAATATCCTTTTCAAAGCTGTCCGCATTGGTGTATTCAATAGTATCGCTTCTTTTACCGTCAGCATCAAAGTAATCTATTCTGCCGACGGGAGTTGTTTCCTTCGGTTCTTCCTTATGAATAGATACCATTGTAGCCGTATCTCTTTCACCGTTTTCAAGTGAGGATACAGTTACATCAAAGCCTCTGTCATTAAGAAGGTTGATATATGTTTCAAGCGCGTGCTTCGGCAGCCCGACAAGCGGAGCTCGTTCATCATTTCCAATAGGTCTTGATGTGAGCATAAGGTCAAGAGCTTTCGCAACTTTTTTGGCATCATCGTTATATGCTTCAAAGAAATCTCCGACCTGATAGAGAACAATGGTATCGGGATGTTCCTCTTTAATCTTAAGGTAGCTTCTGTATAGCGGAGTTAAGTTGTTACTCTTTTCATCGGGAATAGATAAAATATCTTCTGACGGTGCAGGATACCTGTCAATAACGCCCTTATCCAATGCCGCTACAACAAGACCGACATTGTTTTCATTAAGCTTCTTTTCGCAATAGCTGAGATTAAAATCAAGTACCTGAAGATAAGGAACAAAGACGTTTCCGTAGAGATTCTTTCTGCTTACAACATATCCCGTCTGCTTTCCGAGAATTTCAGCATCCTTACCGAAGGCAAAATAAAAGGGACCTATATGAGTAAGAAGCACACCGTCAGGGTTTTCCTTTTTGGTCTGCTCATACTGAATGATAAAATCCGGTTTATTACTTTCATCAATTTCTGCTTCGGGCTGCTCTGAAAAAGAAGGTCTTTCTACCTCAATTTCTGTTCTCAAATGATTGTTTGCAGGGTTTTCCTTAACCTTTTTCTCAAAATCTGATTTTGAGAATTCTTTTGTAAACAGCGGAAACTTACTGTCGCTTAAAATAACGGGATTTTCAAGAGAAACAATACTGTATTCATCTGCACCGATATATACGGTGTCACCTAGCTTGTATTCATATCTGTATTCTTTAGGCTGTTCTGCTTCTTCGGGAGCTTCATTAATAAAGGTGCGAATATCATTTTCTCTTTTCCATTCAGCTTCTTTCAGCATTTTATCGGCAAGCCATTGAGGATAACTTGCTTTTTCTTTAGGATTTAAGTATCTGTCAAGCCTTATAAGCTCAGAAATGCGTTTTTCAATGTAGTTCCATTTAAAAAGAACACGCCTTTGCGGTACACTGTAATGGTCAGAAATCTCAATGCCCTTTGCATCGTGATTTTCCCAATATCCGCTGCCGGGAATAGCATCGGTGTGACCGCCTGTGCCGTATTCATTTTTGAGAAACTTTATGTTTTCTTCCTTTGACAGACTTTCAGAAAAGTGTCGGTAAATACGCATCTTACCTTCACTGAAGCCACTTCCAACACCGAGAATATAGTCAATAGCCGCCTGCGGTAATGGAAGAACGGCATCCTTTACCTTATCACCGATAAACTCTATCTGCTTGTCGGCACTCGGCAAAAGAAGTGCCTGCGGGTCTGTCCATTCTTCAAGAAGCATCATGCCGAAAATATCTCTTTCAACACCGTGCCATCGTCCCCATACTTCGCTTTCAGGATTGTTTCTGTCACCTCTGAAAAAGTGTATAGCATCGGAATATGCTTCTATACCTGCCTTTACTCCGTTTGAAAGGGTTATTTCATAAGGCTCGGAGGTAAAGAAGGACTTAATAAAATCGCCACGTTCCTCTCTGTCAGAATGACTTTCATAGAAGGTGGCGATTTCATCAATATGTGAGCGAAGATAAGTTCTTAAAAGCTCATTTTTTTCTTTATCTTGGTGATAATAGTCAATGCCGCTTCCACGGCCATTGAAGTCGTGTCCGCTTAACTGTAAATCAGTTCCTTGAGAACTATTTCCTCTGCCGAGTGTTTGATGTTGTTCATCATCTGCACCCAAAGCATCTGATTTTTCTCCTTGAGCTCTTCCGTCACGCCCTGTGCTTTCATCATCTGTTCTGTCAGGCGTTCCAGCATCTCGTTCGCTTCGTCCTCGGTCTTCTTAAGTCGGATCGTAGCCATGTCGTTCTGTGAGCCAAGGAGTTGTCCACCAAATTTGTCTTCCTAAGACCGCTTGGCCTCCGACTTGATTGTTCTCCTTGAGCTCCTCCGTCACGCCCTGTGCTTTCATCATCTGTTCTGTCAGGCGTTCCAGCATCTCGTTCGCTTCGTCCTCGGTCTTCTT
>JAZSAM010000045.1:0-22525 GCA_045601905.1 Acutalibacteraceae bacterium | reverse complement strand
GTTCCATTTTATCTGTTTCCTTCCATGGCATAATGACCACCTCTTTCGTGTCCATTATACCTGAAGGCTTACCGATGTGCTGAACCTGGGCTTACCTATCTGCTGAGCCTTTCTACTTACCGATGTGCTGAACCCGTACCGACGCATTGTACTCTCTCAGTCACTTCGTGACAGCTCCCTCAATGAGGGAGCCAAACGAGCCTTCCTCTTTGAGGAAGGTGGATTTGCCAAAGGCAAAGACGGATGGAGTTACAACGCCGAAGGCGTCCCTGGCTACCGGCTACTGACTGCTATTCCGCTCGACTTACTGCTCACTACTGCACCGCAACGCGGTGCCCTCGGCCCTTTAGTTACACATTCTCTCATCCGCTTTCTTCAAAAGCTCATCTCTCTCATTATTAAGCCTGCCCTCGATTACTTCCTCAAGAAGGAAATTGAGCATTTCACCGATTTCCTTTCCCGTGAGACCGAGCCCGAGCAGGTCATTTCCGTTAATTGCGAGCTTTCTGAGTGAAAAGCAATCGTCTCTTGCGATAATCTCCCTTGCCATTTTCTCAAGACGGTCAAAATGCTCATTCCTTGTGGCAAATTCGGGCGCAAGACCTGCCGTGTCGGCTCGCTTGAGGCTTATAAGGTCAAAGAACAGCTCATTTCCCATTGAAGCAAGACGCCGCTTGATGATTTTTTCGCTTTCCTCAATGGGCGTGTCGTGCGCCTTGATGAGCCTGATTACTGCCTCCTTGGTTTTGTTGTCGCAACGAAGGAATGTCAGTCGCTTTTCAGCAATTTCAGCGCTTCTGCTTGCGTGGGAATAAAAATGTCCCACACCGTTTTCGTCAAGGGAAAAGCAGAAGGGCTTTGCCGCATCGTGAAAAAGAGCCGCAAGGCGAAGCTGCAGAAGGGCAGGGGAGCTTTCAACAACAACTGCAGTGTGAGTCAACACGTCGTAAATGTGGTGGAAGTTGCGCTGGTCAAAGCCTGCCATTTCTTTTAGTTCGGGAATCACAACGGCTAAAACGGGATAAAGCTCAGTAAGAACTCTTTTTACATCTTTTCCGCACAGAAGCTTTGAAAGCTCTGTAAAAATCCGTTCAGCTGAAACATTTTTAATAAGCTCCTTGCAGGTGAGCATTGCCTCTTTGGTTTGTCCATCGATTGAAAAACCAAGAACGCTTGAAAAGCGCAGACCTCGGAGAATGCGGAGTGAATCCTCTCTGAACCTTTCTTCTGCGTTTCCGACGGCACGGATGATACCCTTTTCAATGTCGCTTTTTCCGCCGAAGAGGTCAACAAAGCCCCGCGAGGGACTGAAGGCAATGCTGTTGACTGTGAAATCACGCCTTGAAAGGTCATCCTCAAGCCTCCTTGTAAAAACGACCTTGTCGGGATGTCTGTTGTCCGAGTAGGTGCTTTCGAGTCGGTAGGTGGTGATTTCAAAGGGCTCATTTTCAACAATGACGGTTACCGTGCCGTGCTTTATGCCCGTGTCAACGGTTTTGTAATCGGAGAAAACTGCTTTGATTTCGTCGGTTGCGGCATTTGTGGTGATGTCATAATCGTGGGCCGGAATTCCCATTAAAAGGTCTCTTACGCATCCGCCGACGGCAAATGCCTCAAAGCCGCCCTTTTCAAGCCTATCAATCACACCGATTGCCTTTTCGGAAAGACTAATCACACGCTCACACCCTTTCAACTGTATACTACCCCTTACTACTATATTATACCTTTATTGTGAAATTTTTTCAATACGGTTGAATTATGTTGCTTTTTGTGCTAAAATTATTATGTGAAATAATGCAAATAACAACATAAAGGCTGTGAAAAAATGGAAAAGGAATTCGGAACCTTCAGAAAAGCGGCATTCGGCGGCTTTAACAGAAAAGATGTAATTGAATACATAGAAAAGATGAAAAACGAAACCTACGAGTATAAAATGGAGGTTGAGCAGACCGTAGCAAGTCTCAACGAGAAAATTCTTGAGCTTGAAAAGGCCTCTGAGCTTGTTCAGGTGAAGCTGCCCGAAAAGGCGGAGGAAACAGTTGCGACTACGGTTGCGGTTGAAGGTGTCAGTGACATCAAGGATGCAACAAAGCACCTCAAATCCGTTGCCGATGAGCTTTGCCGAAGCCTCGGTGACTTCATTGAAAAGCTTACGAAAAAAGGACTTTACGACGGACAGACAGAGGCTTATGAAGCACCTTCAGGCGATGTGAAGCAGACCGATAAGGTTGAAAGCATCCTTTCAGTGCTTTCCTATCTCGGAAGCGAAGATGATACTGACGGCAAGGCAACAGCCGAAAAGAAAGTGAAAAAGGATAATGTCAGCTCAATTCTTGACGGATTTTCGTTTTTAAGCTGACAGCATTCGAACCCAATAGGGTTTAATGGGGTACATTTTCACCGTAACTGCGTTAAAAAGCTGACAAACGGGGATCAACAAAAAAGAGGATAAATTTAAGAAAGCGGTGAGATTATGAAGGAATCAAAGAAAATGAGGGGAATACTGTTCGTGCTTGTCTTTGCAATTCTTTTCAGTGTCGGCACCGTTTTTTCTGTTTCGGCAGCTGATGTGCAGTTCGAAAAGGAGATTGCCTCCTTCCCCGAAAGCTACAAGGTGCAATTGCGAAACCTTCACGAAAAGTATCCCTCCTGGCAGTTTGAGCCTTTTGTGACGGGGCTTGACTGGGAAACGGTGATTGAAGCCGAGGCTGACGACAGATCCCTTGTTTACGATAAAGACACGGCAAGGATCCTCAAAAGCCTTGATGCCGACGATTACAGCCCGTCAAACGATTATTATTATCAGAAGGACGGAGGCTTTGTTGCAGGAAGCCGTCTTGCCGTTGCTTATTTTATGGACCCGAGAAACTTCCTTGACGAGGCGGGAATTTTCCAGTTTGAGGTGCTCAGCTTCAACAAAAAGTTCACCGTTGATGCCGTCGAAGCCATTCTTGAAGGCACATTTATGCACAAAAAAACAATAACCTATTACGATGTGGAGGGCAAGCTTCAGACAATGGAGCTTACCTACGGGGAAACGATTTTCCGTGCAGGTAAGGAGAATAACATCAACCCCTGCTTCCTTGCGGCAAAAATCCGTAACGAAATCGGTACCGACGGAAGCGACAGCGTCTCGGGTAAGGTTACCGGCTATCCCGGTATTTACAACTTCTACAACATCGGCGCAAGTGACGGTGTAGGTGCAATTTTAAGAGGTCTTGAATGGGCAAGCGGCTATGACGGGAAGTACACAAGCTACTCACGCCCCTGGACAACACCCTACAAGTCAATTATGGGCGGAGCTGAATTCCTTGCAGAAAATTATGTTGACGCAGGTCAGTTTACCGGCTACCTTCAGCGCTTCAACGTTAATCCTGATTCTTATTATGACCTTTACACCCATCAGTATATGACAAATCTTTCGGGTGCACTCAGTCAGGGAGTTTCGAGCTATTATTCCTATGAAGAAATGAAGCTTCTTGATACACCACTTGTTTTCTCAATTCCCGTTTATAAGAATATGAGCGACGAAGAGGGTGGGGGAACACTTTTCAGTGCGGAAAGCATCCTTCAGTACGGCAAAATCAACACCCAGCGAAGCCGTGTGAGAAAAGGCCCCAGCACAGATCACGACTATCTTACCGATAACAACAGAGCTACAGTCTGGCTTGAAAAGGGCACTGAGGTAAGAATCATTTCAAAGTGCCGCACAGACTCCTACGATGCCTCGGACATTCTTTCTTATCCTTATTGGTATGAGGTAAAGTTTACTTATTCAGGCACCTCATACACGGGCTTTGTACCCTGCGTTTTCGTTGATGTTTCAACGGGTGTTTATGTCACAAAGGGAGCCTATGACCTTCCCGTTGTAAAAAGCGAGGGAGTGACGAACGGGGTTTTCTATTCTGACCCGACAATGGTGAAGATTGTTGACGACAACACAGTCAGATTCCTCAAGGACGGAAGCGTAAGCGTGTACCTTTACGACTCGGCAGGAAAAATGGATGAAATCCGCTTCAATGTCGGCGACTATTCGTCCTATTACCCGAAGGATCTTATCGTAAAGCAGTCAGGGTCTTCGGTTGACATCAGCATTGCGATGCACGAAAAGGCAACGAATTACCTGTTCAGTATCGTCAACAGTAAGGGTAAGGTTGTGAAAAAAGGCACCGCAGAGGAAGGTGCGATAAGCCTTAAGGGGCTTATAAGCGGCGAGGCTTACACAGTTTACGCCCAGTACTGCTTCGGCAAGACGGGACTTTCAAAGGCAGTCAGCGAAAGCCTTGTAATCAAGCCGCAGAAGGTGGAAAACCTTAAATTTACAAAAAACGAAGACGAGACAGTGACTCTTTCCTGGTCACCCGTTGAAAATGCTGAGGGTTATGAGCTTCGTGCTTACAACACCTCTACCGATAAGTACGAGCATGTTGCTTACATTCCCTTCGGTACAGAAAGCTATGCGCTTTCCTTTGTTCAGACAGCTCTTGAAAACTTCTGTGTGAGAGCCTACTGCACCTACAGCGGTAAAACGGTTTACGGCCCAGCCTCGGAGCTTGTATCCGTTTCCGACAGACCTGAAATGCCCAAAAATGTGAAGGTTTCATCAGCTACAACCAAATCCTACAAGCTTTCTTGGACAGGCGTCGAATGTGATGCTTACGAGATTTACGCCCGTCCGTTAAGCCAATCAAAGTACACTCTATACAAAACAACGGCTGAAACCTCCGTTACCGTAAGCGGACTTGAGGCGGCTTCTGCCACATACTACAAAATCCGTGCCGTCAGAAATACGGAAAGCGGAAAGCTCAGATCCTTTGCAACCTCGGCTGTTATGGCAATCACAAAGCCTGCCACACCGACGGGACTTGCCGTCAAGCCGGGAAGCAACAGAGCAGTTGTAAGCTGGAATGCCGTCAAGGGCGCGACCGCTTACAGAGTTTACTACAAGAAGAGCGGCGACGCACTGAAGTACGTAACCGCAGAAGGCACAAAGGCTGAAATCAAGGGACTTGACGGGAGCGTGAAGTATTACTTTGCTGTTTCTGCAGTTGTCAGCAAGGCTGATGTAACGGCAGTCGGAAGCAAGTGTAAGACAGCTTCTGCCGTAACAAAGCCTTCTGTTCCCACCGGGCTTACAATCAAGGCTATAGGCGCCGACTTTGTGAAAATCGGCTGGAACAAGGACAAAACCCTTGACAGGTACAAGGTTTACCTGCTTGATTCGGACGGCAAGACCGTTTCAAGTAAGGTGCTTACCGAAAACACTGTTAAGCTTACATCTCTTAAAAAGGGTGCAAGCTACAAAATCATCGTAAGAGGCTACAAGCTTGTTGACGGAAAGTACATTTCCTCGGAAAACTCCCAGGCACTTTCCGTAAAGCCCGTTGATGCAAAAATCAAAAATCTGAAGGCCGCATCGGTTACCGCAAGCAGCGCCGTAATCAGCTGGGACAAGGTAAGCTCAGCCGCTTACTATCAGGTTTACCTTCGTAAAAACGGTAAAAATGAGCTTATTTCCACCGTCAACGGCAATCAGTACACTGTTGAAAATCTCGGTGACTGCACATCAAATTATGTTACGGTAAGAGCCTGCTTTGTAGGTTACCTTGCTGATTATTACGGAGAAAAAACTACCCTTCAGTTCTATACCCGACCGCTGAGCGTTGAGAAAATAACCGTAAGTGAGCGCACGGACACTTCATATAAGCTTACATGGGATGAATCCTCCAAGGCGGTAAACAGATACTACATTTACCGCTTCAATTCAGCGAGCAAGAAGTTTGAGCAGCTTGCTTACACCTCAAAGACGGCCTATACCGTCAAAAATCTCAAGCCCGGCTCCCGTGACCGTTATGCGGTAATCGCATCGCTTGTAAAGGACGGCAAGGCGGTTGCTTCCTCGAAGCACACCTATTACTGCACAGCCGAAACCTATCTTTCAAAGGTGCAGAATCTCCGTCAGACGGCGGCAACAAAAACTGCCCTTCGTATCTCGTGGGATGCCGTTGAGGGCGCAAGCTCCTACAGAATCTATCTTTACGACAGGGAAAACAAAAAGTTCACTCTTGTAACTAAGACAACCTCAACCGTTGTAACCTTTAAAAATCTCACATCGGGAACAGAGTATATTTACAGAGTAAGAGCAATGAAGGGGACAAAAACCACACCGATTTCAGGTTATGTCTCAGCTTCCCTTTACGCCAAGACAAAATAAGCGGAATTTTTTGAAATAAAAAATAAAAAAATGACTTATTTTCATTTTTATCCTTGACAAATCGAAGGTATATCTATATAATGTTATTCGTTAATATGAGGTGAGTTATGTTTATTGCACTTGAAAATTTATTCAACGGGGGCATAAAATCAATTCCTCTTGACTACGAGTTCGACTTTTCCTCTGAACGCTTTAACGGTGTGTTTCCATTCACAACGCCTGTTAAGCTCAAGGGCGAAATCACGAACACGGCAGGAATTGTAACAGTCAAAGGTAAAATCAATTTTATCCTTGAAATCTGTTGTGACAGATGTGCCGCCGAGGTAAAGTTACCTTTTGAGGTGGATATGGACCACGGCCTTGTTTCCTCGCTCAACGATGAGGAGAATGACGATTACATTCTCGTTGAGGATATGAAGCTTGACATAGCCGAGCTCACATCAGAAGACATTTATCTTGCTTTGCCCGGCAAAATTCTTTGCAAGGAGGATTGCAAGGGCGTTTGCAGTAAGTGCGGAGCAGATTTAAATGAAGGTGCCTGCGATTGCAAAAAGGACATTGATCCCCGCTGGGAAGGCCTTTTTGATTGACAGGACAAAAACTTGGTTACAATTAATAATTATTTATAAGGAGGTGCTGGAAGATGGCAGTACCAAAGAGAAGAGTATCAAAGGCAAGAAGAGATAAGAGACGTTCAAACGTATGGAAGCTTGACGCTCCCACACTCGTAAGATGCAAGCAGTGCGGTGCATACACAGTTCCCCACAAGGTTTGTGCTGAATGTGGTTATTACAAGGGCAAGCAGGTTGTTGTTAAGGACGAAGACTAAGCCTTTGGAACTTTGAGAGGTAGAGAAGCATCAAAAAGCTACTCTACCTTTTTTATTAAGTAAGCAGCTTTTTCACAGATGTACAGCTTCAGTAAGGATTGATATATCTGTAAAGCAGATAATCACGGTAATGCCGCGGCATTATGAAAGGAGATGGCAACCTTGTCCGTAGAAATCAAAAGCGTAAAAAAATGGTCTGTTGCCTTCTTCAAGGGCATAAAAGCAGGGGATAAGCTCATTTCTGTTGACGGAAACGAGATAAACGACTTCCTTGATTATGACTTTTATATCAAAAACGATAAGCTCACACTTGAAATTGAGCATAAGGGTAAAAATCGTAAGGTGAGCCTTAAGTCCGACGGCTCGGACATCGGGCTTGAGTTTGATTCTTATCTTATGGACAAGCAGAAGCGCTGCAGAAACAAGTGCATTTTCTGCTTTATTGACCAGAATCCCGAGGGGATGAGAGAGAGCATCTACTTCAAGGACGATGATTCCCGTCTCTCCTTCCTTTTCGGCAACTATATCACCCTTACAAATCTTACCGATAAGGACATTGACCGCATCATAAAAATGCACATCAGCCCCGTGAACATCTCCGTTCACACAATGAATCCTCAGCTTCGCGTCAGGATGATGAACAACAAAAACGCAGGCGAGTGCCTTAAGTACATCCACCGCCTTGCCGAAGCGGGAATTGAAATCAACACTCAGCTTGTGCTTTGTCCCGGAATCAACGACGGCAAGGAGCTTTCCTACAGCTTAAGTCAGCTTGCTTCCCTTTACCCGGCAGTGCAGAGCATTGCGGCAGTACCCGTAGGTGTCACAAAGCACCGTCAGGGACTTTTCGAAATGCCCGAATACACAAAGCAAGCGGCAGGAGAGGTTATCGACATAATCAGAAGCTTCGGTGACAGCTTTTCAGATAAGCACGGTACAAGGCTTTGCTACGCCGCCGATGAATTTTACCTCAAGGCGGAAAGACCGATTCCCGACGAGGCTTACTACGAAGCCTATCCGCAGATTGAAAACGGAGTCGGAATGTGGACATCCTTTAAAAAAGAGGCGGAGGACTGCATCAGCGGACTTGACAAAAGCAAAGCTGTTAAAAAGAGCCTCAGCCTTGCAACGGGCTCGGCGGCTTATCCTCTTATAAAAGAGCTTGCAGAAAAGCTCACGGATGTTTATCCCGGGCTTGAAATTAACGTATACAGAATCGAAAATGACTTTTTCGGTCACAGTGTAACCGTTGCAGGACTTGTGACCGGACAGGATTTAATAAATCAGCTTAAGGGAAAAGCTCTCGGTGAAGCTCTCATCATCCCCGATGTTATGCTTCGCAGCGAGGGTGACCTTTTCCTTGACAGCATTTCACTTGAGGAGCTTGAAAGGGCACTCGGAGTGAAGGTGAAGGTTGTTTGTGCCTCTTCGGGCGCCGACCTTATTGAAAAAACAGTTGAAAACTGAGAACCGACAGAAGGAGGCAATATTATGGCAAGACCGGTAGTTGCTATTGTGGGCAGACCTAATGTAGGCAAGTCCACCCTTTTCAATAAGCTCATCGGTGAGCGTCTTTCAATCGTTGACGACACTCCCGGTGTAACAAGAGACAGAATTTACGGAGACTGCGAATGGCTCAACCGCCATTTTCTTCTCATTGACACGGGCGGTATCGAGCCGAAAAGTGACGACATAATCTTAAAGCAGATGCGCCGTCAGGCTCAGCTTGCAATTGACAGTGCAGAGGTTATCATCTTTGTTACAGACCTTCGTTCAGGCGTTGTTGCCACCGACGAGGATGTTGCCGCAATGCTTCAGAAAAGCGGCAAGCCGATTGTTCTTTGCGTTAACAAGTGCGACACCGTCGGTGAAACTCCCCTTGAATTTTACGAGTTTTACAACCTCGGCTTAGGTGATCCCATTGCCGTTTCCTCCGTTCACGGACACGGTACGGGTGACCTTCTTGATGCAGTTATGGAGTATCTTCCCGAAGCTGACGAGGAAAATGAGGAGGAGGGTCTCATCAAGGTTGCCGTAATCGGCAAGCCCAATGTGGGAAAATCCTCACTCATCAATGCAATTTCCGGCGAGGAGAGAGCCATCGTTTCCGACATTGCAGGCACAACACGCGATGCAACGGACACCTTTATTTCCAACGAGCACGGCGACTTTATGTTCATTGACACTGCAGGCCTTCGCAGAAAAAGCAAGGTTGAGGATCAGATTGAAAAATACTCTGTCATAAGAGCAAAAATGGCAGTTGAAAAGTCATCGGTCTGCGTTATAATGATTGACGCGCTTGAAGGCTTCACAGAGCAGGATTCAAAGGTTGCGGGCATCGCACACGAAATGGGTAAGGCATGCATTATTGCCGTAAACAAGTGGGATGCACTTGAAAAGGACGGCAAAACCATGGACTCCTACAGAAAGAAGCTGATGACAGACTTCTCCTTTATGTCCTATGCCCCCATCATTTTCATCTCTGCAAAAACAGGTCAGCGCCTTGACAGACTCTTTGAGCTTATCAGGTTCGTTGACGAGCAGAATTCAATGAGAATCTCAACGGGTAAGCTCAACGATGTTCTTGCTTCGGCAACTGCAAGGGTTCAGCCGCCCACAGATAAGGGCAAACGCCTTAAGATTTACTATATGACTCAGGCATCCACAAGACCGCCTACATTTGTCTGCTTTGTCAACGACAAGGAGCTTTTCCATTACAGCTACCAGCGTTATCTCGACAATCAGATAAGAGAAATCTTCGGTCTTGAGGGCACACCGACCCGTTTTGTTATAAGAGAAAGAGACAAGAAATAATCGAAAAAAGGTGGATTCGCCGTGAAGATTAAACATTCACTTATTGTGCCTTGCTATAACGAGGAAGGCAATGTTGAAAAATTCCTTGAGGTGGCAAAAAAAGCAATGTCGGGCTATACCGATGCCTACGAAATTGTCTTTGTCAACGACGGAAGCCGTGACGGTACACCTGCAAGGCTTCGCAAGCTCTTTGAGGAAAACAAGGATGTAAACATCAGGGTTGTGAGCTTTTCCCGTAATTTCGGAAAGGAAGCTGCAATGTACGCAGGCCTTACCGAGGCGGTGGGAGAGTACATCACAATCATTGATGCCGATTTGCAGCAGGATCCCTCTTATGCTGTGCAGATGGGCAGAATCCTCGACGAAAATCCCGATTGCGACATGGTTGCGGCATTCCAGAAGGAGCGCAAGGAGGGTAAGCTCATCACTTACTGCAAAACCCTTTTTTATAAGTCGATCAACAGGATGACAGAGGTTGAATTTATCAGCGATGCAAGTGATTTCCGCACGATGAGGCGCTGTGTTGCCGAAACGATTCTCGCACTTCCCGAATACCACCGTTTTTCAAAGGGTATTTTCTCCTGGGTGGGTTATAATACAATTGCGATTCCCTACGAGGTAAAGGAAAGGGAAAGCGGTGAAACAAAGTGGAGCTTCAGAAAGCTTCTGAAGTATGCCCTTGACGGCATTTCGGCTTACACTGATGCACCGCTGAAGCTTCCCTTTTACGGCGGCATCGCAATGCTTGTGATTTCCCTTGTGCTTCTTATTCTCGGCATTGCTTCTGAAAGCCTTAAGCTTTACGGACTTATTGCCTCGGCGGTTTTCTTTGTCGGTGCAGTAATCTGCATTTTCCTCGGAGTTATGGGCTACTACCTCGGGAAGATTCACACTCAGGTCAAGGACAGACCTATATTTATTGCAAAAGAGATTTTAAGCTATGATAACAAAGATTAAAGAACTTATTATTAAATACAAAGAGCTGATCATTTACGTGCTTTTCGGCGGGCTTACAACCGTTGTAAATCTTTCGGTTTTTGCTCTTTTCTCCCTTATTCTCGGTGACGAAAGGTACCTTATCACGAATGTGATTGCCTGGTTTGCCGCCGTTGTTTTCGCTTTTATCACAAACAAAATTTGGGTGTTTGAAAGCAAAAGCTGGAATGCAAGGGTGCTTGCAAAGGAGGTACCGTCCTTCTTTTCGGCAAGAATTTTCTCCTTTATTTTTGAGGAAGCAGGACTGTTTTTCCTTGTGGACATTCTTTCTATGGGTGAGCTTTCCGTTAAAATCCTCTCCTTTGAAATCTCAGGAGAGCTTATTGCAAAGGCAATTGTCGGCGTTTTGGTGGTTGTCATCAATTATGTATTTTCAAAGCTCGTTGTTTTCAAAAAGAAATAACCGACACTTTTTTTAAAAAAACTCCCGTTTTTACGGGGGTTTTTCTGTTTTCTTGTTGAAAACTCTCGTTTGATTTGTTACAATAGAAAAAGCGAAATTATAAGGTAAAGCTTGCTTTTACCTTAAGGAGAAAACATTATGGAAAACAATGCAACAATCATTGCCCTTTCGGGTAAGGGCGGTGTGGGAAAAACCTCCATTTCAGCGGCGATTGTAAAGCTGCTTGCGGAAAGGTACCCGGACAAGAAAATCCTTGCAATTGATGCCGACCCTGCCGTGGGACTTTCCGTTGCCCTCGGAATTGAAGTGACAAGCACAATTGATGACATCCGCAAGGAGATCATAGCCTCTGTTGAAGAGGGTAACACAAAGGACGCTGTCGAAATGCTCGGTGATGCGAGATACAGAATTTTCGATGCCCTTGCGGAAACTGACGGCTTTGCCTTCATCGCAGTCGGAAGACCTGAAAGTGCAGGCTGCTACTGCAAAATCAACGCATACCTCAAGGAAGTTATCAGTATACTTTCAAATGAGTTTGACTTTGTAATCATTGACGGCGAGGCGGGCATTGAGCAGATTAACCGCCGTGTTATGGAAAAGGTGACACACCTGCTTCTTATCACTGATGCAAGCAAAAAGGGGACACAGGTCATTTCCACCATCAAAAGGGTTGCCGATGAGCTTGTTATGTATAAGAAAATCGGTGCAATTGTCAACCGCATTCCCGACAAGAGCGTCATTGAATATCTCGATATGAACGGCATCCCCGTTCTGTCCTACATTGAAAACGACAGTAACCTTGCAATTTTTGACATTGCAGGCAAGGACATCACAAAGCTTCCCGATGATTCCAATGTCGTTCAGGGTGTAAAAACAGCTCTTAAAAAGCTTGAAATAATATAAGGAGGGAATTATGAGAGATTTAAAGCATCTTTATTATTTTGAAAATCTTCTTCAGGAAGCAAATAATGAGCTGGTAACAAAGGCAAAGGCTGAGGGCGGAATAGCTCTGGGCTATACCTGCTACCACATTCCCGAGGTGCTTCTCAACTGCGGAAACTGCTTTTCCGTAAGGCTCAGGGCACCGAGAACGGGCTCAATGGATATTGCTACATATTATATGAGCAACTTCCTTTGCGGTTACTCAAAGGCGATTCTCGAAAGAGCAATCGAAGGGGGCTACAACTTCCTGAATGCACTTCTTGCCTCGGAAACCTGCTCGGAGATGAACAGAACTGCAGAGCATTTTGAGCTTCTGAAGCTCGTTGAAAATGACAAATTTTTCCTCACCTTCCTTGACGCTCCCTTTAAGGTTGAGCCTCACACGGTGAAGCATTATGTCGCACAGACACGCCTTAAGATTCTTGATAAGCTTACATCGGTTTACGGCGTTGACACCTCCGATGAGGCACTGAGAAGGGCAGTTGGAGAGCATAATGAGGTCTGCCGTATCCTGACTGAAATCGGCGACTACAGAAAGGAAGAAAACCCGAGAATTACAGGCTATGAATATCACATTCTCTGCCTTGTTTCCTACTGCTGTCCGAAAGCAATGATTCTTCCTTACCTTCGTGAAACAGCCGAGGAGCTCAGAACAAGAGAGCCTGACGAGAAAAAGAATTACAGAGCAAAAATCGTTGTTGTCGGCTCAGAGATGGATGACCCCGACTTCACTTCACTCATTGAGGACAGCGGCGCCCTCGTTGTTGCTGACCGCTTCTGCTTCGGTGCTCTTCCCGGCAGGCAGGAAATCATCCTCAACGATGATGAGGACGTGCTGACACAGATCTGCAGACACTATCTTGTAACAAGTCAGTGTCCGAGATTTATGAGTCACGAAAAGGTGCAGGAAAGAAGAGATTATGTCAGAAGACTTGTTGAAGAATATAACGCTGACGGCGTAATGTATGAGCAGCTCAAGTTCTGCGAGTACTGGGGCTACGAAAGAGCCCTCGCGTCCTATGTGATGAGCGAGGATTACGGCGTGCCCACGGCGGCGGTTGACCGTCAGTACACCGCTTCGGCATCGGGACAGCTTCGCACCCGTGTTCAGGCTTTTGTTGAAAGCCTTGAAATCAAAAAAATTCAGAAGGAAAAGAAGGTGAAGTAAAATGGCTGAATACGGCAAGCTTTATAAAGAGCATACCGCCATACTCAGGCACAGAGAATGGCGAGGAGTAAAGGACACGGCGTATGACTATTATCGCTGGCTTGTTACGTGGAAGGATATGATAAAGATGGTGCTCAAGGCACCGGTTTCTACCGTCAAGGGCCTGTGGAGATACCGTTGGATGGCGTCCTATCTTTCAACACCGTCCTTTATTGACCGTCACGTTGCAGGACTCAGAGGTCCTCATCTTCGTATGGCACACCTTCATTACAATATGATCGTAAAGCACACAACAAAGCTTATCAACATATCCTTCCGTGCTGACGAAAAGATCAACCCGGGCAATAAGCTTTCAAAGAAAATCGTGCTTATGGATGAGATTGTTCCCAATGAGGTGTTCACGGGCTTCCCGAATCTCATCCCTATTCCCTTACAGACCCTTCCCATCTTCCTTTCCTCAATGGTTGACCAGCAGATTACACCTCCCTACCTTGAGGTTACGGAAAGCTTTGGTGTTCCTGCTGACGTGTGTCCTCTTCCTTCGGCTGAGGCAGGCGTGGCAATCGAGGACGATTACCCGAAAATGGGTTGCTGTATGATAGGCACGAATATGCCCTGCGACGGCTCGATTATGAATTCATCCTTCCTTGACAGAAGAATCAATCTTCCCACTCACTTTTTCGGTGTGCCTCTTCGTTATGATGGTGAGGATGTCCAGGAGTACGCCGTTGACGAAATCAAGGCACTTATTGAGTTCATCGAAAAGCAGACGGGCGAAAAGTTCGACTGGGATGCTTACTTCAGCAGAATGAAGGACTATAACAAGCAGCTTGAGTATGAGCGTCAGAAGTGGGACATCAACAAAACACCCTATCCTCAGATGACGGGTGCCGCCTTCTGGCTTTACAGAATCTACTACTTCAATCTTTCGGGCGGCTCAAACGAGAACTTCCTCAAGGTTGACAAAAAGGTCAACAAAATTATGATGAAGGCATACGAGAAAAAGACTCCCGTTTCAAAGGAGATGCGACACAGAGCAGTAGTGTGGAGCTGTCCTGCCAACTACTACACATCATTTGCAAACTGGCTTGAAAACTGCTGGGGTATGAATGTTGTTATGGATATGGAAACGATGATTTCCTATCTTGAAATTGACACCGAGGATAAGGAGCAGTCACTCAGGGATCTTGCAAAAACCTATCAGCGCTCAATTATGCGTAAGCACACAAAGGGCGGCTACCGCCATGTAGTTGACGAGCTGTGGCGCATTGTTGAGGAGTACAACGCCGACACCGTTATCATGTACGACCAGATTTCCTGTAAGGGTATGGACGGTCTTGCAGGTATCTTTGACGATCAGGCAAGAGAAAAGGGTGTCAACTTCATCTGGGTCAAGCAGGATCTTATGGACCCGAGAACAATTTCAAGACGCGATATGCGTGAGCAGGTAAATAAATATATGCAGACAGTTTTGCAGGAAGAGCCTCTTGATGCATCCCTTGTGGACTTTGAGGACGATCTTGCATGGTAAAGGAGAGAAAAATTATGAAATATTTTGGCGGATGTGACGTAGGTTCAACCTACACAAAGTGTGTTATTCTTGATGAAAACGGCAAAATTGTTGCCAATGTTACAAACAGAAGTAAAATCAACCCCGTTAAGAGTGCTGAAATCGCTCTTGGCGATGCAGTAAACCAGGTTGAAGGCCTTTCGGATGCAAAGGAGCTTACCTACCTTATCGGTACGGGCTACGGCAGAAACAAGGTGCCCTTTGCTGATGAAAACATTTCTGAAATCAGCTGCCACGCAATGGGCGTTCACGTAACAAATCCCGATGTAAAGGCAATCATCGACATCGGTGGCCAGGACGTCAAGGGTATTTCCATTGACACCGACGGTACAGTAAAGAACTTTGCAATGAACGACAAGTGTGCCGCAGGTACGGGCAGATTCTACGAAGCAATGGCAAACGCTTTTGAAATGACTCTTCCCGAATTTTCAAAGCTTTCCCTCGGTGCAAAGAACACAATTCCCATCACTGCACAGTGTACTGTTTTTGCTGAAAGCGAGGTTATCTCTCTTGTCGGTGAAGGCAAGCCCATGGATGAAATTGCCGCCGGAATTCAGCTTGCAGTTGCAAAGCGTTGCTTCGTAATGGCAAAAAAAGCAGGTGCAACAGACAGCATCACTCTTACAGGCGGCTGTGCAAAGAACGACGGCCTTAAAAAGGCAATTGAAAAGGTGCTTAAAATCAAGGTTGTTGAGCTTAAGACTGACCCTCAGCTTATGGGCGCTCTCGGTGCAGCAGAGTATGCACGTCAGAAAGGTCTTGCAAAGGTGAAGTAATATGGATATTTTACTTATTATTCTTGCAGTTCTTCTCGGCTTCTTTGCGGTAACCTTTCTGATTTACTGGTTTAACCTTGATATGAAGCTTATAAGAGCCGTTTATGACTGGCTCTGGAAGAACCGTTACGACAAAATGAAAAGGGACAAAAAGCTTTAATGGAATTTTTTGATTTGCTTATTGACAGCACGCTTTCGCTCCTCCCGGATAAGGAGAAAAGGACATTTGCCTTTTCAGAGGATAAAATCTGCCGTGATGAAGGTCACAGCGGAATTATCCTTCAGCGTGACTGTGCTTATGAGTTAAAGGGGACGGGCTTCAACCTTGTTTCCTCGCGCAGTATCGGTGACGGCGTTATCCTTTACGGTAAGGACCTTCACGAAATCAAAAAGGATTGCACATTTGCGAGAATCTCGCTTATTGAAACCGATTTCAGCGGTGACGAGCAGAAGGCCTATGAGCTTATCCGTAAAATTGAATATGTCAAGTACCATTGCTTTCCCGAGGGCTATATGATGCGCTCAAGCTCGGATTCCTCAAAGGAAGCTGTGAGAGTGTCAAAAGCCGCAATTAAAAAGGGTATTGATTTTCAGCGTGTCGGAAATCTTCTTATCAGCAAGTACAAGGAGATTCCCGGTGTAAAATCAGCAAAGGTGATTTTTGTTACCGATGAAGATGCTCCTTACGGTGAATTGAAGCCGATTTGCGAAAAGGCCTCGGCAATCACAAAGGCGCTCAATCACATTATGGAAAACCTCGAGTTTGACTGTGAAAGCTGTAAGCTGAAGCCTCTTTGCGATGAGGTTGAGGGAATGAGAGAGCTGCATTTCAAAAGTGCAGGACGGATGTGAGGCAGATTATGGACAAAAACGAAGTAATTGCTTTTTTTGATTCCTGTGCTGACTCCTGGGACACCTACGGCGAAAGAAGAGAGGATGCAATCAGCCTCATTCTTTCTCAAAGCGGAGTCAGAGACGGTGCTGAGGTGCTCGATGTCGGATGCGGCACGGGTGTGCTTTTTCCCGATTACATCAGAATGGGTGCATCAGTTACGGGAATTGACATCTCACCGAAAATGACCGAAAGGGCAAAAAGTAAGTTTCCCGGGGTGAATGTAATCTGCGGTGACGCCCAAGACTACAGCTTCGAAGGGCTCTTCGATGTGATTATGATACATAACGCTTTTCCCCATTTTCCCGATCCGGAAAGACTTATAAAGCATCTGTCCGGCTTCTTGAAAAAAGAGGGGAGACTTACCGTCGCACATTCCATCAGCGAAAAAGAGGTTGCAGAATGTCATTCCGGCTCGGCAAAAAATGTGTCACTTCCTCTTTTGTCGAATAAAGAGCTTTCCGGTCTGATGTCAGCTTATCTTGAGGTGGATGTTTCCGTTTCAGATGACAGAATGTATATGGTGTCGGGTGTGAAAAAATGTAATTATCCGATATAACAAATTATTTGATATAACAGTTGACTTTTTGTTCAAAGTTTATTATAATGTTAGTACAAATAGGTAGTTTTCACTATCACTTCTTAAGGAGGAATACATACTATGAAAAAAATTATTTCAGTTCTTCTTGCTGCTCTTATGCTTGTTTCCTGCTTTGCAGTTTCATCATTTGCAGCTGTTGAAAAGACCGGCGAATGCACCTGTGAGGACCACAATGATGTTGCTTGTCATTGCTGTCTTTATTGCCCCAAGCTCAGCACAAGCTATGTAACATCCTGCGCTAAGGATTCACTTGGAAGCGATGTTAAGTATGTCTGCTGCCACGACTGCACAGGCATCGTAGGCTGCCCCTGCGGCTGTCCCTGCTGTGATGTTGACAACGAAGACATCGACAGTGATGATTCCACTCTTGACGAGCTTGTTCCCGATGAAACAAAGGAAAGCTTTGTTGACGGCTTCCAGAGCATCCTTAAGGTTATTTCAGACTTCTTTGATGATCTCTGGGAAGCAATCAGAACCTTCCTCAGACTTGACGATGTTATCGGCAAGGGTGACGACCCCACGAAGGCATAAGCTTTTATTGAATAGTGATTACGGCGTTGTATCCGAAAGGGTACAACGTCTTTTTATGTAAATTTCTCCGTTTCCATTGACTCAAAAAATCAATAGTAGTATAATTACATTAAATTTTAAAAAGACGGTGGTTTTATGGTATCAGATAAAATGTATGATCTCGGAGCAAAGAGCTCTGTTATAAGAGAGATTTTCGAATACGGTAAGAAAAGAGCTGCTGAAATCGGCAGAGAAAATGTTTTTGACTACAGCCTCGGCAACCCCAGTGTGCCTGCTCCCGAAAGTGTGAACGAGGCAATCCGCGAGCTTACCTTAGAGATGAACTCCTGCGAGCTTCACGGCTATACCTCTGCAGTAGGTGACAATGAAACCCGCCAGGCAATTGCCGACAATCTCAACGAGCGCTTCGGCACAAGCTTCTCAATGAAGAATTTTTATATGACTGCAGGTGCGGCGGCATCCCTTTGCATTACCTTCAGAGCGCTTACCGAAAAGGATGATGAAATCATTATCTTTGCTCCTTATTTCCCTGAATACAAGGTGTTTATCGAATCCGCAGGCGCAAAGCCTGTTGAGGTAATGTGCGACGCAGAAACCCTGCAGATTGACCTTGACGCTTTTGAAAAGGCAATTACCAAAAACACAAAGGCTGTTGTTGTAAATTCTCCCAACAACCCCTCAGGTGTTGTTATAAGTGAGGAGACAGTTAAGGGACTTTGCGACATTTTAAGAAAAAAGCAGGAGGAATACGGCAGGGAAATTTTCCTCGTGTCCGACGAGCCTTACCGTGAGCTTGTTTACGGTGACGTTACCGTGCCTTACCTTACAAAGTACTACGACAACACAATCGTCTGCTATTCCTACAGTAAATCTCTTTCACTTCCCGGTGACAGAATCGGTTACATCCTTGTGCCCGATGAGGTCAGCAGCTTTGAGCTTGTTTACAAGGCAATCTGCGGTGCGGGCAGAGCCCTCGGTTATGTCTGCGCACCTTCACTTATGCAGAGGGTTATCACAAAATGTGTAGGACAGACCTCCGATGTGTCTGTTTACAAAATAAACAGAGACCTTCTTCTTGACGCCTTCAAGGAGTACGGCTTCACCGTTGCAAAGCCCGACGGAGCATTTTATCTGTTTATGAAATCTCCCGAAGCTGATGCTTCTGCCTTCTGCGAAAAGGCAAAGAAGTATGACCTTCTTCTTGTGCCGAGCGATTCCTTCGGCTTCCCGGGTTATGTCCGCCTTTCCTATTGCGTGTCAACTGAGATGATCAAAAAATCCCTTCCTTCCTTTGAGAAGCTTGCAAGGGAGTACAGCCTTATTTAAATCAGTCGTGCGACCTGCGAATATGCGGAACAACAAGTGAATATACTATGAACAGAAAACAACACTTTCTCCATAAATGTCACGAAGTGGTTAACTTTGGGGAAAGTGTAGTTTTTTTTGAGGGGGATATTATTGACAAAGCGGCAATAATATAATATGATATAATAAAGATAATCAGAGAGGGTGTGGCTTATGAACTTCATACAGAGAACGATGCTTTTGTTTGAGCGTCTTGTTGAGCGTATCAGAAGAATAGGCGACCTGCTGTCAGACAGCACCACATCCGTCAATGAAGATAACGACCGTAAGCCGTTTACGGGCTTCTGGATTTTCAACTGGTAATTGCCTGACTTTTTTCAAAAAAAGTTTTGTAAAAGTATTGACAAAACATTTTTTTTGATGTATAGTATACAAGTCGCTGCGAGAGTGGTGGCAAGATGGGAGCATAGCTCAGCTGGGAGAGCATCTGCCTTACAAGCAGAGGGTCACAGGTTCGAGCCCTGTTGTTCCCACCACATGGCCCGGTAGTTCAGTTGGTTAGAACGCTAGCCTGTCACGCTAGAGGTCGACGGTTCGAGCCCGTTCCGGGTCGCCAATTTAATTAAATATGCGGATGTAGCTCATCTGGTAGAGCGCCACCTTGCCAAGGTGGAGGTAGCGAGTTCGAGCCTCGTCATCCGCTCCATACGGTACCATAGCCAAGTGGTAAGGCCACGGTCTGCAAAACCGTTATTCCCCGGTTCAAATCCGGGTGGTACCTCCAAAAATCGACAATCTTCGACAGAAGGTTGTCGATTTTTACTTATTACTTCTTCACTATTCACTCTTCACTAATCTTCGGGTCGATTTTTGGCGAGGTAATAGGTAAGAAGGAATAGTGAAGAAGTTGAGGGCGGGACACCCGCACCCGATTGTAAAAGTATTTTTAAGTTGTTGCCATTTTAAGCTATAAACACAAATGAATTAACCCTCCAATCTGAACCTCAGGTGTTCGATAGAGGGTTTTTTCTTTTCTATAAACTTAGTATTTAAGCGGCTCCAGGGCTGCTTTTTTATTTTTCTTCAAAACTACACAAAAACCAAAAAAGTTGAAAATGTGAGTCAAAAATGTGAAATATCAAAAATCTGAACCGTTAGTGTTCGATTGGAATTCACAAAAAATTTTGATGCTTGCTAAAATATATCTCTTCATATTCATCGGGTGTTTTATAGCTTAATGTCGCATGAGGACGATTGCTGTTATAGTTACAAATATAAATTTTTATTGCTTCTTTGAATTCACGTTCTGAACGAAAATCAGTGCGATACAGCCTTTCGGTTTTTAAGGATTTGAAAAATGACTCTATTACTGAGTTGTCATATGGTGTATATGCTCTTGAAAATGATTGAGTGACACCCAACTGCTTCAGATAAGAAACATATGCTTTAGATGTGTAATTACACCCCTGATCACTATGAAATAACAGATTAGTAGGTTTCCTGCTTTCATATGCAGCTCTGAATGTTCCTTTGGTCAGTTGTGTGCTGTTTGATGGTGAGATTCTGTATCCAACAACCTTTCTTGCAAACAGGTCAAGAATCACACATATAAAATATTTTCGATCGTTATACAGAAACTGTGTAACATCACCGACCCAAACCTCATTTGGTTTGCTTACTGTGAATTGTTGATTTAATATGTTCCGTTTCTTTTCTTGAAGTTGAAGGTAATGTTTCTTGGCACCGCCTCGTATAGAGAACCAACCATTCTCGTGCATAATAGCTGCGACAGTATTCGGACTTATGTGATAACCCATGCCTTGTAATATTGCATGTATTTTCCAAGCACCAAAAATCTGCTTACTGTCATTGAATATCTTTTCAATTATGGGTGTAACTTCAGCACGTCGGCGTGCCGCTTCTGTATTTTCGTTTTTATTTCTGAGTATGTAGTTATAATAACTGCCTTTCGGAACATTCAAAGCTTTGCAGAGCAGGGCAGTACTATATTTTCCGGATAATTCTTTTATTGCTTCATATCTTTCTTTCTGAGGTGCATCAATTGAGCAGGATGCTGATTTCAGTATTTCTATCATTAAATTCTGCTGCTCACACTGCTGTCTGAGTAGAATCACCTCGTGCATATCAATTGGCTTTTTTCGTCTGGATTTTTTATTATATTCTTTTATCCAGGCATATATTGTACTTCGGGCAAGTCCGTATTCTTTTGATATTTCAGTAACTGATACACCGTCGGAACACAAGTTTATTACTTTTTCTTTTTTCTCTTTCGAATAGACTTTTGACATCATTAAATCTCCTTGGTTTTTGTTTTAATAATATAACAAATTAAGAGAAAAGTGAACTCAAGGAGAATGTAATATTAATAATAGAATTGATTCCATAATTGGTTCCCAAATCGCCTTTTTTCTAAACCACTCGGATTTGAACCGGGGTAATGTGCAAAACTGAATAAAAACTAATACATAAGACCTGTTTTAAAGAAATCTGATTTCTGAAAAACATGTCTTTTTTTATTGCTATTCAATATCCCTGTATTTCTTCGGACTCATACCGAACTGTTTTGCGAATATCCTGTGGAAATAGCTTTTATTTTCATATCCCACGGCTTTTGAAATTTCATCAATACCTATCTTCGTATTCTTTAAAAGATACTCCGCCTGCGAAAGCCTTTTGTCTTGCAAAAGTTCAGTATAGGTCTTTCCTGTCTGATTTTTGATTTCATGGCTGAGCCAATAAAAGTCGTAGTGAAGCAGTTTTGCCGCCTCGGTAAGACTGCCGTTTTTGTAATTTTCTTCTATGTATTTGAAAATCTGTAGTATGGCGGCTTCTTCCTTTGACTGATATGCGAGCTTGTCTGTGTGATTGAGAAGCTGCATAAAAAGAAGTCCCATAGTAGTCTGATTGATATTTCTTTTATTTGAGGTGTTGTTGATGTGTGTCCAAAGTAAATTTTCAATGAGATTCTGTACAGGCAAAACATCCGAAACTCTGAAGTGGAGATAGCCTGCATTTTCTTCTTTGAAAAGAGACTCTATCAGAAACTTTTTAAGGGGCGTTTCTTCAGCACCTAACATTTCAAGTGTCTTGTCGAAAAATTGAGGGAGAATGATAAAGTTTACCGCTATGTCATTTCCTGATGCGGGAAGGATTTCCTGCTTAGCATTCTGTCCGAGAAATAACAACTCTCCTTCACACAGCTCGATAGTTTTTCCGTTTATAACATGTGTTGTTTTGCCTGAACACATATAGACTACCTCAACAAAATCGTGGGTGTGCTCGGGAAAATGAATGAATCTTGTGTGTGTTCTGATTGTAATGAGCTTTCCGTCCTTGAGAAGCTTTCTGGATGAAATAATATTATCATCGTTTTCCGTATAAATACTGCTGTCTATTGTGCTTCTTCCGTCTAATATAGACTGCTCCTCGTCGGTTATGGGAATCAATTCTTTAAGGATTTCAC
>JAZSAM010000044.1:0-16672 GCA_045601905.1 Acutalibacteraceae bacterium | reverse complement strand
TTGCTTACTTTTGTCACAATCGACAAAAGTAAGTGCCCTCGCCGGCACGAGGCGTCCGGGATTCTGAAGCAGTTAAGAGACTATCTGTAAAAGATGCCGAATAAGCCGGGCAGTAAACGCGGAATTGCCCTCTTCGTCAGACATTGCGGTCTGCCACCTCTCCCAAAAGAGATAGGCAGAAATGTACACTTGTAAAATTCTTCCGTGGGAGATGTCGGCTTCGCATTTTTCATTGGGAATTACTTCTGCGGCATAACACTTTCAGTTGCCCGAAGAGCTCCCCGCAATTCCGAATTCCGAATTCCGAATTCCGAACTCCGCATTGCCTTGCGGCAGCTTCCCGAAGAGTCTCCCGTGATTGTGAATTCCGCTCAGCCCTTCCACATAAGATAATACTATAACACAAAGGGGAGATAGTATGATTCTGCATGTTGATAAAAGAAGACTCGGGGGAATTGTCTCGTTCATTCTCGCGCTTGCCGCAGTGGCACTTTCCGTTTACACCAATGTCAGTGCCCGTGAGGAGCCGGAGAGGGAAAGCTCTTACATAAAATGGGCAGAGCTTAATGTGAGCCTTTCCGCTCTTGAGGATACAATGAAGCTTGATGTTGACACCTACGGAAAGCTTTATCATATAAGCTGGATTGATTCCCTTTCTTACCTTGCCTGCAAAAACGGTAACAACTGGAAAAGCTACAGAAAAAGCGACCTTGACAGAATGCTTGAGGAGCTTGGGGAAAGCTGTACCGTTGAGGACCTTGTCGGTGAGAACAAGTACTTCAGCTATTACAGGGAAACCTTTTCCGCAATGCTTTCGGGACTTCTCGGACCTTACGAAAAGGAAGCACCCGACGGCAACGGGGGAAAGAAAACCGTCAGCGGTTACGGCCTTATTGCCTACAGTCCCGTTGCAGAGGGCTTTTCCTACTCCCATTACGATGATTTCGGTGTCTCGAGAACCTACGGCTACAGAAGACAGCACCTGGGAAATGACCTTATGGGCTACATCGGAACGCCCATTGTTTCCGTTGAGGGCGGCACAGTTGAAAGCATCGGCTGGAACCGTTACGGAGGGTGGAGGCTTGGCATAAGAAGCACAGACGGCAGGAGATCCTATTATTATGCGCATCTGAGAAAGGACAGACCTTATGCAAAGGGAATTAAGCAGGGCGCAAGGGTGAAGCCGGGTCAGGTAATAGGCTATATGGGAATGACGGGCTACAGCACAACGGAAAATGTAAACGGAATGAATGTTCCGCACCTTCATTTCGGACTTCAGCTCATCTTCGACGAAAGTCAGAAGGAGGGTGAAAATCAGATATGGCTTGATGTGTATAACCTTGTGAGATTTCTTTCACGTAACAAAGCCACGGTTGTACGCGATGAAGTTACGGGCGAATACGAAAGAAAGTATGATATAACCGTCAAAGGGGATGTTATATAATTTCGATATACTTGACTTTTTACTCGTTAAAGTATTATAATTGTGTAAATATGTATCGTCTTATATAAAAATCTCTTTTATTTCAAGAGGTAAATTATGCAGGATAATGTAAACAGAAACAGTGACATACAGGCTCATCAGGCGGAAAAGGTGCTCAGCCTTGCCCTTGATATAGGTAAAAGCATGGTTCAGTGCGGTGCGGAAATCAACCGTGTTGAGGAAACCATAAAGCGTATCTGCTTTGCTTACGGTATGAGCAGGACAGATGTTTTTTCCGTTATCTCGATGGTCTATGCCACAGTGATTGAAAAAAGCGGAAAAACCCACACCCAGATGAGACGCATCCTTTCCTATGCGCCGAACTTTGACCGACTTGAAAAGCTCAATGCTCTTTCAAGAAAGATCTGCTCGGAATTACCCGATGTTGATGCTGCCGGTGAGGAGTACAGAAGCATCTTCGTCAAAAAGAAAAAATTCCGCCCCACAGTCTGTCTTGGCTATATAATTGCGGCAATGGGCTTTACCTGGTTCTTCGGCGGAACCTTCACGGACACTCTGGCATCTGCACCGATTGCCCTTGTGATTTATCTTATCAGCGCTTATGTGAAATCGACGGGCGTTAACCGACTGTTTTTCACCGCCCTTTCTTCTGCGGCATCAGGCTTTATGGCACTTACCTTCGTGCATTTCGGCTTCGGACAGAATGCAGACGCGATAATGATGGGCGACATAATGCTGATGATTCCCGGACTTATGCTTGTAAACTCCGTAAGGGAAATGCTCTGCGGAGACATTATGTCGGGACTTTTAAGGCTTCTTGAGTCAATAATTATTGCTATGGCGATTGCCTGCGGCTTTGCAGTTGCAATCATCACCATGGGCAGGCTTTTATAAGGAGGCGGAAAAATGGATTTACAGGAATTTCTTCGCCTTGTTGTATCGGGCTTTATAGGTACATTCGGCTTTTCACTTTTATTTCGTTCAAACAAGAACAGAGTTGTGATTTCATCTCTCGGCGGTGCGCTGGTCTGTGCGGTCTTCGCCGTTTCCTGCTACTTCTTTGATCACGAGCTGATGCAGAATCTTTTTCCTGCCCTTGTCGCAACGGTTTATTCGGAAATAATGGCAAGGCTTACAAAGGCTCCCACAACGCCGATTCTTGCCTGCTCCATCATCCCTCTCGTGCCGGGAGGAAAGCTTTACTACACCACCTATTATTTTGTTGTCGGTGATACTGAGCTGTTTTACGAATACCTCATTGCGCTTCTGAGAATCGCCAGCGGACTTGCTGTGGGGATCATCCTTGTGTCTGTGGTTGTACACGAGATCAACAGACACAAATTCAGACAGATATTCGAAGAGGACTGATAATTTCTTCATATAAAAAAGGAGACAGACAAAATGAACAAAGCATTCGAAAAAATCTACGCCGCAGGAGCTGCTGTTTACAGTAAATTCAACAGTCTTTCCCAGGCAGAGCTTGCAAGAAGTAAGGCGCCCAAGGTAATCACAAGAGGTATGCCCGAAATTCTCCGCAATGCTGCAGCCCAGGGCGCAATTCTGCTTGAAAACGACGGTGTGCTTCCTCTTGCCGAGGGCAGCAGGGTTGCTCTTTTCGGAAGAGTGCAGAACGATTGGTTTTACACCGGATACGGCTCAGGCGGCGACGTTAACAAGCCCTATGCCGTAAATCTTCTCAAGGGTGTCAGAGGCTGCGAGGAGCTCAGGCTCAACGAAGCAGTTGCAAAGACCTACGAGGACTGGTGCGAGAAAAATCCCGTTGACCACGGCGTGTGGGGTCAGTGGCCCAGATTTTATCCCGAAATGCCTCTTACAAGAAGGATTGTTGCCCTTGACAAAAGGGATGATGACACCGCAGTGGTTGTAATCGGACGCTCAAGCGGTGAGGACAGAGAAAATGCTCTCGAAAAGGGCAGCTACTACATAACCGATGAAGAAATTGATATGCTCTCAAAGGTAACCGATGAGTATGACAGAGTTGTTGTGCTTCTTAACATCGGTTGCATTATGGATCTTACCTGGCTTGAAAGCTTCGGTGACAGAATTTCCGCAGTGCTTCTCGTATGGCAGGGCGGTATGGAAAGCGGTAACGCAGTGTGTGACCTTCTTACGGGTAAGGTCAATCCCTCGGGCAGACTTACCGCAACCGTTGCAAGACGCTATGAGGATTTCCCCTGCGCAAATGACTTCGGCGCAAAGGATTACAATAACTATACAGAGGATGTCTATGTAGGCTACCGTTACTTTGAAACCTTCAACAAGGAGGGTGTCAAGTACCCCTTCGGCTACGGCCTTTCCTACAGCAGGTTTGTAATTGACGGTGAAACCTTCAAGGAAAGAGCGGACGGTGTTGAGGTTGTCTGCATTGTAACAAACAAGGGCCCCTATCAGGGAAGACACGTTGTCTTTGCCTTTGCGGAAAAGGCCTGCGGAAGGCTCGGCAATCCTGCAAGAGAGCTTGTTGCATACAAAAAGACCAAGCTTCTCAAAAAAGGCGAAAGCGAAAGAGTTACTTTGTTTGTTCCCTTCTCCGCCTTTGCAAGCTATGATGACAGAGGTGTTACGGGACATCAGTTTGCCTATGTGATTGAAAAGGGCGAATACTCGATTGCTGTCGGTGATGATGTCCGTCAGGCAAAGAGCCTTTTCAGAAAGGTCTTCGGGGAAACTGAGGTTGTCAAGCAGCTTAAGCAGGTTTCGGCTCCTCAGAAGGATTTCAAGATCATCACCGCAGTTAAAAACGGCAGTAAATACGAGATCAAAAAAGAAAATGTTACAAAGAGACAGTATGACCTCAAAAAGATCATAACAGAGAATCTCCCTAAGGACATTCCTATGACGGGTGACAGAGGAATCAAGCTCAGAGATGTCAGAAGCGGCAGAAACACAATGGAGGAGTTTGTGGCTCAGCTTGATGAAAAGGAGCTTGAGGCAATCACAAGAGGTGCTTACATAATGGGCAGTCCTCTCGGTGTGCCGGGTAACGCAGGCTGCTTTGCAGGTGTGCTTCCCTCACTTCGCAAAAAGGGTGTTCCCGCAGTCACAACAACTGACGGCCCCTCAGGCATCAGACTTTCTGCCTGCTGCTCGCTTATTCCCATCGGCACTCTTCTTGCGTCAACCTACGATGACGAGCTTGTTGAAAGGGTTTACACCGCAGTTTCGGGTGAAATGGCCGAAAAGGGCAGCGATGTGCTTCTTGCTCCCGGCATCAACATTCACAGAAGCCCCCTTTGCGGCAGAAACTTTGAATATTATTCCGAGGATCCTTATCTTTGCGGAAAGATTGCCGCTGCAGCCGTAAGAGGTCTGCAGAAAAACGGCAGATCAGCCTGTCCGAAGCATTTTGCCTGCAACAGTCAGGAATTCAACCGTGCGGGCAACGATTCACGACTTTCCGAAAGAGCACTCAGAGAGATTTACCTCAAGGGCTTTGAAATCTGTGTGCTTGAAGGTCAGCCGAAGAATATTATGACCTCCTACAATCTTATCAACGGTGTCTGGGGACATTACAATTACGAGCTTTGCACAAGAATTCTGCGTGAGGAATGGGGCTATGAGGGCAACGTGATGACTGACTGGTGGATGAAGAAATCAAAGAGTCAGGAATTCCCCTCAATCTGCGACCAGGCATACAGAGTCCGTGCCCAGGTTGACCTGCTTATGCCGGGCGGCCCGAGAGTCTGCGTAATCAAGAAGCCCGACGGCACTCTGCTTAAGACACTCGGCAAGGAAGAGGGAATCACCCTCGGTGAAATCCAGAGAAGCGCAATGAACATTCTCAGATTTGCAATGAACAGCTCCGCAATGTAAAAATTTATATTTCGGCACTTGAAAAATCTCTGAGAAATTGTTAGAATAAGAAAAATAACTGTAAAACGGAGACGAAAATGGAAGGTTATAAGCTATATTGCAAGCCCACATTCGAAAACATCCCCGAGGAAAAGCGCAGAAAAATTCTGGAGATTGCTGTAAGGGAGTTTGCGTACTGCGGTTTTGAAAATGCAAACATCAATGTTATAGCAAAAAAAGCGGAGGTAAGCGTAGGCTCACTTTACAAATATTTTGACACAAAGACAGACCTTTTTCTGACAAGCGTCAATTACGGCATCGACAGCCTGAAAACGATTATTGATGCGGTTACAAATTCCGACGAGGATGTAATGTGCCGACTCGAAAAGATCGTCCGTATTGCAATTGAGTTTTCGAGAATCAATTCGGTGCTCATCAAGCTTTACAATGAGGTTACCAGCGAGAGCAATGCAGAGCTTGCGGGTAAAATCGCCTCTGATATGGAAACGGTTACGGCGGCAGCCTACAGAAAGGTTATCGTCGAAGGACAGGTTGCAGGTGAAATCCGTACGGACATTGATCCGGGTATGGCGGCATTTCTTGTGGATAACCTGCTTATGAACATCCAGTTCTCCTACGCTTGTGATTATTACAAGAAGAGATATGAAATTTATGCAGGCAGAGACATCTTCCAGAAGGATGAATTTGCCGTGCAGAATATATTGAGATTCGTCAAAGCGGCGCTTAAGATGAATCAGTAAGATGAAAAAAATCTGAAAGGAAGAAAACATTATGAAATACGCACTTGCCTATGACATCGGCACAACAGGAGTCAAGACCTGTCTTTACGGAATTGACAAGACAATCGAGCTTCTTGCAGACGCAATCGAGGGCTACGAGCTTTATGTTTACCCCGACGGAGGTGCAGAGCAGGATCCCAACGAATGGTGGGCTGCAATGTGCAAGACAACAAAGGAGCTTTTCAGCAAATGTGATGTAAAGCCCGAGCAGATTGACGGTATTTCCTTCTGTTCACAGGCTCAGGGACTTGTACTCGTTGATAAGGACGGACTTCCCGTACGCCGTGCATTCAGCTATATGGACCAGCGTGCAAGAAAGGAACAAAAGGAACTTATGGACCACGGCTTCCTGCATCAGATCGCGGGCGCAAGCCTTCCGAAGCTTCTCGTTTCCCTTATGAAGACCGGCGCTGTTGCCGCTTCAGTCAAGGACCCTGTTTTCAAGTACAACTGGGTTAAGAACAATGAGCCCGAAAACTTCGAAAAGATACATAAGTGGCTTGATGTCAAGGAAGCTCTCATCGCAAGAATGACCGGAAACTTCATTATGACAGAGGACTCAGCCTTCGGCACACTTCTTTTTGACATTCACAAGAGATGCTGGAGTCAGGAGGTTTGCAAAATCCTTCACGTTGATATGCGCCACCTTGCAAAGATCGTTAAATCAACCGACGCGGTGGGCGGACTTACAAAGAAGGCTGCCGACGAGCTCGGACTCAAGGAAGGCACAACCGTATTCGGCGGCGGTATGGACGCTTCTCTTATCGGTGTAGGTGCAGGTGCGGTTGACAAGCACGCAACTCACGTTTATATGGGTACATCAGGTTGGGTTTCAATCGTTGTTGACAAGAGCATTGGTGACGCTTCGGCAATGATTGCCGCAGTTGTCGGTGCAAGACCCGGCTACTATAACTACTTTGCCGAGCTTGAAACTGCAGGTAAGTGCCTTGAGTGGGTAAAGAATCACCTTGCCCTTGACGAAATCGGTATTTATCTTAAGAAGACAGATGTTGCCGAGGACATTGAAAGTAAATACACAAACCTTTATCAGTATCTTTCATCAGTTATCGAAAAGGTACCTGCAGGCTCAAACGGAGTTCTCTTTACTCCCTGGCTTCACGGTAACCGCTGTCCCTTCGAGGATCCCAATGCAAGAGGTATGTTCTACAACCTGAGCATTGAAACAGGCAAGAGCGAAATGATCAGAGCAGTTGTTGAAGGCGTTTGTATGCATATGCGCTGGATGCTCGAAATCCACGAGAAGAAGACAAAGACATCAGATGTTATCCGTTTTGTAGGCGGCGGTGCTCTCAACGATTCCACAAGCCAGATTCTTGCTGACTGTATCGGAAGACCCGTTGAGACAGTTGCAAGTCCTCAGAATGTAGGTGCAGTCGGCGCTGCAGTTGTTGTTGCAGTAGGTCTCGGACTCATTGAGGGTATCGAGGAGGCTGACAAGTTCATTTCCGCTGAAAAGACCTTTATGCCCAACAAGGAAAACAAGGCTGTTTATGACAAGATGTTTGCCGCTTACAAGGAGCTTCACGCAGCAAACAAGAATGTGTTCAAGATGCTTAACGGCTGATAAAAAAAGTACACCGTCGGAGTTGATCTCTGACGGTGATTTTCTTGTTTAAGGTCTGACGGAGAGGGCGATTCCGAATTATACTGAGAAGTTTTCTTCCCGACTTGCTCGGCATCTTTTACCAATAGTCTCTTAACTGCTTTTGTACCCCGGACGCCTCGTGCCGGCGTGGCACTTACTTTTGTCGTTTGTGACAAAAGTAAGCAAAAGCACGCTTTTGTCAGTTGTAACCGTCCGTAAGGGGTGACGTTTTTTCGTCGATGCTTTTGTTGTAACAGATACCTCGGTTAAGCAAATTTACTTTGTAATATACTAAACTTCCTTCCTGCGAAAAAAGTCACATTACTACAGCTCTGTTCGAGGGTAATAAGAGCGTACTGCTCTGTTTAAAACTACTTTTTACAAGGGAGTCCGCTACTTAAGACTTGTTCCTGTTCTTGCGTTATGGTCTCCGCACTCGCCGCAAGTTTTTAATTGCCCCTCTTGCGGTTCCCAAAATCGCTTGTCGGCTTGGAGCGCCGAGCGATTTTGACCGCTGCGCCATCCTCACCTCGCTTCATCTCGCACTGCGAGCGCTTCGGTGACGATGCCGACATTCGCCGCCACTACAAAGATGTTTCATCTGCTCGTGTCGGGGTAAGCTCCGTTGTGTCGCCCCTCGGGCGACTAAGGCTTATATTTGTTCTTCTGCGGCATAACACTTTCAGTTGCCCGAAGAGTTCCCCGCAATTCCGAATTCCGAATTCCGAATTCCGCACTCCGAATTATACATTTATCCGCCGTCGCAAAAAGGAAAGTCCCGGCACCTCACGGACTTCGCTGTGAGACAGACCACCGCGGTGAATTTGTCAAGTCAGTAAAACCCGTCCCGCGTTATAGAGTAAAAATCTGCTTCTTTTTAAATATACAAAGATGTTTCATCTGCTCGTGTCGGGGTAGGTTGCGTTGTGTCGCCCCTCGGGCGACTAAGGCTTATATTTGTTCTTCTGCGGCATCACACTTTCAGTTGCCCGAAGAGCTCCCCGCAATTCCGAATTCCGAATTCCGAAATCCGAATTCAACAACGCCCCCTCACTACTTACTACTTACTACTTTACATTTTAATAATTATGTGTTAAAATATATCGATTATAAATTCCTTTCAGGGAGGTTTAAAAAATGCTTTACACAAGTACAAGAGATAAAAACGTAAAGGTTACTTCAGCCCAGGCGATTGCACAGGGTATTTCCGTTGACGGCGGACTTTTCGTGCCCACAGAGATTCCTGCAATTGACAAGGCGTTTGTTGATTCGCTTGTTCCTCTTGATTACATCTCAAGAGCAAAGAAGGTGCTTTCACTTTACCTTACGGATTACACCGAAGAAGAAATCGCTTACTGCGTTGAGGGCGCTTACAAGGAAGGCAAATTCTCAAGCAGTAAGGTTTCACCCATAAAGAGAATCGAGGGCGGTGCAAACATCCTCGAGCTGTGGAGAGGCCCCACATGTGCCTTCAAGGATATGGCGCTTCAGCTTCTTCCCTATCTTCTCACAACTGCCGCAGGCAAGACCGTAAAGGATAAGACCATCGTAATTCTTGTTGCAACCTCAGGTGACACCGGTAAGGCCGCACTTGAAGGCTTCAGGGATGTTCCCGGCACAAAGATTATGGTCTTTTACCCCAATGACGGCGTAAGTCCCATGCAGAAGCTTCAGATGACAACCCAGGCAGGTGAAAATGTTGCAGTCTGCGCCATCAACGGCAACTTTGACGACGCACAGAACGGCGTCAAGAAAATTTTCACCGACAGCGAGGTCAAGGCAAAGCTTCTTGAAAACGGTATGCTGTTCTCCTCGGCTAACTCAATCAACTGGGGCAGACTTGTTCCGCAGATCGTTTACTATATTTCCGCTTACTGTGACCTTATCGAAAACGGCACAATCAAAAACGGCGATGAAATCAACGTTGTTGTTCCCACGGGCAACTTCGGCAACATCCTTGCCGCTTACTATGCAAAGAAGATGGGCATCCCCGTAAAGAAGCTTATCTGCGCTTCAAATGCAAACAACGTTCTCACCGATTTCCTCAAAAAGGGCGTTTACGACAGAAACAGAAGCTTCTATACAACAACCTCACCCTCAATGGACATCCTCATTTCCTCAAACCTTGAAAGACTTCTTTATCACCTTACCGACGAAAGCGACGAAACAATCCGCAAGTGGATGGGCGAGCTTTCAAATGAGGGTAAGTACGAGGTCTGCGACAAGGTCAAGGCAGAGATTCTCGAGCTCTTCGATGCAGGCTGCTGCGACGATGAGGAAACTGCAAGCACAATCAAGGCAACCTACGATGAGGGCTACCTTTGCGACACACATACTGCCGTTGCCGTCAAGGTTTACGATGAATATAAAAAGGCCACGGGTGATATGACAGAAACAGTCATCGCTTCAACGGCTAACCCATATAAGTTCTCCGCAGCCGTGCTCAAGGCAGTAAAGGGCGAGGTCCCTGCCGATGCCGATGAGTTCGAGCAGGTTGACCTTCTTAAAAAAGCAACGGGCGAAATCTGCCCCGACCAGCTTGCAAACCTCAAGGGCAGCACACCGCGGTTTACCGACTGCTGCAACAAGGAAGAGATGGTCGAGAAGGTTTACTCAATGCTTGGAATCTGAAAAACGGCATAGCCGCTTTCAGAGTGCAGAATTGATGTCGCGGGCAGGTTGAGTTTATTCTTTAGGTTCTGTTCCGCAAAGATAGTTCGGATGTAAAAGTAAGAATCTGATTTTTCTCCGACTTTCAGGGGAGATGTCGGTGTGAACTCCATCCGTCTTTTCCTTCGGAAAATCCACCTTACTCAGTGAGGGAGCTGTCACGAAGTGACTGAGGGAGTACAAATGCGTCGCGGAACCTTAATTCCGAATTCCGAACTCCGAATTCCGAATTATACTGGGATGTTTTCTTCCCGACTTGTTC
The DNA here is from genome assembly GCA_045601905.1 of Acutalibacteraceae bacterium. Taxonomy (GTDB): domain Bacteria; phylum Bacillota; class Clostridia; order Oscillospirales; family Acutalibacteraceae; genus UBA6857. The sequence goes on along the minus strand of JAZSAM010000044.1, from coordinate 6,077 downwards.
GGCTTCTTTTACAGATAGTCTCTTATTTACTTTTGTACCCCGGACGCCTCGTGCCGGCGGAGCACTTACTTTGCCCCGAGCGGCAAAGTAAGCAAAACGCTCTTTAGTAAGTTGAATTTGTTCGTAAGGGGTGACATTTTTTCGTCGGTACTTTTGTTGTGACTGATACCTCGGTTGCACAAATTTACTTGTAATATACTAAACTTTCTTCTTGCGAAAAAAGTCACATTACTACAGCTCTATTCGAGGGTAATAAGAGCGTACTGCTCTGTTTAAAACCACTTTCTACAAATGAGTCCGCTACTTAAGACTAATTCCCGTTCTTGCGTTATGGTCTCCGAACTCCCCGTTTTCCAACAACGAATAGTCCGACAGTCGCCTCCGCTACAGAGTCGTTTCAATTACCCGTGTCGGGGTAAGTGGCGTTGTGTCGCCTTACGGCAAGGTTTTTTCTCCCGTGGGAGATGTCGTGTGAACTCCATCCGTCTTTTCCTTCGGAAAATCCACCTTTCTCAGCGAGGAAGGCTCATTTGGCTCCCTCACTGAGGGAGCTGTCACGAAGTGACTGAGGGAGTACAAATGCGTCGCAGACCCTCAACATTTGCCGAAGGCAAAAACTTCACTTCGCCGCAAGACGATGCTTCACTCGCCGCAAGGCAAGCTTCACAGCTGCGAAGCAGATACTTCACTTTAATGCGCTTGGCGCTCTGCCGTAACGGCAATTGAAAACTATAAAAAAAGGCAGCAACACTAAAAAAGAAAAAGGGGTGGTATCATCATGTCAATATTCGCAATCGGTGATACGCACCTTTCTTTTTCGTGCGATAAGCCGATGGACATTTTCGGGGGCTGGCAGGATTATGTTGCACGGCTTGAAAAAAACTGGAGAGCCGTTGTGACCGAAAAGGATACCGTGGTCATTCCCGGTGACATCTCCTGGGCAATGAGCCTCGAGGAGGCTGAAAAGGACCTTGCCTTCCTTCACTCACTTCCCGGACAGAAGCTCGTTATGAAGGGCAATCACGATTACTGGTGGACAACAAAAAAGAAAATGGACACCTTCCTTGCCGAAAAGGGCTTTGACTCTCTGAGGATTCTTCACAACAATGCTTACAGAGTGGGGGATTTCACCCTTTGCGGCTCAAGGGGCTGGTTTTACGATGCGCAGACGGGCAACGACAAAAAGGTCATTCTGCGTGAAGCGGGAAGAATTGAAATGAGCCTTAATGAAGCAGAAAAGCTTGGCGGAGAAAAAATCTGCTTTCTTCATTATCCGCCCGTTATGAACGGCGAAAAGTGTGAGGAGATTATGCAGGTGCTTGTGAGAAATGGCGTAAAGCGCTGCTATTTCGGGCACCTTCACGGGAATTTTTCCTCCTTTGTCAACGGCGAAACCGTCGACGGAGTGAAATTTTCACTTATTTCTGCAGATTTTCTTGAATTTTGCCCCAAATTAGTTGAAAAAATTTGAAAAAGGTATGGAAATATTTTTTCTTTGTGCTATAATATATGGGTTAAAATGTAAATTGGGTATTTTCGGTTAAGTTAAATGCCCAAGGAATAGGAGTACAGACATGAGTTTAAAATCATCAAACAATGTAGAAACAAACGTATATGCTCTTGAAATCGGCATCTCTGCTGAGGATTTCGAAGCTGCACAGGTTAAGGCCTTCAACAAGCAGAAGGGCAGAATCCAGCTTCCCGGCTTCCGTAAGGGTAAGGTAACACGCAAGATGGCTGAAAACTTCTTCGGCAAGGGCTGGCTTTATGAGGACGCTCTCGACCTTATCTACGGCGATGCAGTTGAAGAGGCTGTTAAAGAGGCAGGCCTTGATGTTGTAGGCACAAAGAGTGCTGACGTTAAGGAAATCGGCGAAAACGGTGTTGAGCTTGTTGTTGAAGTGTTCGTTAAGCCCGAAATCGAGCTTTCAGAGTACAAGGAGCTCAAGGCTACAAAGAAAAAGGTTGAAGCAACAGAAGAAGAAATCAACGACAGAATCAGCGGTCTTCTTGAAAGAAACGCAAGACTTATTTCCGTTGAAGACAGAGCTGCAAAGGACGGCGACATCACAGTTATCGACTTTGAGGGCTTTGTAGACGGCGAAGCATTTGCAGGCGGCAAGGGTGAAAACTACGAGCTTACACTCGGCTCAGGTCAGTTCATCCCCGGCTTCGAGGCTCAGGTTGAGGGTCACAATGTAGGCGAGGAATTCGACGTTAACGTCAAGTTCCCCACAGAGTACACTCCCGAGCTTGCTGACAAGGATGCAGTTTTCAAGGTAAAGCTTCATGAAATCAAGGTTAAGGAGCTTCCCGAGCTCGACGACGAGTTTGCTCAGGATGCTGCAGACTGCGATACAGTTGCTCAGCTTAAGAAGAATATCGAAAACGAAATCAAGGAGCACAAGGACGAAGAAAACGAAAGAGAAATCGAATCCCAGCTTCTTGAAAAGCTCAGCGAAAATGTTAAGGGTGACATCCCCGAATGCATGATCGACACAGAGCTTGACAATCAGATCAGAGACATTGATTACAGACTTTCAATGCAGGGCATGAACTTTGAGACCTACCTTCAGTACTCAGGCATGACAATCGAGCAGTACAAGGAAAACTCAAAGCCCTCTGCTGAAAAGAATGTAAAGGTTCGCCTTGCACTCGAATACATCGTTAAGGCTGAAGCACTTGAGGTTTCCGATGAGGAGCTTGAGGCTGAATACGACAAGTTTGCAGAGCGTTACCAGATGGAAAAGGATAAGATCAAGGAGCTTGTTCCCGTTGAAGGACTTCGCAAGGATCTCCTTAACGAAAAGGCAATCAAGTTCGTAAGGGACAATGCAAAGGTTACAACTGCAAGAAAGCCCAGAGCAAAGAAGGAAGAAGCCGCAGCTGAATAATCCTTGATTATTTACCTTTGATTTAACCTAAAATAAACTAAGTGACAGGGAACCGTAACTTGTGTGCGGTTTCTCTGTGTATTTAAGACAAAGGCTTTGTACAGTACAGGGTTGATTTAATCACAGACTTATAAACCAACCATTTATTATGATAAAGCCAAGATATTTAAGGAGGCATAACTATGGCACTTGTACCTTATGTTGTAGAACAGACAAACCGCGGTGAAAGACAGTATGATATTTACTCAAGACTTCTCAATGACAGAATCATCGTTCTTTCCGATGAGGTAAACGACGCAACAGCTTCCCTTGTTGTTGCCCAGCTTCTTTTCCTTGAAAGCCAGGACAGTGAAAAAGACATCAGCTTTTACATCAACAGCCCCGGCGGGTCAGTAACTGCAGGTATGGCTATTTACGATACAATGCAGTACATCAAGTGTGATGTTTCCACAATCTGTATGGGTCTTGCCGCATCAATGGGTGCGTTCCTGCTTTCCTCAGGCACAAAGGGCAAGAGATACGCTCTTCCCAACAGTGAAATTATGATTCATCAGCCTTCAGGCGGCGCAAAGGGACAGGCAACAGACATCAAGATTGTTGCTGACCACATTTTGAGAACCAAGGCAAAGCTCAACAAGATTCTTGCCGAAAACACCGGTAAGGATGTAGAAATCATTGCACAGGACACAGAAAGAGATAACTTTATGACTGCCGAGGAGGCACTTGAGTACGGTCTTGTTGACAAAATTCTCTATAAGAGATAATTAACTCTCTGGGAGACAAGTAACTCTATAAAGGGGTAGATTATATGGCAAGAGACGGCGGCGGTAAGGAAAAGACTGTCAGATGTTCCTTTTGCAACAAAACGCAAAGCGAGGTAAAAACCCTCGTTGCCGGTCCCGGCGTTTACATCTGTGACGAATGCATTGACCTTTGTCAGACAATTGTCGGTTCCGAAAACACAGAGACGAAAAAGGAGAAGGCTTCGGATTTCACGGCGCTTAAAAGACCTGCTGAAATCAAGGCTCTTCTTGACGAGTATGTAATCGGACAGGACGAGGCGAAAAGAGCACTCAGCGTTGCAGTTTACAACCATTACAAAAGAATATACACTTCTTCCGACAACGATGTTGAGGTGACAAAGAGCAACATTCTTATGCTCGGCCCCACGGGTGTAGGTAAAACAATGCTTGCCCAGACCCTTGCAAAAATCCTGGATGTTCCCTTTGCCATTGCCGATGCAACCACTCTCACAGAGGCGGGCTATGTCGGTGAGGACGTTGAAAACATCCTTTTAAGGCTGATTCAGGCGGCAGATTTCGACATCGAAAGAGCCGAAAAGGGCATCATTTATGTCGATGAAATTGACAAAATCGGAAGAAAGAGCGAAAGCACCTCAATCACCCGTGACGTAAGCGGTGAGGGTGTTCAGCAGGCACTTCTGAAAATCCTTGAGGGCACGGTTTCAAACGTACCGCCTCAGGGCGGAAGAAAGCATCCGCAGCAGGAATTCATCCAGATTGACACCTCAAACATCCTGTTTATCTGTGCAGGTGCCTTTGTCGGAATTGAAAAAATTGTTGAAAAGAGACTCGGCAGCGGCGGACTCGGCTTTGGTGCAGAGATCAAGAGCAAAAAGGAATTCGAGCAGTCAAAGGTGATGCACAAGGTAATGCACCATGACCTTGTAAAGTTCGGACTCATTCCCGAGCTTGTGGGCAGACTTCCCGTAATCACAGCCCTTGATGACCTTGACAAGGAGGCTCTTGTGAGAATTATGACAGAGCCGAAAAACTCACTTGTCAAGCAGTACAGCTACCTTTTCAGCATCGACAAGGTTGACCTTTACTTTGACGGTGAGGCACTTGAGGCGATTGCCGAAAAGACACTTGAGTCAAAGACAGGTGCACGAGGACTTCGCTCAATCATTGAAAAGCTTCTGCTTCCGTATATGTACGAGACTCCCCAGAGCAACGGGGGAAGACTCATCATCACAAAGGCGGCAGTTGAGGGCACAGAGAGTGCAATTTTCGAAGAAAATCCCGTTTAAACATCATAAAACAGAAAAAAGATGTTTCCAGCTATTGACTTTTAAATTGTACTTGTGTTAAAATGCTTTAGTACAAAATTTTCGGAGGTTTAATAAAATGTCATTTGTTCAGTATTTATTGGCAATTCTTGTTATAATTGTTTCAGTTATCATCATTATTCTTGTTGCTCTTCAGGAAAGCAAGCAGCAGGGTCTTTCAGGCGCAATCGCAGGTGCCGCAGACACCTTCTTCGGCAAGAATAAGGGCAGAACAATGGAAGCTCAGCTTGCAAAGTTCACAAAGATTGCCGGTACAGTATTCTTTGTACTTGCACTTGCATCAGCACTTATCGTTCTTTTCGTTTCCTGATTACAAACTGAAAAAAGCGGCAGATGAGGTTTTCTCATCTGCTTTTTTTTATGCAATTCCGCATTCCGAATTCCGCACTCCGAATTATACTGAGATGTTTTCTTCCCGACTTGTTCGGCTTCTTTTACAGATAGTCTCTTATTTACTTTTGTTCCCCGGACGCCTCGTGGCGGCGTGCCAGTTACTTTGTCAAGAGCGACAAAGTAACCAAAGCGCCCTTTGGGCTACTGAGCTTTTACAACTATTCATTTATCCGCCGTCGCAAAAAGGGAAGTCCCGACACCTCACGGACTTCGCCGTGAGACAGTCCACCGCGGTGAATTTGTCAAGTCAATTAAATCTGTCCCGCGTTATAAAGTAAAAATCTGCTTCTTTTAAAATATACAAAGATATAACCTTAGTCGCCCGAGGGGCGACACTACGCAACTTACCCCGACACGAGCAGATGAAACATCTTTGGAGTGGTGGCGAATGTCGGACTATTCGTTGTTGGAAGACGGCGAGTGCGGAGACCATAACGCAAGAACGGGAACAAGTCTTAAGTAGCGGACTCATTTGTAGAAAGTGGTTTTAAACAGAGCAGTACGCTCTTATTAGCCTCGAATAGAGCTGTAGTAATGTGACTTTTTTCGCAGGGAGGAAGTTTAGTATATTACAAAGTAAATTTGCGTAACTGTGGTATCAGCCACGACAAAAGTGCCGACGAAAAAACGTCACCCCTTACGGACGGTTTCAACTTACCACAGAGCGCTTTGCTTACTTTGCCGCTCGAGGCAAAGTAAGT
>JAZSAM010000043.1:0-20453 GCA_045601905.1 Acutalibacteraceae bacterium | reverse complement strand
TGTTCACTCCCTCAGCGAGCAATGTCACTAACTTAAGAGGCAGCGACCTTACCTTGTCATCCTGAGCAACGCGAGGGATCTTTTGAATAAAGCGTTTAAGATTCTTCACTTCGTTCAGAATGACAATTGTAATCTTAAGTTTTATACGATTTATTGTAAAGTTGATTATTATATGCTATACTATTTTTACAATAAAACCTAAGGAGTAGTTTTATGAAAAAGAAAATAATTATATTTATTTCGATTTGTGTTTTGTTAGTAATATTGATTGTAAATTTTTCTACTGTAATTATTGTCGGAAAGGAAAACGTAACTGCTAGATACATATATGGTGATAAAAATATAACAACAAAACTCTCAGAAGAAGATGCAACCCTTGTTGCTGAAATTCTTAACGGAAAACACATAAGTATTTTTGAGTTGCCCGCCTGTGGTTTTGATGAAAATGTATCAGTCATAATAAATGATAATACATTTTGCATTGCTTGCGATGAATGTGGTACTGTTTATTTTAAAGAGCGTAATGGTTATATATCATTAGATGATAGTGAAAACAAACAACTCAGGGAAATTTTATCTGATTATGGTTTTGAGTGGCCTTGTAACTAATGTAAAATAAGGGGTTCAAAAAAGGGTACGAATCCCAAAACAGAAACCACCCAAATCGGGTGGTTTTTGTTTTGGTTTTAAAGAAGAATCCGAATGTGTAACTGTGTTTCCACAGACGTAATGCGGCTGTTAACCGGTTCAGCCGAGCCGCTGCCGGTGGCAGAGGAAGGGGTGCGACGAGCAGCCAGCGGTCAAAGTTTTGGTGCCGCTCCAAGGCACAACAAAACTTTGTGTACCGCAAGTCGAGGTGTCACAGGTTCGAGTCCTGTTTGAGGCGCCATGATTTCGTTCCAATATGGCGAACGAAGTTGAAAACCCTTGAAAATCAAGGGTTTTCGTTGTTTTTATGTTGAGAAAATCTTTGATAGTTCAATGACGAACATTTCGTTGTTTTTATGGACAATTAGGATTTGAACCAAGGACAATACAAATTAATTAATATCATTTATTATGTAAGACCGAATTTTTCAAGAGAAATCATTGAAATTTTCGGTCTTTTTTTGTTACCGAAATTTAATAGAAATACATAGCCGTTACTGTAAAAAGTAGCGGCATTTTTATTTAATAAAAATTTGCGAACAAGGAGGTAAAAACAATGTTCAAAAAAATCACAGGGCTTTAGGTAAAGTGAAGTCACCCTCAAAAAAATAATACAAGGAGGAAAAACAAATGATTCACGGTTTACTTGTCTTGCCCGGTCTTTACACAGCGGCATTTCTCCATATCATTGCGGCGATTGCAAACTTCATCGGAGGCTAATGTATGGCAGAGAATGAAATGCTTACTGATGTGCCATTAACACAAATCCGTGATTTTCTTCATCATCCCTATCTTGTTAAAGACGATGAGAGTATGGATGAGCTTGTTGAAAGCATCAAGGAAAGAGGCTTGATACAGCCGGTCATCATAAGACCTGTTGATAACGGAATGTATGAAATGGTATCAGGGCACAGACGAAAAAGAGCTTTTGAAATTGCGGGATATGAGAAAATACCTGCAAGAGTAAAGGAAATGTCAAGAGATGAGGCGATATTATCAATGGTGGACAGTAATCTTCAAAGAGAAACGGTTTTACCCTCGGAAAAAGCAAGAGCATACAAAATGAGACTTGATGCAATGAAAAGGCAAGGTAAGAGAACAGATTTAACTTTGTCCCCAACGGGGACGAAGTTGCGTTCAGACCAACAGTTAGCCGATGAAGTTGGCGAGAGTAGAAATCAAATACAAAGAATTATCCGCTTAAATTATCTTGTACCCGAAATGCTTGACCTTGTTGACGAAGGTAAAGTAGCAATGCGACCTGCGGTTGAAATATCATACTTACCCGAAGAAATACAATATGACCTTTTGGAAGCTATGGAATACAACGAAGCAACCCCATCTCACGACCAGACCATCCGTATGCGAAAAGCATATCATGAAGGCAATCTCACACCAGAGGTTGTAGAAAAAATTATGGAAGAGCCTAAACCAAATCAGAGAGAAAAATCACCTTTCAGAGATAAGCGCATTGAAGGTGCAATCCCGAAAGGCATACCCAAAGAGAAATACTGTGATTTTGTTATCAAGGCTATCGAATTCTATAACCGATATTTAGAAAGAGTAAAAGAAAACCGTTCAAGGTAATCTTTTGCTCTTATTTTTATTTCAAAAAAGAAAGGATAATTTTTTTATGAACATCAAAGTAGAAATCAAGAAAATCATTAAAGGCGAAAGACCTGTAAAGGCTTTTGCTGATGTTGTGATTGACGGCAGTATGGTCATTCACGGTGTCGCCGTTATTGAAAAGGACGGCAATAAGCTCGTTTCCATGCCCTACAAGAAATGGAAGACCGGCGAAGGTGAGCTTCGCCGCAGTGACATTGCTCATCCCATCACAACAGAAACCCGTAAGCAGATTTCCGATGCGGTACTTGCCGCTTACGAAATCGCAACAGATGAAAAATTCAATTAAATCTCAGGAGGTATTTATTTATGTTTAAGAAAATCAAGTCATTTTTCAAAGGTGTTTCATCAAAGGCAAAGTCAGCCTATGAAAACACAGAAGCAGTCATCAAGGCAAAGGTCATCAGACTCGTTGCCGGTACCCGTGCAGAAGCTTATGTCGATACAGGTGTAAAAATCCTTATCGCAGTTGTTGTCGGTGCTCTCGTTCTCACACTCATCTACGGTCTGTTCAACACAGTAATCATGCCCACGGTTGAAACAAGGGTTGAAGGTCTGTTCAACTACGCCGGTTAAAAAATTCAAGGAGGTAATTCAATATGTTTAAGAAAATCAAGTCATTTTTCAAAGGTCTTTGTTCAAAGACAAAGGCAGCCGCTAAAAGCACAGAGGCTGTCATCAAGGCAAAGGTTATCAAGCTCCTCGTCGGTATCCGTGCCGAGGCTTATGTCGATACAGGTGTAAAAATCCTTATCGCAGTTGTTGTCGGTGCTCTTCTTCTCGGCGGTCTCTACGCCCTGTTCAACACAACGATTATGCCCACGGTAACGCAGAAGATTCAGGAACTTTTTAACTACACAGCTTAAAAAAATATTTTTCAGGAGGTAATTTAATATGTTTAAGAAAATCAAGGCATTTTTCAAAGGTGTTTCATCAAAGGCAAAGGCGGCCGCTAAAAGCACAGAGGCTGTCATCAAGGCAAAGGTCATCAAGCTCCTCGTCGGCATCCGTGCCGAGGCTTATGTCGATACAGGTGTAAAAATCCTTATCGCTGTTGTTGTCGGTGCTCTTCTTCTCGGCGGTCTTTACGCTCTCTTTAACACAACGATTATGCCCACAGTTACACAGAAGATTCAGGAACTGTTTAACTACGCAGGCTAACGGTACTTAAAATTTTCAGGCGGAGTGGTTTAAAAGTGGCTGCTCCGCCACTTTTTTTCAAAGGAATGAAAAACAATGATAAAAACAAGCTTAATTAACTCTATGTATCCTATTCTCCCTTTAGGGAATGTACCGGGTGTAGCTTACTCGGATAAAGAAACTTTGTTTAACTTTATAGCTTCTCTTGCATATCTGATACTTATCCATCTGGTGATGAGATTAGCTGTTAAGAAAGTGCCCGAATACAAAAAGGAAAACAAGAAGGAAATGATTGTCTGTCATATCATTACGGCAGGCGTATCTCTTGCTATGCTCCTTATGTTCGGTCTGTCGGATATGCTTATAAAAGGAACTGTGTTCTACCTTATTCTTCTTTACTCATCACTTTCAGACAACCACACAAGAACATTGAATGATGCAGCTTCGGTTATGGTAGTAATCACTTCATTTATTGGCGTAGATGTATCAGATATTCCCAAAATGGTCTTATCTGCCCTTGTTCTCTTTGGAGTATTACTCATATTTGCCGTAGCAACAAACGGCGGTTTAGGCGGTGCTGATATTAAATTAACGGGTGCGTGTGCATTAGTTTTAGGCTTATGGAGCGCAACCTTCGGACTCATAGTTGGTCTGTGTCTTGCTATTGCTCATACCCTCATTAAGTACAGAGGTAAAGATAAAAACGATGACCTTGCATTTCCTTTTGTTCCCTATCTTTCAATAGGATATATGGCAGGATTTTTCTTACAAGGAGGTTTTTAAAAATGAAAATGAAAAACAGAACCTTAATCGGTATTGTCTGTATCGTTTTAGCTGTTGCGGTGACATTTCTTGTTTCACCTCTTGTCAACAGAATATCCGAACAGAAAACCGATGTAATCCGCTTCACAAAGGATATTTCACACGGCAGTAAGATTGCTGAAACAGATATTGAAATTGTGAAGCTCTCAAAAAACAGCGTTCCCGAAAAGGCACTCAAAACAAAGGATGCCGTAGTAGGTAAATATGCAAAGGCTGATTTGTTCAAAGGCGACCTTGCAACAGAAATAAAGATTACAGATGATGAAAACTCCGTAGCAAATGTTTTCAGCTCTCTTAACGGAGATAAGGTTGCTATGAGTGTAACTATCAATACCTTTGCGGGCGGTCTTTCGGGTAAGCTCGAAAACGGTGACATTGTGAGTGTTTATGTAACCGATAAGGAAGGCGAAACAAAGGTCCCGTCAGAGCTTAAATATGTTAAGGTAATCACCACTACCACATCAGGCGGTGTTGATGAAACAGAGGTTGTGGAAAATGAGGACGGCAGCTTTGAGCTTCCCTCAACAATTACACTTCTTGTTTCCTCAAAGCAGGCTACCGTGCTTGCGAACTATGAAGAAAACGCTTCAATGCACGTAGCTCTTGTGTTCAGAGGTGATACAGAAAAGGCACAGAAATTCCTTGATAAGCAGGATAAGTTCCTTGAAACGAAAACTGACAAGGAAGGTGCTGATAACAATGGCTAAAATAATTGCTGTATGCGGAGCACCGGGAAGCGGTAAGACAACTGTTGCTTTTAAACTTGCACAGGAGGTTTACCTCGCAACCTCTGATTGCTCCGTTACCTTTATTTCACCCGATATTACCGTTCCTACAATCGGTATGCTTTTTCCGAATTACAAACCCGATTCGCTTTTCTCTTTAAGCAGCGTTCTTGATTCAACAGATATTTCAAGTGACCTGCTCCTTGAAAACCTTGTAACGGTTAAGAATATGAAAAACTTCGGTTGTCTCGGTTTTATGTCCGGTGACAGCAAGTACAGCTTCCCCACACCGACAAAAGAGAAGGTGAAAAATCTTCTTGATGTTCTTGTCGGCACAGACGGTTATGTGTTTGTGGACTGCACAAACGAGGATACAGACTTAATTTCAAAACAGGCACTTGCCAGAGCAGACCATATTATTCAGGTCATCACCCCCGACCTTAAAAGTATGACTTGGCTCAATTCCTACGGAGATAAGATTATCACATCGGGAACGGAGCAGAGCTTAAAGGTAATAAACATCACGGAACATGAACTTTATATACCTTTGGAGGATGTCTGTACGCATCTTAAAAATGTCGCTTGTGTTCTTCCTTATTGCCGACAGGTAAAGCAGCAGCTTCTTGACGGAAGCATATATGAAAGGCTTAATGCAAAAGAGTATAAAAAGAGGCTTTCGGGACTTGTCAACAGAGTTGTTTAAAGGAGTGATATAAATGAATCGTCAAATTGATTTTGTTACTCTTTTATCTATGGTGCAGGAGCATATCTCATCAAAATATGCCGCCACTCTTACGGACAATACTAAGCTCTCACAGCTTAAATCCTACATCGAAAAGTATCTGCGTGATACGGCATATTCCGTTGAAGCTATGACGGATGAAAAGCTTTGTAACAAGATTTATTCCGAAATGGCGGAGTATTCCATACTCACACCCTTTCTCGGCAGAGATAATGTTGAAGAAATAAATATCAATGCTTGGAATGATGTTGCCATAACCTACACAAACGGCAAAATAGAAAAGGTGAAGGAGCATTTCTACTCTCCTACACACGCAACGGATATTGTTAAAAGACTTCTTCATCATTCGGGTATGATTATTGACAATGCTTCTCCCATGTCGCAGGGGCATTTGCCGAACAATACAAGAATTACTGCTCTCAAAGCTCCCGTTGTTGATGATGAAATCGGTGTGAGTGTTTCTATCCGACTTCTTCACCCGTCAAGAGTAAACAGAACACAGATTATCAAGTCAGGCAATGCAACAGAAAAGATGATTGATTTTCTTTGCACCTGTATGAGATACGGTGTTTCTGTTGTTGTGGCTGGTGCCACATCTTCGGGTAAAACAACACTTCTTAATGCACTTCTTACTACCATTCCCGACGGAAAGAGAGTTTTCACTATTGAAAGCGGCTCCCGTGAGTTGGCTCTTGTGAGAAAGGATAAGAAAGGCAAGGTAGTGAACAATGTTGTTCACACTCTTTCAAGACCTTCGGATAATGAAGCCTATGACATTACTCAGGAAGATCTTGTTGTAGCTTCCCTTCGTTTTAATCCTGATATTGTTTGTGTCGGTGAAATGCGAGATGTTGAGTGCTATTCGGCAGTAGAAGCAAGTCTTACGGGACACACCGTTGTTTCAACGGTACATGCTTCAGCGGCAGATGCGGCACATATGAGAATAGCTCTTCTTTGTCAGAAGAGATTTCCCATTGATTTCAAGACCTCGCTTATGCAGGCAGGTCAGGCCTTTCCCATTGTTGTATATACCCATAAGCTTGAGAACAACGAAAGAAAGATAATGGATATTACCGAGTGTGAGATACTTCCCAACGGTGAAAGAGCATACCACACACTTTTCCGTTTCAACATTACAAAGAATGTTATCGAAAAGGGCAAAAACATTACTGAGGGACACTTTGAACAGCCGGAGATAATGTCCGACAGCCTTAAAAAGAAGCTAATGCAGTTCGGTGTTCCGCAGGATGTTCTTTCAAAATTTCTGGAGAAGGGAGCTGATTACTCTTGATTATGCCTATGATTTCTTCCTTGTTGCTCATTGTAGCAATAGTTTGTTTTCTTAATCTGACTCCGCAGCAGATTACCGAGGACCTTATGAGGCTTACAACGCCTAAAGTAACATTAAAAGAAAAAGCAAGAAATATGAGAGCAGGTAAAAAGAAAAAGAGCCTCGGCTCTAAACTTGCATATACACAGACGGCGTTGGCAGCTATGGGACAGGAGAATAAATTTGCTCTTGTCTGCTGTGCTTCACTCGTTCTTTTTGCGGCAGGTGCGGTAGTTGCAGTTCTCATTGACAACATATTCCTTCTTCCTGCCTTATCGGTAGCCTTTGCCCTTATACCTTTCATCTATGTCAGAAACAGTCTTTCACAGTATGAAAAGCACATCAAAACTGACTTGGAAACAACACTTTCAACAATCACTACTTCGTATATCAGAAACGAGGATATTATTCTTGCAGTAAGAGAAAACCTTGATTACATCAAACCACCCTTAAGAGCTTGCTTCAATGCTTTCATCGGTGATGCTGTTGCAGTTTCATCGAGTGTGAAGCACGCACTTCGTAATCTTAAAGAAAAGGTTGATGACGATATTTTCCGTGAATGGTGTGATGCTCTTATCCGCTGTCAGGACGACAGAGCACTTGTAGATACTCTTCATCCTATTGTTGCAAAACTTACAGATGTGAGAGTGGTAAACAGTGAGCTTTCAACTATGATGGCTGCGGTAAGAACAGAGTATTACACAATGGTAGGTCTTGTTGTGGGTAATATTCCTCTTTTGTATGTGCTTAACAAGGACTGGTTTCACACACTCATATACGAAACACCGGGTAAGATTGTATTAGGAGTATGCGGTGCGGTTATTATCGTGACATATATGTTCCTTCTCAAATTCACAAAACCCGTTGAATACAAGGCATAAGGAGGATAAATGAAATGATTAAGATTATTGTTGGCGTACTTTTCGGTATCGCCTTTTATTTTATCCTTGCAGATGCTTTTAAAGTGCCGTATATGAGAACATCAAAGGCTATTACAAACCTTGCCAAGCAGCATCAGGAAAAGACAAGCAGTATTGATGTATGGCTCGGCGGCTTTGCGGGTGCAATAGCAAAGCATATTCCTATGAATGAGTTTAAAAGGATAGAGCTTGAAACAGACCTTCGTACTGCCCAGATGAATATTACGCCCGAAATGTTTAAGGCAAACGCCATTGTAAAGGCACTCATTATCGGTGTATTTGCCGTACCTTTGTATTTCATCTTCCCCATACTTTGTCCTGTTGTCATATTCCTTGCTTTCGTTCTTTACAGAATAAATATGAAAAGTGTAGGAGGAAAGATAAAGGAAAAAAGGGCGAAGATTGAGTACGAGTTACCGAGGCTTGTAGCCAATGTTGAAAAGACATTAAAGCACGAAAGAAGCCTTTTATCCATTCTTACGGAATATTCCCGTAATGCCGGGCCCGAACTCAAGCACGAGCTTGATATTACAATAGCTGATATGAATTCGGGTAATCAGGAAGCGGCTATTACAAGACTTGAAGCAAGAGTAGGCTCAGGTATGATGAGTGATGTTTGCCGTGGTTTCATCGGTATGATACGAGGCGACAGCAATCCTGTATATTGGTCGAGCCTTGCTATGAAGTTTTCAGACATCCACAGACAGAGGTTAAGACTTGAAGCACAGAAGATACCGAAGAAGGTCAAGAAGCTTTCTATGAGCCTTCTTTTCTGCTTCATGCTGATTTATGTTGTGGTAATCCTTGCACAGATAATGGGCTCTGTCGGCGTGCTTTTCGGTTAAGGAGGTAATGAATATGAAAAAGATTCTTTCAAACCGTAAAGCTGAAGGCTACATTGATGTTGCCGTTGGCATAATTGCACTTATGATGGTGCTTGTTGTAACATTGAATATTTACACCTTTTTTATGTTGCGGCAGGATTTGGACACAGTAAGCGGCTTTCTTATTGAAACTGCCACCTCGGAAGGCTCCTTTGGTGAGGAGTTTGACGAAAGATGCGAAGAACTCAGAAGCTCTTTTTTTGACTTTGATGTAGTTGCATCCGCTGAAGAATACTACAACTCGACTTATGAGAGAGTGCAGCTCGGTGACAAAATGACAGTCACAGTGTCCGTGCATACCTATGTAAGAGGTGTCGGTGCTTTTAAGATACCCGTAACCGTTAGTACAACAAGGTCGGGTATTTCCGAAAAGTATTGGAAGTAAAAGAAAAAGGGTGGATATACCACCCTTTAATGTTAGTTGTTATGATCAATTGCATTATCTAAAAAATCTTGAGATATTTGAATAATATCTATTTTGTTTGATTTGCTTTTGTTTGGGAATATGACTATATTTCTAAAATATTTATCTTTCAATGATAGAGCTCCTGATTTTTGATTATCACTACTTATCCATATTTTTATCAGCTCTTTGGGTAATTCAAAATAGTAAGTAGTATTTTGGGAAGATAATACCCATAAATCATTTTCATTAGCCCAATGTAAAGTAAAGCCGTCAGCAAATTGAGGGAATTGCTCGTCTCTTTCATAACCTTCCAAAAGAAATAAAAGCATACCATTATCTAATATTCCTATATTTATTCTTTTAGATAAATCTTCTACACACTCAACAAATCCGGAAATTTTCTGAGGTATTTCTCTGTCTTTGGGTTGACGAAAATATTCAATTATCACTTCTGTTTCAAAATGCGATAAAATCATATCATCTATTTCAGATAAATGAGTATTTATTTCGTCAAACAGAGAACTGGTAAAAAGAATAAGAGGAATTCTATGTATGTTTGAAAATTCTTGAGCAGTGTATGTAACTTCAGAATTAGTTGCTAACGCTACTTGATATTGACATCTGGTATATTTAAAAAGGTTAAGTTCGTTTCTACGAAGATTTCTTCTACTTTTTAAAATTTTGGGCGTAACGATATCGAAATTGTTTATATCACTCCTTAACCCCAAAAGTCCTCTAACAGTTGGTAAACCAATTTTCTTGCCATGGCATTTACATTCAACAAGAATTCTGCTTGGTGCATAGAAAGGAGTTTGAATGGGAGGTTCCATCAAAACATCAGCATTGTGACATTGTCCGAGACCTTGAATCATAGTGCCAGTGCCATTGTTGAAAATTATATCTCCCTCTTCTTTTACTGGTTTAAATCCGCAAGATATTAAAAAGTGTCGAACGAAGTATTCAAAAGCATATCCTTTTAAGTTTTTACTAGCCATAAAATCATATCCTCGCAAAGATTTATATAACACAATTAAATCATAAAATTCAAGAAAAAGCAACAGCTAGCATAAAGGAGATGATGTTATCAAATTTATCAAATCTATCAAAGCTGAAGGATACATCCCTGTATGTGTCCTTATTCTTGTAATCGTAATGATATTTTCGGGTATATTTGTCTATGCTTCTGCTGTCTCACTTATTGATATGTCAAGAGAAAACAGTAAGGTTGTCCTTGACAGCTTTGTAACACAGAATGCCACAAGGATATATGACAGCATCAAGCAAGGCAATGACTACACCGAAAGTGTCAATGCAGTAGAATTCACAGATGCTCTGTGTGACTTTTGCACATTAGACGAAACAGCTTCACGGCTGTATAGTTATGACAGTGAAGGAAATCTCAAATACTCAATGACATATCCTGAGATGAGTTTCAGACAGGAAAATGAGCTTGAGATTGTAATTCACTACACAATTTTCGTACCGATATATTTCGCAGGTCAGAAAATTGATACTGCAAATGTACCCATAGAAATTGTATCAGTATTAAGTGAAAAATTTTAAATTCAGGAGGTAATTCAAAATGACAATTTTAGCAGTTAAGGGAGATAATTACAAAAAGATTGTTGCAGGTCTTGTAACGGCAATAATCATTGTTTGTCTCATAATCGTGGGAATTATTGTAAAGGGTGTCAGTGACAGAAATGCTGATGAAACAACATTCCCCGAAACAACGGTGAGCGAGGAAACAACGGATGCAAACCTCATTCTTGAGGACATTACAGACGAAGCTACAACAGAGGAGAATGTGCCGGAAATCGAAAACGATGATAAAAACATTCTCTCCATTGATGAAGCAGTAACCGAGCCGGATACAACAACCAAGGCACCCTCAACAACAAAGCCGCAGACAACGGTAAAAGAGGAAAATCCCAAGCCTGTAACAACACAGAAGACCCCGACAACGGAGGAAGGTTCACCTGCTTCAGATAATGACAGCGTTAAGGAATACTCTTGCGGCAAGTCAGGTCATCACTGTGAAAGTAAAGAAACGCATTCATTTATTGTAAGTCTTGAAAAGAAGGGATGTTCCCTTTGTGGCTCACATTCCTGTAAGAGCTTCTATGCTATTGATGAATGGGGTAACGCTTGTTATGATATTTCAAAGTGTCCCAAGTATTCAGAGCAGAAGGACCCCAATAAATATTGTGACGATTGTACCAAGAAAATCGGTGACGGCTCAAAGGGTACTTGCGTAAGATTTACCGTTGATACTAAATGTCCCGATTGTGGCAAGACAGTTAAAGCAAGAACCTGCCATACACATTAAATTTATAATAATTTGCAATTCGCTTGCATATCGCAATCATTTGTGATATACTAATAGCGAAAGGATGTGTTTATATGGCAAGAACATCTAATGTTTTCGCTCGTGTTGAACCTGATATTAAACAGGAAGCCGAAGAAATTCTCGCCCAGCTTGGTATTCCGATGTCAAATGCTGTGGGAATGTTTTTAAGACAAATAGTAATGCAAAGAGGAATTCCTTTTGAAATGAAGTTGCCTCAGAATGTTCCTCTCGCATACGGAAGTCTTACAGATGAGCAGTTTGTAAAAGAAGTCGAGAAAGGATTAGCGGATGTCAAAAACGGAAATGTTGTTTCAGCAGATGAAGTGGACAGACATATGCGTCAAAGATACGGTATATGATTTGGAAAATAGTATATACCCGAAATGCTTTAACAGACCTTGACGGAATATATGAATATATTTCTAATGTGCTTTTAGAGCCGGGAATAGCAAAATCTCTTGTTTCTCATATTATTAAAGAAGTAAGAGGACTTAATCAAATGCCCCACAGACATCACCTTGCAGAACAGGAATCTTTACGGGTGCAAGGAATAAGAATTATGGCTGTTAAAAAGTATTTGGTTATTTATCTTCCTTGTGATGAAGATAAAACGGTGCAAATACTCAGAATTATCTACGGCGGACGTGATATATCAAAACAGTTAATCGAAACAGAATAACAAATTTAATTTTTAAAGCTCGACATAACAGTCGGGCTTTTACTTTTTATCGGAAAGGATGATAGTTATTAAAAGAATATTATCTGTTTTTCTTGTAATTCTCACTCTATTTTCATCAATTCCCGTTTCAACTTTTGCCCTCTCTTGGGACGGCGACAGTGCGGGAGGCAGTATTGATGCAGTAAACGGCGATTCGATGGGATATCTTATTTATGACACAGAAGATTCAAATGTTGTTGTAGGATATCGTTTTTCCGCAGTTGATGCAAGTGCTAATATGAAAGTTTCCAAAGTAATTGATATATACAGAGACACATCTAACGGTAATCGTGCATACAATGATTCAGCAAAGTTTTCAAAGAAGTACAATAAGCTTGGTGTTATAAAAAACAAAAATGCTACACTTGCAACCACCTACAACACCACTAACTGTTATAAAGAAGCAAATATCAGCTTTGTAAAAGACCTTCCCAATCCGAGTGGTGTTGAAACATGGCAGAGCTATGAAGCAAACATCAATCAGGTACTTTCAAAGCTCGGTGTCGGCAGTGTTGACAATATGGTTTACGGTGATAAGGTAATTATTGAGCCTCTTTTTGATGTTTGCCTGGCAGGTGAATATCAGGCTCTAACATTGAGTGAAATTGCTTTTTGCGGAAGAAGTGTTCTGGGTGGCTCCAGTGACGGAGGCAAATACACGGGAAGTTCATCTAATTGGGGATTTATTGCTGCATATACCAATCGTATATGGCCTAATAGATTGTACACTCCAGATGGTCAGGGATTGTGGACAGCTGCAACCGAGGTTACCGGCAATAACAGACTTACATTTGATTCCGTTCTCACTAAAGGCTACGGTGTAGGTATTGCTTATAATGAAACTCAAAAAAATGCCTACACAATCAAATTTAACGGAAACGGTAATACCGGTGGTTCTACTGCTTCTATGTCTATGGTTTACGGTATAGCTAAAAAACTTACGGCAAATGGTTTTACTAAAATAGGTAATGCATTTATTAAATGGAACACTAAAGCAAACGGTACAGGCACAGGATATACGAATAAGCAGAGTGTTAAAAATCTTACATCAACTCAGGGTGCAACAGTAAATCTTTATGCACAATGGGATCCCTATGATTTAAAAGTATATTACAATTCTAATGGTGGTCTCATTAATTCAGCAACATATTATTTATCATCAGACAATGTGTATAAGAAAGCTGATGACACTAAGTATTATCAAAATTGGGCATATAATGTAGCAAAAACTGATGGTCTTGTTAATGTTTCAACCTTTGGAGTGTATAAAACGGGCTATAGGTTTACAAAATGGGGAACAAGCACATCGGGTGGAACTTTGTTTGACCAAAACGATTCAACAATCAAGCCAACAAATCTAAAATCCGATATTACAAGCGCCAACAGGACAATGACATTGTATGCTCAATGGATACCGAATACTTATATCATCAAGTTTGATGGAAACGGCAGTACAAGCGGATCAATGGCTGATTTAAATATGATCTATGATACAGCCAAAAATCTTACTGCTAACGGCTTTGTTAAGTCGGGTTATCACTTTACAGGGTGGAACACAAAGGCTGACGGAAGCGGCACAAGCTATTATAACAAGCAGTCAGTTAAGAATATGACTACCACAAATGGCGGAACCGTTACACTTTATGCTCAGTGGGACACAAATTCATATATCATAGCCTTTGACGGTAACGGATATACAAGCGGTACCACATCGAGTATGAATATGAAGTTTGATGTAGCTAAAAACCTTAATGCCAACGGCTATGTAAGGACGGGATACAAGTTCTCCCATTGGAACACAAAGGCTGACAACAGCGGCACCTCATATTCAAATAAGCAGTCAGTTAAGAATCTGACTACAACAAACGGTGCAACTGTTTATCTTTATGCCCGCTGGTCGCCTATAACCTACACCATTAACTTCTACGGCAACGGCAGTACAAGCGGCTCAACCGCTTCAATGTCGATGACTTATGACAAGGCTCAGAATTTGACCGCCAACGGTTTCGTAAAGACAGGATACAAGTTTACAGGGTGGAATACAAAGTCAGACGGCAGCGGAACGGCATATACCAATAAGCAGTCGGTTAAAAATCTGACGTCAACAGACGGCGGTACAATAAGCCTTTATGCTCAGTGGACACCGATAACTTACACAATTAAGTTCCACGGTAACAGTTCAACGGGCGGCTCAACTGCTTCAATGAGTATGACTTATGATGTTGCTAAAAACCTTACTGCAAACGGATTTACAAGAACATCCTACAAGTTTGTAGCTTGGAACACAAAGGCTGACGGCAGCGGAACATCATACAAGGATAAGCAGTCGGTTAAGAATTTAACAACAACCGACGGTGCGACTGTAAACCTTTATGCACAGTGGCAGTATGACCCCGTTCTTCTCGTTGAACAGTGCAGTGTATATGAAGGTGCAAAGAGCGATAAAACAACTCTTTTCGGCTATACAAGGGGCAATGTATTTGACGATTATGTTTACAAAACAAACTATCCTGTTATGGGTGATACCATTTGGTTTAACATACATTTCCCTGCTGAAATAGAGAGCTATAAAGCAAGACAGTATGTAAGGTATAAAGGAGGCTCTTGGACAACAAGAGATGTTACGCTCAGTAGTTCAAGCTCCGCATCACAGTATTTCCCGGTACAGTTTACGGGAGATTACAAAACAGTACCTTTAAGCAAGGAATATTATGAAATCGAAGCTAAAACCGATTGGATAGACGCTTCGGGTAATGTTCTTAAAAGCGGTGAAGTCAAGACCTTCTATATCCCCGTTAAGCCTGTTGTTTACAGATATAAGGTTGAAGCAAGAGGCTACGAAGGTGTTATCACAGCCTACAACGGTATGGATGGCTCAAGCGGTACTCTTTATTCCGGTCAGCATGTCAAGTTAGCATACAAGTTCAAGGGCGGAAACTCTTGGTTTCCTTTGGAATATGTAAGAGGAGCATTACACTATTACAACGGCTCAAAATGGACACCTGCCTATATGGAAAACGAGGGATACGATGTTGCAAAGAATAAGGTTTATCTAAATAATTCAGGTGTTCAGACATTCAACAGTTCTCTTAACACATATACCGTGCCTTTAACATCACAGAATGAATTAAGATTTAAGTTAACAACTTGGTGGATGAATGATAAGGCACATACGGAAGAATCCTCTTGGATAGAGCTTCCCGTTGTGCCTTGCGATTTACAACTTGATGAAATTAAGCTCTATGATAAGAATACTTCAAAAGAGCTTGACCCCTTAAAGCTCGAAGCAGGACAGCAGGTTAAGGTAAGATATATTTACTACAACAATACTAATGCAAAGGTCTTTGTTGAAAATTATAACGATGACCGTGAAAAAATAGGAAATGCAGTATATTCAATTCCCGCAAAGAGTTATGCAGGCTTATGGGGTAAAGAGTTTACCGTGCCGAATAAGAGAACATTCACTGTTTGGGGCGGTGTATATCAGGAAGGTATGGGTATAGGTAATACCGATTACGAAACAGACGGAACAAACAATGAATTAACCCTTACCTGCAAGGTTAATCATCCTCTTACCCTTGTACCTATTACACCTAATGCCGCATACCGTGAGCAGACAGAGGTTGTATCCTCCTTTTGGCTTAAAAACGGCTATACGGATAATTACACACCCTCAGATGAGGTAGATGTTCGCTTCAAGGTTTACAGAAACAGCACACTTATTCACACTGAAACAATAGAGAATGTTGTTGTGCCGGGCAGTGATAAAAACCTTCTTTACTTTAAGTGGAAGGTGCCTACGGGAATTAACGGCGGTCAGGTTAAGATTACGGGTGAAATTATTGATGACGGAGCATCATATAACAAGAAAACAATGTACAATTCAACCGTGCCGTATATCATATCTGAAACACCCGACACACAGTTTGAAAAGAAGAAGCCGAGCTGCTTCAGTACACCGACCTTGCCCGCAACAACAAGCGGTGCTGCTTCGTGGTGGTTATGGAAATATGAAAACGGCACATTCAAAAAGTACGAATATGCTATAGGCATATCCAACACAACGCCGTATATTACACCTGCAACAGGTGAAACGGCAAAGAAGGTAAGCGGAATGTGGAATATGAAGTCAGGCTACGGCCTTGCTCTTTCCCTTACAAATTCCGTAAGCTCCGTTGAAGGATACAACATTCCCAACACGGACAGCTACACAACCTCTCAGTATGCTATAGCCTTATTTCCCGAGTTCGGCTATGAAAGCACAGAGGGTAATTTCAGAACACTTGAGCTTAACAATGATAAATGGCGCTTCGGAGAAAACGGCACTTACGGTTATGTTCATTTCACACCCTTATGGTATCCCGACGGCGACTATACTGTATGTATTGAGCAGAGAGATTTCTGGACACCTTCGGGTATGATAAAAAGAGCTTCCAAGGCTGATGCAGTACGACTGACAGATTCGGCGTATGACGATTGGTACATCGGAAGATAAATAAAACAACAAATACTTTTGGACTGTTTCCTTCTCAAAGAAAAGGAGCAGTCCTTTTTCTTTGAGAAAGGATTAAAATTATGACTTGTAAATACAGTAATATCATAGCGAAAAATTGCGGTATAAATTCTGCTTTAATCGCAGGATATTTATACGAGCAGCAGAAAGAAAAAGGCTTCATTCTTTGGGGTAAATTGTGGTACAGATGCTCTGCAAACAATTTTACGGCAGTATTTCCCTTTATGGGTAAGGGTGCCGTTTACGGCGCTCTTAAAAGACTTTGCCACAAAGGATATATTTTGAGAACGGAACACAACAAAAGCAAATTTGACCGTACAAAAAGCTATTCTTTTACCCCTCTCGGTCTTTCTGTAATGCTCACAACTAAAAACGAATAAAAGGAGGTATATGTTATGGAAGAAAAAAGAATGGCAGGTAATTATGAGGTTACCACAGCCTTTGAAATCGGTACAAAAGAAATCATAATCGGTGAGGATAAAACTGCTGCTCCCGATGAAAGATTTGTTGTAGCCAACTATGAAAACAACGGCATATTTGAAAGATATGTCGATGCTCTTGTCGGCGGTGACTATGCGGAAATAGTAAAGATATTTGCCGAAAGAGTTAAAAATGAAGCAGAGAAGGTCATTGATGAAAAATCAAAAATCAGCGTGGATATGACACCCATTACAAAGGACGGCTGTCAGGTGCTTAAGGCCGATGATAGTATTAAAAACAAGATAGTTGTTATCCGTGCTGATGTGTTCAAGCCCGAATATCAGATTTCAACAAAGCAGTTACAGCTTTGTACGGGCGGCTTTGGAGCAGAGCCTAATTCAAGAGGATCTGCCTGCTTCTGCACAAATATTTACAGCGGTAAAGAGTCAAGGTTCGAACGCTCTGATGTCCTCGGTATAATTGAGAAGGATGACCTTCCCGATTGGGCAAAGGAAAGACTTAATGAAGTTCAGAAGGAAATTGCCCACAGAAGAAAGGAAAGGGATGCAAGATGACACAGCTTTATGTAACACCCATTACGGAAAACCTTGAAAAATATACCTTTAAGCAGAGCAGTCAGATTTATCATCAGACAGCTTGTATAGGTTATCTTCGTGCAGACCTCGGCTCAAGCGGTAAGGAATTTCATTCCACTTGGAACGAACTTTCCTCATATTACAAGAGCGAGGAATTTTCAAGAGAGTTTGACGAGATAATCAATACCCTTCGCTTTGATGAAAAATACGGCAGTATGCTTTCTGACAGAGCAAAGCTCAGTCAGTATTGTCACAGTAATGCAAAGCAGTACAGCGGTGCAGATAATCAGTATTACGGTGTCAGAGTGGATACGGATAATCATACTTATCTGTTAAGGCTCAATCCCAATAAGGGCGAATACAACCTTTACTGTTACTGCTATGTAAGGCATTTTCTCGAAAATCATCTTGTTTGTGCAAGTAAGGGTATCAGGTTTATAACTCCCTCATACCGAAGAACATTCACCATTCCTGACGGTGACAAAATCAGAATAAAGTATCCTGACGGACAAAAGCTTGATAAGACCTGCAGGTATATTGACGATTACCACACCGAAATCGGCGGTAATCTCTATCATATCTGCGAGTTTGCAGAGCTTATGGAGAATAACAAAAACAAGGTTATTCCGCTTCGTTCCTCGCTTCCTGAAAGAAGCTATGCTGTTCACCCGGAAAGCGGAAGACTTATTATCATCACCAAAGGCGAATATGAGGTCACAGATGTAAGTAATGCCTATGACAGCCCCGAAAAGAACAGAGAGCTTGCCGACGGACATAACCGTGAAATGGGCATTACAAAACAGCAGGCAGAAGCTATGATTGGCGGCATAATTAACGGTTGGAAAACACCACTTGCCGACCCACAGAACTACAATGAAAACGGCGTATATAAAGAGCCGAGGGACAGACAGAGAGGTGAAGCACGATGAAGAACATCGTCAGTTATGCTTGTTGATGAAAAGGCACTCGGATGTGCCTCATGCTGCTACCACAACGGAGATGTTTGTGGTGTTTGTTATAAAAAAATCATATCAGAATTTGAAGAAAGCAAGGTGAAAAAAGATGGCGAAAGTTCCAAACGAAGTAGCTAAAAAGTTTAAAGCACTTGAAAAGCTCGTTTCTCTCGGTATCAGCTCCGAGGATGAAATTAAAAAGCTCACACCCAAGGACCTTATGGATGCGAAGGATATATCCTTTGCTGATGTTGTTATGATTTATCAGATTATGGAAAGCGTAAAGCAGAATAAGCTTTTCTCTTTCCTTGTAAAGTATGAGAAAGTAATGAATGACGGTGAGGTGAAGCCTGAATGTCAGGAAAATACGAATATATCACAGGAATCTACAACTACCAAATCCAAAAAGTAACTGCCAGCTTTGAGGATTGGAAAGCCTTTCTTAAAACGGCTTCCAATAACTATAAATACAACTTTAGCGAACAGTTGCTCATATACGCCCAAAAGCCCGAAGCAACGGCTTGTGCGGAGATAGGCTTTTGGAATGAAAAGATGCAGCGTTGGGTAAACAAAGGTGCATCCGGTATTGCTTTGTTCGATTATGCAAGCGGCAGACAAAGATTAAGGTATGTATTTGATGTATCCGATACCAATTCTTTTTACGGCTATGAGGTACCCCGTTGGGAGGTCAAGGAAAGATACCACAGCGAGATAAGCGAAGCCTTAAGCAATGCTTTCGGTGAGGTAGCAGAGGGCGGTCTTGAGTCTGTCATTGACGATACTGCAAGAAACTTGGTTGAGGATAATGCCCTCGACTATATCTCCGTACTTGAAGAGGTAAAGAACGGCAGCTTTCTTGAAGAGCTCGACAGCGACAATATCTCTGTAATCTTTAAGGATGCACTTTCAAGCAGTGTCGGATATATGATGATGAAAAGGTGCGGTCTTGATGCAGACTCATTCTATGACTTTGAGGATTTCAAGGCTATTTTCAATTTCAACACTCACGAGGTTGTTGTACAGCTCGGCAATGCCTTGAGTGACATATCTGAAATGGGTATAAGAGAAATTGAAAGTACGGTAAAAAATCTTCAGAAAAATGAGAGAAAAAGGAATCGCACATTTGTCAAAGAAAAGGAAATTGACTATTATGAAGGTGCAAAAGAAAAAGAAATTACCGAAAGGAGCAATGAAAATGGCACAGATTCAGTACAGACAGGTAGGAGATTACAAAATCCCGAACATCAAACTTCCGGAGGAGGAGAACGTTACTCTTGGCAAGTACGGTATGATGAGGATGAAGTTTCTTCAGCAGAACAAGTCCGGAATGTATATGCTTCTGATGACCAAGGGCACATTGATGAGAACCCTCAAGAAGACCGAGGACGAAGCAAACGAGATGCTGGAACGTCTGACAGAACAGATGATGAAAGCTCAGGGCGTGACGGAAGAACTCAAGGAGAACAATCAGATGCTTTGGGTACAGATGATGAACAACATCCGTCACTCAGCGGAAGAGATAGTTCTCAAGGAGCTGATTTACAGTTAAGCGGACACGATTTTGATGCGCGTTGGAATGGCATTGAATATTTCCATCAAGACAAACAGAAAAATGAGTTAATTAAATCTTTTTTAACTCCATACAGAGAAGAAATCGCTA
>JAZSAM010000042.1:0-18251 GCA_045601905.1 Acutalibacteraceae bacterium | reverse complement strand
GGTTTTTGCGTTTTATGCTATAAACAAACCTCGCCCTCGGAGTACCTTTGTACGCCGTCGGGTAAACCAAAATAAAGCTGAACGCTTTATTTTGGCTCGGTTTGTTCATTCTGCGCATTTTTTCCTAGCCCCTAAAAAGGGGATGTAAAAAACTCGTTTTTTACATCCCCTTTTATTTTTTTGTTTTATCACTCTCGGGCAAGGCGGACAATGTCACCCACACCGTCGAGAATCATTGTCGGACGGTATGCATAGGTTTTCGTCGTCTCCTTTGTTGAAACGCCCGAAAGCACAAGCACAGTTGAAACTCCCGTTTCAAGTCCTGCAACAATGTCAGTATCCATTCTGTCACCGATGATTACCGCCTCGGCTGAATGACAGCCGAGAAGCCTGAGTCCCGTTCTCATCATCAGCGGGTTGGGCTTACCGCAGAAGTAAGCCTCGACACCCGTTGCCATTTCAATGGGAGCAACAAGGGCTCTGCAAGCAGGTGCGATTCCGTGCTCGATGGGGCCCGAAACATCGGAGTTGGCACCGATAAGCTTTGCTCCGCCGAGTACGAGGTTTGTCGCCTTTGTCAGAGTGTCAAGGGTGTAGGTTCTTCCCTCACCGATTACAACATAATCAGGGTTTACGTCGTTCATTGTACAGCCTGCCTCGTAAAGAGCATTGAGAAGTCCCGCTTCACCGAGAGCGTAAACGCTGCAGCCGGGAGCCTGCTCCTTTAAGAACTCCGCCGTTGCAAGAGCACTTGTGTAAAAATGCTCTTCGCCTACCTCAAGTCCCATCCTGTGAAGCTTCTGCTGAAGCTCACGTGGAGTCATTCCGCTGTTATTTGTAAGGAAAAGGTAATCCTTTTTTTCTTTGTTGAGCCAATTGATGAATTCTGCAACGCCCGGAAGAATAATATTTCCGTGGTAGATAACTCCGTCCATGTCACAGATAAAGCCTTTTTTTCTGTTAAAGTCAATTCTAGCCATTTTTTCCTCCTGTAAGTACTTAAATTTAATTTATCCGTATATATTATAGAAGTTGTTTTTGAAAAAGTCAACAAATTTTTATTACTAAAACTGGCATAATGCACAAAAGATTGATTTATATCTCTTTGACAGAATTAAAACATCTGTTATCTTACGACTTTTTATGCTTTACAAAAACATTAAAGTTGATTTATTTATTATGATGTGTTAAAATTTAATAAATAAACAATTTGAAGGAGAGATGGATATGATAAACGGAAAAAACATTGTTCTTACAGGTTGTGACAACGGTATAGGTCTTGAGGTGCTCAAGCTTCTCAAGGGCAAAAACAAAATCCTTTGCGTTGACAAAAACATCGGCAGACTCAGCGCCTTCGAGGACGAAAACACCTTCATTTTTCAGAAAGACGTTTCCTCAAAAGAGGCCGTTGACGAAATCTTTGAGGTTGCGTTGGAAAAGCTCGGCTCAATCGACATTTTCTATGCAAATGCAGGCTATCCATACTATGAAGAAATGAACTACTGCGACTGGGACAGAGTTGCAAGAATGTTTGAAACAAACGTATTCTCCCCCATTTATTCTTACCAGAAATATGTTGAATACCTTGGCGGTAAGAAGGGTATCTTTGCCATCACCGTTTCGGCAATCGGCACAATGGCAATGCCCGGCTTCACAATTTACAGTGCTTCAAAATTTGCTATGCACGGCTTCCAGGAGGGCATCCGCCTTGAAAAGCCCGACAATGTTCAGCTTACCTGCCTTTATCCCGTGGCTACCGACACCGGCTTCTTCAAGGCCGCAAACGAGCTTCCCTTCAAGAAGCCCTTCCCCGTGCAGCAGCCTGATGTTGTTGCAAGAAAAATGGTTGAAGGAATTGAAAAGGGCAAGGATACTGTCAGCCCCTGTGTGCTTTTCGGCATTTCAAAGCAGCTTATGAAGTTCATTCCTCCCGTAAAAACTGCTTATCTCTACCTTGAAAAAAGAAAGTTCAAGGAATTCAAGGATATGGTCAAAAATCTCAAGGAAGGTGCTGTTAAATGAAATACGAGCTTCTTGCAAGTCCGATGAAAATCGGTTCCTGCGAAATCAAAAACAGAATCGTAATGCCTCCCATGCTGATGGGCTTCGGTCATTTTGACGGCAAGCCCACCGAAAAATTAATGGATTACTACGAGGAAAGAGCGAAGGGCGGTTGCGGTCTCATTATGACCGAAATCACACGAGTCAACGATCAGACGGGCTCTGCCGCCTTTGCCCAGCTTGCCGCAAGTCACGATTACCACATTGAGCCTCTTCGTGAATTGGCAAAGCGTGTTCAGCGTCACGGCGCAAAATTCTTCGTTCAGCTTCATCATCCCGGCAGACAGAATGTCGGTCTTCTTGTGGGTACCGTTCCCTTAAGCATTCAGCTTGAAAAGCTCACAAAGGGCGGCTATGGTAAGCTCCTTTACAAGCTCACGCCCAAGGTCGGCCCTCTCCTTCTCGACAGAGACATTGTCCCCTCAAGTGTTGCCCCCTCAAAGTGCGATCCTGCTTACTTTGCAGCAGGCAGAGTCCGTGCACTTCGCAAAAAGGAGATCAAGGAGCTTGAAAAGCAGTTCATCGATGCAGCCGTAAGAGTGCAGAAGGCAGGCTGTGACGGTGTTGAGCTTCACTCTGCTCACGGTTACCTTTTACAGCAGTTCTTAAGCCCCGTAACCAATCAGCGTACCGACGAATACGGCGGTCCTCTTGAAAACAGAGCTCGCTTCATTGTCAACATTCTTAAAGGCATCAAGGAACAATGCGGAAAGGATTTCCCTGTAATTGTCCGCCTTTCAGTCGATGAATGCTACAGATACATCGGTCAGGAGGGCAAGGGCTACACACTCGCAGAGGGTGTGAAAATCGCAAAAATCCTCGAAGCAAACGGTGCAGACGCAATCGACGTTTCCTCAGCAGGCTACGACACCTTCAACTACTGGCTCGAGCCCGTTTCCTTTGAGCCCGGCTGGAGAAAGTTTATGGCAAAGGCAATCAAGGAGGCGGTAAGCATTCCCGTGCTTGCTGCAAACCTCATCCGTTCACCCGAGCAGGCTGAAGCTCAGCTTCAGGAGGGCGTTCAGGATTTTGTCTGCCTTGGCAGACCTCACATTGCTGAGCCTCATTGGGCAAACAAGGTTTTAAAGGGTGAGGGCACCGTAAAAAGATGCATCTGCTGCCTTAACTGTATTGAATCAATGCAGAATAACGCTTACATAGGCTCACACGGTGAATGCTCCGTCAACCCCTTTGTCGGTCACGAGGGTACAGCCCTTGTCAAAAACGGTAACGGCAGAAGGGCAGTTGTCATCGGTGCAGGTCCTGCAGGTCTTACAGCCGCTGATCTTCTTGCTCAGCGTGGCTTTGATGTAAGCCTTTACGAAAAGAAAAACGAGGTCGGAGGTCAGATTAACCTTGCCGCTGCTCCTCCCGACAAGGCAAAAACCGGTTGGTTTACAGAGGACGCCGTTGCTTCCTGCCTTGAAAACGGTGTTAAGTTCTTCACGGGCAAGGAGCTTTCCGTTAAGGAGCTCAAGGAAATCAATCCTGCAGTTGTCATTCTTGCAACAGGCAGTGCTCCCGTAAAGCCCCGCTTCGACGGTGACTACAACGCCGATGAGATTTACACCTTTGAGGACATTCTCTCAGGTAAAATCAGCTTTGAAAATCAGAAGGTCGCACTTATCGGCTCAGGTATGACGGGTCTTGAAACCGCACACTACCTCACAGAAAGGGGCAACAAGGTTACCGTTATTGAAATGGCAAAGGAAATTGCTCCCGGAACCTGGATGCAGCACAAGGACGACATTCTTCCCAAGCTTGAAAAGGCAGGCACCGTCTTTAAGACCGGTGAAAAGCTTTCAGCAATCCGTAACAGCTATGTTGTGACGGAGAATGTAAAATCAGGTGTTACAACAAGCATCGAGATTGACAAGGTTGTCCTTGCTCTCGGCTCAAAGCCTGCAAACAACCTTGAGTATCTTCTTAAAATGGAGGGCTTCTCCCCCATCGTTATCGGCGACTGCAAGAAGGTCGGCAGAATTGCAGATGCAACAAAGGCGGCTTACGAGGCAGTTATAGGAATAAGATAAAGTTACATAAACAATGAAACCATTCTCATCGGAATCAACCTTTGAGAATGGTTTTTCTCTATTATTCGTTTTCTTTTACAATTCTGTATGCCATTTCTTCAAGCTGTTCAACGCTTTCAAGTGCACCCACCTGCTGACGGTAAGCCGCCGCACCCCTGATGCCCTTGATGTACCAGGCGGCGTGCTTTCTTGCTTCTCTTATGCCCACACGCTCCCCCTTGTATTCGCAGATGAGCTTTATGTGTCGGATCATAACGCGCATTCTTTCGCTGACGGGAGGCTCGGGAAGGATAATTCCGTTCTGAAGGTAAGCATTTATCTGACTGAAAACCCAGGGTCTTCCGAGAGCACCTCTTCCGACCATAATGAAATCGCAGCCCGTCTCCTCAAGCATTCTTGCCGCAGAGGGGCCGTCGGTGATGTCACCGTTTCCGATAAGCGGAATGTCGATGCTTTTTTTCACCTCGGCAATCTTTTCAAGGTCAACGGGAGGAGCGTACATCTGCTGACGCGTTCTTCCGTGAAGCGTTACGGCAGACACACCTGCTCTTTCAGCTCTTTGCGCCATTTCAACACAGTTGATGCTTTCTCTGTCCCATCCAAGACGGATTTTAACCGTAACGGGAAGGTCAACGGCTGACTTCACGCTTTTCATTATTTCTTCTGCAAGCTCAGGTGTTTTAAGAAGTGCACTTCCGCCTCCGTTACCTGCAATTTTCGGTGCGGGGCAGCCCATGTTTATGTCTATCACATCGGGAGAATATGGCAGACAGGCTCTCGCACTTTCTGCCATAATTTTGGGATCGTTACCGAAAATCTGTGCCGCCGCAGGTCGCTCCTCATCGGACAAGGCGAGAAGCTTTTTGCTCTTTCTGTCGCACATTGTAAGTCCCTTACTGCTGACCATTTCGCTTACCACATAGGATGCTCCGTAGGAAACACAGATTTCTCTGAAGGCACGGTCAGCAACCCCTGCCATCGGTGCAAGGGCGGCAGTTTTTGAATTTATCTCTATGTTACCAATTTTCATTTCTTCACCTTTATTTTTAATTTCAAGGTATATCTTACCACAAAATCCGGAAGAAATCACCCCCTAAATAAAAAATTCTGCATTCAACTTCAATGAATGCAGATTATTATTTTATACAATTGTAAGCTTTACATTTTTGAAGGTCTCAGGCTTAAGCTTTCCGTAGTCTCTGTCGACCTTTATTTCACCGTTTTTAAGCTTGTCAAAAAGCTCATTGTACCTTTCAACGGTGAAGCTTTCCATTGACCAGCTTTTCACGGGAAGTCCCACGGCATCCTCCTTTGCACCGAGGGTTGTCTGTTGGCCACCAAGCTCATCCCATTTGTCCGAATAGACCTTTTCGAGCGTATAAAGCACCGATTCCCGAAGCCCCTTCATCGCAGAGGTGACAACGGTGTCCGATTCTACAGACTGGTCAACATCGACGCCGATTACCGCACCCTCATTTGCAGATGCCGCCGCAAAAGCTGACTGACACATTGGTCCGCCGCAGCAGAAAATGATTTCCGTTCCGTTTGCATACCAGCCGTTGAGCATTGTCTGAAGCTCTGCCGAGGGTGAAAAGGATGCGCCGTACTCCCAGCTGAGCTTCATTTCAACGGTTTTTCCTTCCTTTTCGGCTGCCGCATCAGCCCCCTGCACATAACCGTAAGCAAATCGTGTGCAGGAGGGGTTTGTGCCTCCGCCTCCGCCCGTAAAGCCGAGCCTTGTGTAGCCATCAGCAACAGCGGCATAACCTGCAAGGAAGCCGGACTGCTCCTCGTTGTAGTCAATTGCCGCAACATTTTTAAGCGGTGCAGAGTTCTCATCTTCGCTCTCTCTTATCACCGAACCGTCAATAAAGATAAACGCCACATCCTTGTATTCCTTTGCGGCTTTTCTTATTGCCTCAGCCTGAAGGTAACCTGCGCAGATGATTACCCTTGCACCTGCATCGGCGGCAGCCTTCATCGCATTGTATCGGTCGTCATCTGTTGCCTGATTGCCGTTTGCCGGTTGATAATACTTGTAGGTTTTGTCATTTTCCTTTGCAAAGCGCTTTACACCTTCCCATGTTCCCTGATTGAAGGATTTGTCAAGAAGCTGTCCGAGATCCGTTACAAAGGCAATTTCGTACTTTCCGTCCTTGCTTGTCATTGTGTTGGGCAAAGCATTGTAATCAAATTCATCATCCTGATTTTCAGTTCCTTTTTCCGTTGTGCCGTCAGTTGTTTTGTCTGTTTCCTTTTCTGTGAGTGTGCTTTGAGGTAATGAGCTCTGTGGGATGTTCCCGTCAGTATTGTTTTTTTCACCGCAGGCGGCAAAGCTCATCATAATCACTGCACAAAGAAAAATTGCAAGAGTTTTTTTCATAACATGACCTCCTTATCCTGACTTATTATTGACCGCAGAATTGAGACTTAATACCCTTTCTTTCTTTTTTGTACTTTACAAAAGCTTTTTTAGTGATATAATTTATATAGAGTTCTAAGAAATTTATTATAAAGGAGTTGTTTTTATGAAAATAGCAGTAACTCATCAGATGGGACAGATTTTCCAGCACTTTGGTCACACTGAGCAGTTCAAGTTCTACGAGGTGACTGACGGCGAAATCACAAAAATCGAAATCAAAAATACGGACGGCAGCGGTCACGGTGCGCTCGCAGGCTTCCTTAAGGATAACGGCACTGATGTGCTTATCTGCGGAGGAATCGGCGGCGGTGCACAGACTGCGCTCAAGGAAGCAGGCATCACCCTTTACGGCGGAGTTCAGGGCAGTGCCGATGCCGCAGTTGTTGCCCTTTTGTCTGACAGCCTCGCCTTTAATCCCGATGTGCATTGTGATCACCATGACCACGAGCACGGCGATGAAGGTCACGTCTGCGGTGAACACGGTTGCGGTAAGCATTGATTAAATAAAAAGCTTTGGCGGTGCAGCTTGATGCTACACCGCCAATTTTTTTGATTCGTCATTCAGTTTTGCTTTGCACGTTCAAGTGCTCTTATCTCCAATCCGGAAATCAGCCCTTACCAAGAAGCTTACCGATAAAGCCTACTTCCTCATAATGAAGAACGCCGCACTTGCACTGCTGATTGATACCTACAAGCTGATAAAGCTTATTGATGATTTCAAAGACTATCTTTTCAATACCGCTTGTGCTGTGGCATGAGCAAGCACAATCCTTTGACTCCTTGTAAGCCTTACAGACCTTACAGACCTCGCCGTCACCGAAATCGTGTCCCTTTGCAGGAGTTGCCTGGCTCTTGAAGACCTCTTTACAGGTTGCACAGTAGCTTTCGGCTGTCATACCGCCCTCGGTGCAGGTTGCTTCATAACCGGGATTGATGCTTACAAGACTGTGCTTTGTTTTTTCAATTTCAACATATTCAATATAATCACATTTTGCACAGTCCTTGTATCTTGAGCCCTTTGATGTGCAGGTAGGAATAATCATATCCTTCCAGTTTTCACAGAACTCGTGTCCCGTTGCAGGTGTAATGTTGTAAATCTTTTCATAGCTGCAGTCAAGGCAGTAATCCATTGTGTAGCCTGAAATTGAGCAAGAGGGATTAACAACAACTGTCCTGAGGTTGGGGTGGCCGTTGTAGCCTTCACCCTTTGTCATAGTTGCAGTATCACCGCAAACTGTACATGTTCTGATAAAGCTGACAGACTGTCCGCTTCCGATTGCCTGATTATTGTCGCATCTGTACTCATTTGCAGACCATTCCCAATTTCCGTAGGTATGCTCCTTGTCAAGCTGAACTGTTGAGGTGTAACCGCAGTTAAGGCAGGATGCTGTCTTTTCACCGGTGCAGTCAGCATTTCTTGTAACTTCCCATTCACCGTAAACGTGGTCAGGGTTGATTTCAACCTCTTCAACCTTTCCGCAGAACTTACATTCTGCTCTCTTAAGACCGAATCTCTTTGCATCTGTAAGGGGCTTACTGCAGTCGGGATATCTTACGATTTCCCATTCACCGTATTCGTGGGTTACGGGAATTTCCTTGAATTCTTCGTATTTGCAGGTCTTACACCATCTGATGTAGGTACCGGTTTTGCCGGTTGCCTCGTTGGTTGCACAGCCGGGCTCCTCGTAAACAATCCAGATTGTGAAGTCGTGCTCCTGCTTGTATTCCTGGGTTTCAACCTTTTTACACTTCTCGCAGGTTCTCTGCTTGATGCCGGTGTTGCCGTTCTTACATTCGGAAATTTCTGTAATTACCCAAGGACCGTAATTGTGAAGTGCGGGAACAACAAATTCCTTTTTGAAGTTACAGTTGTTACATTCTGCAACCTTTACGCCGCTTTTTGCAAAGCCTTCCTTACATTCCATCTCAGCAACTGTCTCCCAGTATGTATAAACGTGGAAGGTGGGGATGCTTTCTGTTACAGTGTCACCGCAGACTGTGCAGGTTTTCACTCTTGTGCCTGTCCTTGAGCAGTTGGGCTCAACGCCGATTTCCCAGTCACCGTATGTATGCTCATTTGTTGTTGCAGGGATTTCCTCTTCAACCTTTGCATCACCGTGATACTTACAGTACTTGGCTCTCATACCTTTCTGACAGCCTGCCTGCTTTAAGGTGTACCATTCACCGTACTCGTGATTGTCCGCATCAAGCTCAAGCTCAACCTCGTACTGATGTCCGCATATACATCTGCGAAGCTCAACACCGGGAGTATGGCAGGTTGAGTCTGTGTGAGTGAGTACCTCAATGTCCTCTTCGGGAACCTGACTGTGCTGAGGAATTTCCTTTTTAACCTCTCTGTTACAGTCCTTACAAACGCCTATATAATAACCGCTCTGCTCGCAGGTAGCTTCCTTACGGGGAGCTTCCTCCCACACGATTTCTGTGTGGTTTTCAGCGTCTGTGTAGGTCTCGGTCACAGCTGAGCCGCAAAGGTCGCCGTTTTCGTAACGGTTAGTACAGTACTTTGTTCTTTCTCCGCTGTTATTGATGCAGGTGGCTTCCTTTGTGATTACCCAGTCGCCGTAAACGTGAGCGTTTTCAATCGCGGGAATAGTTTCAGTTACCATCGTGTAGCAGGAAAGACAAGCCTTGAACTCGTAGCCTTCCTTTACACAGGTAGCCGCTTCACCGTAAAGCACCTTGAAATTATGAGGAGGAATTATTCTCTCTTCAACAGTCTCTGCCTTTTTACATATCTCACACTTTCTTGTTTCAAGACCTGATTTTTCGCAGGTCTGCGGAACAACAACCTCCCAAGGACCCATTGCGTGGGCATCGGGATCAAGAGGGATGTCTCTTGTTACTGTTGTAAAGCAGTTCTGGCAGTACTGCTCTTCCTTACCTGAAGCCTGGCAGGTTGCCGGATCAACAACAGTCCAACCGTCCTCGGTAAGAAACTTATGCTCACAATCTACGGGGTCAGCCGCAAATGCTGAAAAGCCGATGCTGAAAACGAGAAGCATCATTGTCAGGCTGAACACAAGTGAAAGTGTATGCTTTGTAAATGTTTTAGCTTTCATATTTTTTACCTCCTGAACAAATTACAAATTCACATAATAATAATAACATTTTTTAACATAACCGTCAACACCTAAACAAAAAAAAGCCCTCCCGAAGGAGAGCTTTTTTATTAATTAATAGTGTGTTGCACCGCAACCGCAGGAGGGATTGATCTTAAACAGCTTCCAGAAGAAGTTAAGGATCTTGTAGATAAGCTTCATTAACCAGCCTTCCTTATGGCACATACAACCGCAATTGCTTTCGCCTGCGTTGTAAAGCTTGCTGTTACACTCGTCACACTTGCCGTCGCCGTCGCCGTCTTCGTGTTTGAGCTGTTCAATTATGATTTCGCCCTTACCGTCATCATAAGGCTGTTCACAGCGTACGCATCTGTAGTACTCTCTGTGACCGGGTCTTGTGCAGGTTGCAATTTCTGCAGGCTGAAGAAGCCATACATGATCGATGGGCTCACCAACGAATCTGATAACCTTTTCGCCGCAAAGCAGACATACATATTCTCTCTGTTCAGCAGCTTCGCAGGTTGCCTTTTCAACAGTCTTATACTTATTCTCGTTGATTACGTGCTCAGGAGCATCGGGATTCTTCGGAAGCTCGGTTCTGTTTTCAATACCGCAGTTCTTACACTTTTCGATCTGATAGCCGTCCTCTTCGCAGGTGGGATTAACTCTTACGATAACCTCATAGCTATGATCATTATTTTCTTCCTTCTTCTGTTCCTTTGCACTACACTTGTTACAGCTTCTTTCAAGGATAACACCGCTTGCGCAGCTGCCGCCCTTGTTTACCCATTCGCCCCATTCGTGAGCTGCTGCACCGTCATAAACGGTTTCAGTCTTTGTCTTACCGCAGACATCACATTCATAGGTTTCGACTGTGGGATCAGTGCAGCTTGTACCGGGATGAGTAGCTGTAAGCTTGTAGGTATGCTTACCTGTTGCAGAAATTGTAACAGTTGAGTTGGGCTTGAACTTACCGCATACTGTACAGTAAAGTGCCTCGTAACCTACTGAACCGCAGGTGGGCTCCTTTGTTACCTTGTAAGTCTCACTCCATTTATGTGAATCTGATGTTGCAGGGATTTCTTCTTTCTTTTCGTCGCCGCAAATCGTACATACAAAAAGCTTGTATCCTGCCTCACCACAAGCAGGCTCTACAGTCTGATTGGGTGTGCTGGGCCAGTTGTGCTCACAGTCAGCAGTTTCCTTGCTGATGGTGATAAGCTTCTTGCCTTCTTCGCTTGTGGGATCAAAGCCCTTCTTGCCTGCGTCGTCGAGGAAGAACTTACCGCAGTCTGCACACTTGTAGTATGCCTTTGTACCGTCGGTTGTGGGAGTTGCCGGAACCTCGGGAATTTCAATAAGATTTGTGTGCTTGTTCTCATCAATGAGTGAGCAGAGACCTTCACAAATCTCACAAATGTCTGTTTCCTTACAGTTGTAGGTATGAGTGTAGGTGAAGCAAGCATCGTAAACGATTTCACCGCAGATTGTACACTGCTGAGCATGGTACCACTTGCTGTCCTCGCGTCTTGCCTTAATCTTTGCATCGTAGTCGGGTTCTTCTGTCTTGAGAACAATTTCCTTGCCGGTTACGTTGCCGTCAGCATCCTTGATTTCCTTGATTTCTGCAATCATGTACTCGGGGATGGGATCGCCGTAAACGTGCTGGCCGTTAGCCTTAATAGTTGTGCCCTTTTCCTTGAGAGCCTTTCTGTTATCTTCGGCAGTTGCACCTTCAACATAACAGCACTTATAGTAAACATCACCGGTATGACCGTCTGATTCGCAGGTAGGTGCCTTCTTGTTCTTGGTTACTGTTTCCTCAGGTGTTGCGTGGTTCTTAGCGTCGATGGGAAGCTCCTTCTTTTCAGTAGCAGCCTTGACATCGTCTGTTTCAACGCAGGTTGAGCACTTGTAGGTTACTTCACCCTTTGCAATACAGGTTGCAGCAACTCTTGAGCCTTCAACTTCAATGTCAAACTTATGAGCAAGCTTTTCTGTTACCTTACCGGCTTCCTTGATAGCATCGCAGCAGTCATAACGGTAGTTACCGCTGAAGCCTTCCTTCTGGCATGTTGCGTCAACAACATCCTTAAGGGTGTTAGCTTCTGTGCTGTGGTTTGCAGGATTCAGTTCGCCGTATTCAGCCTTACAGTCTGCGCACTTTGCAAGTGCATTACAGTAAGCTATGCCGCCGTTACAGTTTTTAGTCTGTTTATCGGGATCGGCAACAACGGGATCACAAAGAGTACAAGTCTTTGAATGTGTTCCGTTACCGTTGGATGTCCATTTGTCATAAACATGAGGAAGCTTTTCGAGTTTCTTGATTTCATCGATGTTCTTACCGCAAGCTTCGCAGTATCTGTAAGCCTCGGTACCCTCTGTCTGACAGGTTGCTTTAACCTCAGGAGCTGTCTTTACTGTCTTGTGGGTTGCGCTGTCAACTTCACCGTATTCAGCCTTACAAACATCGCAGACCTTCTTGTCAATGCAGTTTGCTGTGCCGCCTGTACAATTCTTTGTATCGGTTGCGGGAGTAGCTACTGTTGCATCACAGGTGTCGCAGGTTGCGGTGTGTGTGCCGTTGTTGTTTGTTGTGTATGTTGTGAACTTGTGAGCTTTCTTTGCGATTGTTTCTTTTGCGATTTCGTAGGTACCGCAAGCTGAACAGTATTTATATGACTTCCAACCCTCTGTCTGACAGGTTGCTGCCTGACCGGTGTAGTCAATCATCGCTTCATGATTTTCAGGATTAACGGGAATATCATTGAGCTTTGTAGACAACACCGTATCACAGCCGCTACATTTTTCAATACCTGTGCTACCAAAAGTTGCACAAGTGGGTGCCTGATCAGCAATTATATAAGTTCCTTCACCTTTATGATTATTAGGATCAAGAGCCTTCGTAATTGAATATCCGTTACCGCAGTCCTTACACTCGTATGTTGTGTAACCTGCAGTTTTACAGGTTGAAGCAACATCCTTGGTTACTTTGTAGTCACATGTTGTTGCACTGCCGTAATCAGGACAGCCTTCAACAGTACACTTATATGAGTGAGTACCGTCATCATTCTTTTTGATTGTGCCGTCGAACTTGTGACCGTTTACTGTGTCGGGGTCGCCGTATTCATAGGTGCGGTCAGAAGCGGCATTACATCTGTCGCAGGTTACCGTGTAAACTGCAGGTGTCATACATGTGGCTGCACTTACACGAGCGTCACTTTCGGGGTGATTTACATCTGTGTTGCCTTCTGCAAATGTGTGACCGAGAGCAGAAATTTTCTCCGCTGCAACTGTTGTTTCAGTTGTGCCTGCTTCGTCCTTGTAATACTTATTACAAGTTGTACATGAGTAGTACTTATTGTTACCGCCTGTAGTACATGTAGCGACAACAGCCTCGATAGTTTCCATTGTATGAGCTGCAAGAGGAAGCTTTTCAGTATAGCTGTGATTACAGTCTGAACAGGTATAGGTCTTTGTACCCTGAACTGTACAGCTTGAAGCTGTTTCAGTTGATGTGAATTTATGTGCTTCTGTTGCGTTTACAACAGCTTTACCGTCAACCATAAGGCCGTAGGCTCCACACTGTGTAAAGCGTGAGCACTGACGGTAGTGAGTACCGTCTTTACCGTCTTTTACATTTACATAAGCACCGGTGAATTCATGGTCGGGACCCTTTGTTTCAAGTGCATCGGGAATACGGTCGTTATCAGCATCGGTTGTGTCGGTAAGCTCGTCTGTAAGAGCTTCATCCTTCCATACTCTGTTACAAACTGAACAGGTCCAGAAAGCTTCATTACCGTCGCCACCGCAAATGTTTGTTGCATCCTTGGCTGCAGTTTTATTTGTCTTATGTGCTGCAAGGTCAAGTGTCTTTGTCCATGTTGCTGAGCAAACCTTACAGGTGTAGGTTTCAAAGCCAGCTTTCTCACAGGTTGATGCCTTGGAAGAAGTAGCATCTGTAGCGTCTACTTTACCGTCACCGTTCTTGTCCCAGATGTGTTTTTCGCATCCGGTTCCAAGTGTTGCATCATATTCAACGCCACCAAAACCATAGGTACCACACTGTTCAAAACGAGCGCACTTTCTATAGTGAGAACCGTTTTCACCTGTTACGTTTTCTATAATTTCGCCTGTAAAGCTGTGACCGGTGATTTTGTCGATAAATGATGTTTCAATTGCCGTTTTACCGCAGACTGAACAGTCGTAGGTCATTACACCGTCTTCTGTACAGGTTTCGGCTTTGGTTTCATAGCCTGTGCCTTTTATGTGATCCTGAGTCTGAACATAACCGCAGACGGAGCAGGTTCTTGAGTGGTTATCTGCATTCTGAGTCCAAGCACTCCATGAGTGACTTTCAACAGGAGCCTTCTCCTCTTTATATGTTGTGTCACCATCAAGGTTAAATGCATTAGCAGTATTATCCGGCCACTTATAAGGCTGATGGTAGACTTCATCACCTGCAATCTGAGCTATTGCAGTGTTTGCAGGAAGATCTGTAAGAGTAACACTCTGATTATAGTAACCAAGATTACTGTAGGTCTTGACTGTATTGCCCGCAAAATTCTGCAGGTATACGTTATACTTAGGCGCCTGGAATGTAACATCACAAGAAGCAGTTTTACCACCCTGAGTCATCTGAAGAGTTGTTTTTATCTGACCGTTAGAAGAGTTGTAACCGGAATTATCAAAGACATCATTATCACCTGTTACGGTTGCTGTGTTACCGCTGAGTGATACGCTTGCACCTGTAAGAGTGGGGCTGAGTGCTGCAGTCAGACCGTTTGAGGAAGGCCACTGCATACCGTACTGGTCATTGAAATAAGCTGTAAAGGTCTTTGAAGCAGAGCTTCCCTTGGGTACAGAAATTGTCTGTGCTGTGGGAGCTGTTCTTACTGAATCAAGTGCAGGTTCAGGCCATGTCGTTGCAATGCCGTCATATGTGCCGCCGGATGCGAAATCTCTTTCGGTATTAGAGCAACTCCACTGTGATGATGAAGAAAGAACAGTCTTATTTCCGATTTTTATTGACTTAATAGCAATGTTGGCATTAGTACCCCAGCTACCGTTTGTATCTATATAAACCTTATAAGGCCAACCGGGAATGTTTCCTGTGCTTTTATCTGTATCGCCTGAAGGTCTGTTATCACCGCTGTCACCGGCGGTAAATGTCTGGTTATCACCGGAACTATACTTTGCCAATGAATACATAAATGTGTAGGTCAGGTCAGTCTTACTTGTATCGAGAGTGCCGTCTGCATTAACCGGATAATAGTAAATTAAAATGTGACCGCCTTTGGCGCAGTTTGCAAGATTAAAGGTCAACGTCACCGGGTAACTGATTGACGTAGCTGCGCTTGCCTCTGTCGGTGCAACAAACACCCAGGCTGACATAAGCATCATTACTGCCAGGAAAACTGACAATGTTTTCTTTGCGTACAATTTTGTTTTTTTCATAAGAAAGTATTCCTCCTTATTAAATAAGTTTGCCGTCTTATTTCCGATTTGACGGCTTTCGGATTTTTCCCGCGGAGCCTTTCACCGCAGGCGGCTTTTTTGTAAAAGGTCGAAATTGTCTGCCGCTTTCACCTGACCTCCGTGAAATTGCCGGTAAACAGATTGTTTCCTTTTTTCCGTAAAAGGGTACAATTCACCCTTATAATTACACAGTGTTATTATATAAAATTCTCAACGGAAAATCAATATATTTTTTAATATTTTGTTAATGGTCAAAGAGAAAAAATTCAGGGTAAGTTTTGTGCAAGTTGACAGTTTTCAGACAAGTGTACCCACTTGACTGCAATGGCTAGCATCGCGCGTTCATAAACCAATGCAAACAAAAAGGACGCGCAATGCGCGCCCCTACGAATGTATTTCGGGATACCGATCAATGTCATCTTTCCAGTTAGCAGGGTTGCTGTCTATGTATTGACACACATTGTAATACTCCTCTTCATCTCTTATTATTCGGTCGTAAAACAATTTCTGCCAACAGGAAAATCCGATTTGTTTAGTTATATATCCCTTTGTCTGATTTATTATTGTTGAAATTGGCTTTTTATTGCCCTTTTCCAAAGAGATAATTATATGTATGTGTTCCGGCATAATAACCAATTTATCGACATCAGCTTTTTCATAAAAAACAGATATATTCTCAAACGCTGTTTTAACAATATTACCTATGTGCGTTAACTCATATTCATCCTTATCATCAACCTCTGTTGAAACCCAAAAAAAGTTTTCTCTTCCTTTTGTACAAATAGTTATGAAATATTTTCCCCCAGCAGAATAATCATAATTTTTTAGACGGTATTCCTTTCTTGAAAAATATAATTTTTCTTTCATAATTTGTACCGCCCTTTCTGTAAAAATTTCGTAGTAGGGGCGCGCATTGCGCGTCCGCAAACAAATGTAAAAGCCATAAACAAAATGGGCGCGCATTGCACGTCCGCAAACAAATGTAAAAACCATAAACAAAATGGGCGCGCAACGCGCACCCATACAACTCTTATTTCATCAATCTTCTGATAACTGCTTCGCAGTCTGCCTTATCCATAATCTTCGGAACAGGATAAAGAGGATTACCTTCCTTGAGTGCTCTTTCAACGATTGTGGGAATATCCTCGTCCTTGATCATATCAAAGCCATCGGGGATGTTCATGTTCTTGTTGAGAGTCTTGATTGCCTCAATGAATGCCTCTGCCTTTTCCTTGTCGCTGCCGTCAGTCTTTACACCTGCGATTTCACTGAGCTTTGCAAGCTTCTTGTGAGCTGATGCACCGTAGTACTCAAGCACATAGGGAAGAATAACTGCGTTTGCAAGGCCGTGAGGAATACCGTAAAAGCCGCCGAGATTGTGAGCGATTGCGTGAACATAACCTACATAAGCTCTTGTAAATGCCATACCTGCATAGTAGGAAGCCCAAAGCATCTTATCTCTTGCCTCAATGTTCTTGCCGTCGGCATAAGCTGTTTCGATGTTGTCGAAAATCATTCTGGTTGCCTTTTCAGCGTATTCGATTGTGCTCTTTACGTTACTGTTACCGATGTAAGCCTCAACTGCGTGAGTAAGAGCGTCCATACCTGTTGTTGATGTGATGTGAGGAGGAAGTCCTACTGTAAGCTCGGGATCAAGAACTGCATACTTGGGACGGAGCTTGGGATCGTTGATTGCGTTCTTTTCGTGAGTCTCGGGATCACTTACAACAGCTGCAAGGGTAACCTCGGAGCCTGTACCTGCTGTTGTGGGAACTGCAAAGAGAGGAGGAAGCTTGTGCCATACCTTGAGAACGCCGCGCATCTTCTTAACGGGAGTCTTGGGGTTGGTAACTCTTGCTGCTGCAGCCTTTGCGCAGTCCATGGGTGAGCCGCCGCCGAAAGCGATAACGCCCTGACAGTTGTTGTCGAGGTAAAGCTTGCGGGCATCCTCGATGTTCTGGATTGAAGGATTGGGCTGTGTGCCGTCATAAACGGTGTACTTAACGCCGGCCTTTTCAAGCTCCTCAAAAAGTGAATCAAGAAGATGAATTCCCATAAGTCCCTTGTCGGTTACAACAAGAACATTGTCGAGTCCCTTTTCCTTGATGAGTGCGGGAAGCCTGCGGATTGCGCCTGCGCCCTCGAGCACATAAGGCTCTGACCAGTCAAAGAATGGTGTGCACTGAGCAAAGAAGAATGCCTTCTGATAAATTCTGCAATAAGCTTTTTTAATCTGCCACATTGTAAATCTTTCCTTTCAATAAATGTTTTATACGGCATTTGCCGAAAGTTCACGGTATATTTTACCACATACCAAAAGCATCGTCAAGCATATTTATACATTTTTATTCCGATTGTTGCCGTTATCAGAATGTAACACATTTGTAATTTT
Source organism: Acutalibacteraceae bacterium (assembly GCA_045601905.1). Lineage (GTDB taxonomy): Bacteria > Bacillota > Clostridia > Oscillospirales > Acutalibacteraceae > UBA6857. The sequence goes on along the minus strand of JAZSAM010000042.1, from coordinate 785 downwards.
TATAAAATCACATTTTAAACCTCTTTTAAGCAATCCCGTTTATACTTAAATCAGAAAAGGAGGTAATTTTCCATGAAAAACGAAAGGACTGTACTGGTTTGCGTAACACCTCAGGCGTCCTCGGAAAATCTCATCCGCGCAGGAAAGGCAATCGCCGAAAAAAATTCAGCCGGACTGGAAGTCGTTTCCGTTGTTCCCATTGACGACAAGGACAGACGCTTTGACCCCCTGGCCCTTGACCGTCTCCACGTTACTGCAAAGGAAAACGGCGGCGAAATTGCAATTTACTTCAGCGACGATCCCATTATGACAGTCTGCGCACACATTGCTAAGAAAAAGCCACTGACCTTTGTTGTGGGCTTTCCCGGTGAAAGGAGTAACAACTTCATTTCACTCATTCACCTGATTCTGCCCGAAATCCCCATCAGCATGGTTGATACCGAAGGCATGGTTTACAACATTCTTCCAAACGAAGCTTCCCCTATTAAGATATAAGATATTCTCCTTTAATTTTCCCCCAAAAGGGGCTGTAAAAAAAGTGCAGGCCGCATAAAACAAGATAACTAAAGGGTTTCTTTCGGTATTTAACTACCAAAGAAACCCTTTAAAGCTGTAAAAACCAGCAAAAGCAGGCAAAAACAAGGTTTTTGCGTTTTATGCTATAAACAAACCTCGCCCTCTTAAGTACCTTTGTACGCCGTCGGGTAAACCAAAATAAAGCTGAACGGCTTTATTTTGGCTCGGTTTGCTCATTCTGCGCATTTTTTCCCAGCCCCTAAAAAGTG
>JAZSAM010000041.1:0-19183 GCA_045601905.1 Acutalibacteraceae bacterium | reverse complement strand
GCTTTATTTTGGGTTACCCGACGGCGTACAGAGGTACTCCGAGGGCGAGGTTTGTTTATAGCATAAAACGCAAAAACCTTGTTCTTGCCTCTTTTAATAATTTTTATTGCTTAAAAGGGTTTCTTTGGCAGTTTAAAACCGAAAGAAACCCTTTTGTTATCTTGTTTTATGCGGTCTGCACTTTTTTACATCCCCTTATGTTTATATGCTGAATTTTCAACTTTTTCACAAAATCCCTTTGTATTAAACAAAATTTTAACATATATGCCGTATAATTACAAAATAAGCTGACATAATCAGGTCGGCAATTATAACGGAGGTGTTTTAATGTTTAAAATTCTTGTTATAGAAGACGATAAGGATCTGTGCCGCACAATGTGCTCATACCTTAACCGTAACGGCTATGAGGCACGGGGTGCTCTCAATGCAGCCGAGGCTTACGATGCTATGGCTTCAGCATTTTTCGATCTGATCGTTTCCGATATTATGCTACCCGGCATTGACGGCTATGAAATTGCAAGAACCGTGCGCTCCACCGACACCGAAATTCCCATCCTTTTCGTAACTGCAAAGGACGACTTCATCTCAAAGCAGAAGGGCTTTCTTGCAGGCATTGACGATTACATGGTAAAGCCCATTGACCTTGAGGAGCTTATTTTAAGAATCGGTGCAATTCTCAGAAGAAGCAAGATCGCTACCTCAAGAAAGCTTGTTGTCGGCTCACTGACAATGGATATGGACGAAAGAACAACAAAGCTTGACGGTGAGGACATTCCGATGACCGCAAGAGAATTCAATCTTCTTTACAAGCTTCTTTCTTACCCCAAAAAGACATTCACCCGTTCACAGCTTATGGATGAATTCTGGGACGCAGAAACCACCTCCGGTCCCCGTACGGTTGATGTTTACATTGCAAAGCTCCGTGACCGCTTCAGCGGGTGCAAGGACTTTGAAATTGTCACTGTTCACGGCTTAGGCTACAAGGCGGTGCTGAAATGAGCTTCTTCCGCCGCAAGAAAAATAAGGATAAGAGACTTAAGGACAGTATCTTTTCACTGTGGCGCTTCATCCTTTATTTTGCCATAACCGGCTTTGCAGTTTCCGTAAGCTTTCTGCTTTTCTTCAGCGGCAGCCTTTTTGAATCTGTAGGAAACCCCGTTATGATTCCCGAGGGAACCATTAAAGAAAGAGCCTTGAGAACCTTGTTCAACATTCTTTTTATCTGCCTTTTTATGAGCATTATCGACGGTGTAAGAAAACGTCTTTTCACACACCCTCCCGTAAAAAGAATTCTCGAAGCTCTTCGGAAAATCACCAACGGAGATTTTTCCGTAAGGATAAAGCCCCTTCATAAAAGAAGAGCCTTCAACGAATACGACCTCATTATTGAAGACATAAACAAGATGGCTCACGAGCTTTCCACAATTGAAACGCTGAAAACCGACTTTATTTCGAACGTTTCCCACGAAATCAAAACTCCTCTTTCAGTTATTCAGAATTACGCCACCATGCTGCAGAGCGAAACGCTCACCGACGAAGAAAGAACCGAATACTCCGCAAGACTTGTCTCGGCATCAAAGAAGCTCGGAAACCTCATCACCGGCATACTCAGGCTCAACAAGCTGGAAAACCAGAAGATTTTCCCCGAAAGCAAAAAATTCAACCTCAGTGAGCAGCTTTGTCAGGCACTTCTGCTTTTTGAAAGTGAGTGGGAGGAAAAGGAGCTTGAAATCATAACAGACCTCGATGAAGATGTTGAGATACAGGCTGACGAGGAGCTTCTTCTCACGGTGTGGTCAAACCTTATATCAAATGCCATAAAATTCAACAACAAGGGCGGCAAGCTCACCGTCACGCTCAAAAAGAACAGCACCCACGCTCTCGTGTCCATAGCAGACACGGGCTGCGGGATGACAAAGGACACCGGCGTAAGAGTTTTCGAAAAGTTCTACCAGGGTGACACCTCACACGCAACCGAGGGCAACGGACTCGGACTTGCTATAGTAAAAAGAGTCATTGACATAACACACAGTGAAATCACCGTTGAAAGCGAGCTTGGTAAAGGCTCAACCTTCACTGTAAAAATCAAACTGTAAATCTCAAAGGAGTATGCTTATGCATAAGAATGATGATAATAAAGCATTTTCATTTTCCTATTCTGCGGCATCAAACGAGGAGCTTGAGCATTTCAAGAAAAAATACTCACCGAATGAACCCACGGAAAAAATCAAAAGAGTCCGTGCTCTTGACAAAAGAGTGGATTTTATAACCACTATGATTTCAATCGCTCTGGGCCTTTGCGGCACCGCCCTTCTTCTGGCCGGTGCAATACAAGCGATAAAGAATGTTTTTCCTCTTCCTTATAATATAATAATTCTCGCTATCGGCCTGGCAATCGATGCGGTAGTACCATTTATACACGGAAAAATCTACCGTAAGCTCAAATCGTACTTTGCTCCGCAGATTCTCGGTCTTATCAGAGAAATCGAACAGAATCAGCTGTAAATCACCCATCTCTCCCCTATATAAAAGAAGAAGTGACCATGTCTCCGGCCACTTCTTCTTTTTATTTATTCGCTTTCATATACATCGTTTTCTGCGGTTATCAGCTCGCCCTTTTCATTCCAAGATGCCTGATTTGCATCATAATAAATATTTCCTTCTTTATCAACAAGATAGTCATCGTAATATTTATAATCAAGCTTACCCTGCTCAAGCTTCTCTTTATAATAAGCGTCAAGCTCTTCCTCGCTCATGTTCTCCGTATCGGGATAGTAATACTCAAGAAGTCCGCCCTTATCGCAGTAAAACCAACCGTCTTCGGTTACATAGCAGTCATAAAGGTAATATTTTTCGCCGTCATCACGGACATAAAAGTAGTCTTCATATTCAAAAGCAACATATTCACTGTCACTTACCTCCTCTACGGTGTAAGTGTATGTTCTGCCCTCTTCATCATAGAGCAATACATCAGTTTCATTTTCATAGCTGTTTCCCTTTTTGTCATAGAAAACACCGTTGACGGATATTCTGTCTGTTGAACCGGCCAGATCCATCACATTCCTGAAAAATGTGACGCCTATCACAGCACCTAAAATCATAGCTGTTACTTCTGCCACGATTATTCCCGTACCGAAGATTTTACTGAGCTTTTTCTGTTTTGCCTTTTCCTTCGGATTGATTACCGGAAGCTCAATCAGACAGCGGCTGCAGATTTCATAATTAGCGGGATACTTACTACCGCACTGTTCGCAGGTCTTGAAGTCTTCTCCCGGGAAATCCTTTCTCTTTAAAAGGAAAACCAGAACCGTCCAGACACCGAAAAGAACGCCGCAGATATACCAGGCAACAGAAAGCTTCTGATTCCTGTGCTGTGCGGAAAAGTGCATAAAGAGCACGGAAAAAATAACCGTCAGAACATTTAAAATACTGATAACCGGAAAAAATGCTACCATACCAAAAAAATTATCCATTTTAATTCTCCTTTATCTTTTAATTATTGCAATACCTGATTTCTTAATCCCACTCAAGTCCCGTAACCGTGTCAAGATTAATACCCTTGGTTTCGTGAGTATTCTTGATAAGAGCAATGAGCGTTATTACAAAGCTCGGGATAAGAAGACCGAGTGCGACTGCAGGGATTGACGCGTTGCCGAAAATCATTGTAACCGGCACATAAACAAGATAAGCTATAGCGTAGCCTGCAAAGCCTACAACAGTCTGCGCCGAGGAGGTTGAGGAGCGAAGATTTGTCGGTGCAGATTCGCTTGCCATCATAATAAGCACATCGTTTGTTGAATAATAGCTTCCGACAAAGGCACCGCAGAAAAAGCCGACAACATAGGGATTGAAGTTGAATTTTGCGCCAAGGGTAAAAGCCAGAAAGCTGACAAGGCAGTTTGCGGCAACGGTGATTGCGGCAGTTTTTCTGCCCTTAAGGTCGGACACAAAGCCCATAATAAGCTGAGCAATTGCCGAGCCTATGGGGAAGAGAATGAGAGCCTTTGTGACCTCATTGATGCTTACAAGATTAAGGAATTCATCGCTGATTCCGCCGTGTACACTCTGTGCATAGCAGTAGGTTACAATTGTCTGATAGTCGAGGCTTCCGATGCATCCGACACCTGCAAGGGCAAAGCAGATAAACACCCAACGAAGCTGCTTGTGCTTAAGTCCGAATTTGAGTGCTGCCACAAGTCCGCCCTGAGCATCCTGAGCCTTTTTCCTTGCCTCCTCAGCCCTGAGCTCCTCCTCAGTCATATTGAGATAACGAAGGCGTGAAGCGATGAAGGCATCAGTTTCCCTCGCACAAAGCAAGGCAATCAGACTCACTACGATACCAACAATTGCAGGAATCATATAAACCTCTCTCCATTCGCCTGCACTCTGCATAAGAAGCCTGCGAAGAATGGGCACGAGCATAACCGACATATTTGCAAAGAATTTTATAACCGAATATGTAATGGCACGTTTTTTCTGCGGAGAGGACTCCATAATAAACACGACGTGCATATCGTGAGGCACAAAAAACAGAATCATACAAGCACCGATAACGTACATCAGCACATTCTGCGAAAGGAAAATTACAAAAAGTGCAATACTCATTCCGAAGGTGTTGATAACAAGGAAGATTTTTCTTCCGAAGCGGTCAGCAAGAGGTCTGTAAAGAAGACCGATGATCTGGAAGGGAATTGCAACAACCTGCAAAAGATTCAGAATCGTAACAGAGCTTTCGCTCTGAAACAGATCGTTTGCAATTTCCGTTTTCATAAGAGTACCGATCTGTGATGCGATTTCGTCAACTGCATAAATAAGTGCAATAATCAGCACAAGGTACCAGAAATAGGTATTACCCTTCGGGCGTGCCTTCTGTTTTTCCCATTTAGCAATTTCCTTCTGACGGCGAAGCTCTTTTTTCCTGAGCTTTTCATCGGTTAAAGCTTTTGCCATTTGTTTTTTCCTCCTTTTAATGCTTTCTCCGTTTCATTATATTGCACAGAGGCTTATGTTGTCAAGAACATAAGCCTCTTATTTGTATAATTATATTCAGTGCATCTTTTTTGCTCTTTCAAGTGCCTCGTGAATGTCGGCACAGAAGTTTTCACTTCCGACTGCAGTGTAGAAGCCTGATTTCTTCATTGCCTTCAAGGGCTGCTCATTCACGTGGGACAAAATGAGAGTTATTTCCTTCTTTTGGCACCTTACAAGCAGTGCCTCAAGACTGTTCATTGCGGTGCTGTCAATCGCAGGCACACCTCTCATTCTGAGAATCAGACATTTTGTGGCATCCTTGAAAACAATCTGTTCAATCTGATTTGCCGCACCGAAGAACATCGGACCCGTTGCCTCGTAAACTCTGATGTGAGCAGGCACCTCAAGAAGAGCCTTCTTCGTTTCGGCATTGTCGGGAGTAACCTCCTTGCTTTCACTTACATACTTCCAGGACTTAATGTAGCTTTCCTCGCTCATGCGCTTGATGAAAAGCACGCAGGCAAGAAGCATTCCCACCTCGATTGCAACAACAAGGTCAAACAAAACAGTAAGCACGAAGGTGATGATAAGTACAATTATGTCACTTTTCGGAGCAGTTTTAATAAGATTTACAAAGGTTCTCCAATGGCTCATATTATAGGCCACCTGGAAGAGAATTGCCGCAATTGTTGGCATGGGAATAAGTGCCGCATAGGGCATAAGAAGAATAAGCACAAGAAGAAGCACAACTGCGTGTACGATACCCGCGACGGGAGTTCTGCCTCCGTTTTTGATGTTTGCTGCAGTTCTTGCGATTGCGCCCGTTGCGGGAATGCCGCCGAAAAGTGCCGATGCAACATTACCTGCACCCTGAGCAACAAGCTCCATGTTTGAACGGTGCTTTGTGCCCGTCATACCGTCGGCAACAACGCAGGAAAGAAGCGATTCAATCGCCGCAAGCACCGCAATTGTGAAAGCATCGGGAAGTGCAACTCTCACCGAATCAAAGGAAAAAGCGGGAAGATGAAGCTTCGGAAGTGAGCTGCTGATGGTGTAAAGGTCACCGATTGTGTTGACCTCAAGAGGAAGAAGCTTCACGCAGGCAATACCCACAAGCACCGAAACAAGTGAAGCGGGAATCTTGCTGCTTATCTTCGGCACAACAAGAAGCACTGCAAGGCTGATTGCACCGACAATGAAGGCATCAACATTGAATGAGCCTATTCCTGCAATAAATGCCTTGACCTTGTCCACGGTTTCAATTGTTTCCATGCCCGTCGGATAAGTCACTCCGCAGAAATCCTTGAGCTGACCGAGAAGAATTGTAAGGGCAATACCCGAGGTGAAGCCCGTTGTGATTGTGTAAGGGATGAATCTTATGAGTGAGCCTAATTTGAAAAAGCCCATAAGAAGAAGAATTATACCGGCAAGGACTGTTGCTGTTATGAGACCCTCCATCCCGTTTTTTGCAACAATGCCTGCAACGATGGTGGCAAATGCCGCTGTCGGGCCTGCAATCTGCACTGTGCTGCCGCCGAGAAATGAAATTACAAAGCCTGCGACGATTGCCGTGTAAATACCCTCCTCGGGACCAACACCCGAAGCAAGTGCGAGAGCAATTGACAAGGGCAGTGCAATAATCGCCACGATTATGCCTGAAATTACATCTTTTACCAGCTGTTGCTTTCCGTAGCCCTTCATGCTTGTAAAAAGCATCGGCTTAAACTGATTCTTTTCCATTTTTTTACCTTCTGTTCTTTTAAAATTGACGACTATATTATATAACTTATCAAGAAAAAGTCCATAAGAAAACGAAAAAAAACACTTGTAAAATAATAATATGTAACTTTCAATAAATATTTGGAATAAAACAGCTTTTAATTGTGGAATTTCGTAATTGACTTTCCCTCTCAACACACCTATAATTAGTGCGTCAAATTTATAATCAAAGAAGGTTTATACTTATGGAAATGCAAACTCTCTTATGCATATCAGTCGCACTGATGGCGGGACTTCTGATGTCAAGAGTTGTAAAGCCCCTCAAGCTTCCTGCCGTTACAGGTTATCTTATCGCAGGTATTCTCATCGGGCCTTACTGTCTCGGACTTCTCGGAATTGAGGGCGTCGGCTTTACAAATGTTGAGCAGGTTGCCTCACTTTCAATTCTCAACGATGTTGCTCTGGGCTTCATCGCCTTTGCAATCGGTGACGAATTCCGCCTTGACCAGCTTAAGCACACAGGTAAGCAGGCAACAATCATCGGCATTTTTCAGGCAGTCTTTACAACCCTCGTCGTTGATGCGGCACTCATCGGACTGCACTTTATCCTCGGAGAGGACAAGCTCCCCCTTTCAAGTGCAATCATCCTCGGAGCCATTGCCTCGGCAACTGCTCCTGCGGCAACGCTTATGGTTGTCCGTCAGTACAAGGCAAAGGGTAAGCTTACCAACCTGCTTCTTCCCATTGTTGCCCTCGACGATGCCGTCGGCCTCATCATTTTTGCCGTTTCCTTCGGCGTTGCAAAGGCACTTGTTCACGGTGAGTTCAGCCTTGTTTCAATTCTCGTTGATCCCCTTGCCGAAATCGTCTTATCTCTTGTTCTCGGTGCAGCTCTCGGCTACGGACTTTCCTTCTCGGAAAAATTCTTCCACTCAAGAAGCAAGCGCCAGGCAATTGTTATTACTGCAATCTTCCTCGCAGTTGCCCTTTCGAAGCTCAAGTTCAACATTGGTGAAGTACACGTCGGCTTTTCACCCCTTCTCGTTTGTATGATGCTCGGCACAATCTTCTGCAATGTCTGTGATTTCTCAGCAAACCTTATGGAAAAAACCGACCGTTGGACAACTCCCCTTTTCATTCTCTTCTTCGTTTTAAGCGGTGCAGAGCTTGAGTTTTCAGTATTTACTGACCTTAGCATTATCGGAATCGGCATCGTTTACATCATTGCAAGAAGTCTTGGTAAGTATCTCGGAGCACGTGTCAGTGCAAAGGCATCAAAGTGCGAGCCTCATATTCAGAAGTATCTCGGCATCACCCTTCTTCCTCAGGCAGGCGTTGCCCTTGGAATGTCGATTACTGCAATGAGCATCGGCGAAAGCGGCATCATCATAAGAAACATTGTTCTTTTCGGCGTTCTTATCTATGAGCTTTTCGGCCCCACACTGACAAAGATTGCTCTTACGAAATCGGGAGACATCAGTCCCAAGCCCGAAAAAGAAAAAATACCCCTTCCCAAGGGAAGAGTTTAAATTTCAGACGGACACAGGAAGTAAAAAGCCTGTGTCCCTTTTTCATTTAGAAGAAGCTAAACGCATATAATCAATCAGGTGATTATATGAAAAAAATGCTGTCTCTTCTTTTACCTCTCATTTTGTCTCTTTTTCTTTGCGGCTGTCATCAGGGAGAAAGCGTTAACCTTCTTCATTTTACGGACAATCTCAACCGCATAAGAGAAAAAGAGAAAATCAGCCTGTCAGATTACCTTGTTGACGGCAAAGCATACCGACTTATGATCAACACAGAAGCTCCCCTGCTTCTTACGCTTGAGGAGGACGAGGGTGGCAAAATTAAAAAAATCCGCCTTACCATCGGTAAAACGGATAAAAAAGGTAACACAGTAAGGGTAAGTGACAGCGATGCCGCTTACTTTATCCGAACCGCCTGCGAGATACTCGGGGCCTTCACCTTTTATGAAAAAGAGGAATGTGAGTCTCTGGTCAAAGCTCTTCTGCCGCCGACGGGTGACGGCTTTATGAAAACGGGTGAAGCTACAACAGACAAGGAGAATTTTCACCTTGTCTGCTACTCTAATAAATTATGTCTGCAATTTTTTGCGGTAAATACATACCTTGAGGAAACTGAAAGCACCACAAAGCCTTAGGTTGACGAGTATAAATCCGAACTCGCCAACCTAATCTCTGTAGGTGTTCTCTCTCAGTCTGAAGGAATAACCGTTGTCCTCGAGCTTCTTCATATTCTTAAGCACGAAGCCTGCTCCCTTTGCGGCACAGTACTCGGGGTCTGCGGCAACCCTTACATCTATACCGAGCTTCACTCTGAGATACTTATCGATTCCGTAAAGCTTTGCTCCTGCGCCCGTGAGGATGATTCCCTCATTACAGATGTCCGTGTAAAGCTCGGGTGGCGTCTGCTCGAGCACATCCATTACGCCGTCAAAAATTGCCTTGGTGCACTCGCTGAGTGCCTCGCAGATTTCGCCTGAATTGACATTGAAATTCTTCGGCATACCCGTAACGAAATCCTTGCCCGTACAGATAATCTCGAATTCCTCTTCTCTTTTAAAGGCACATCCGATGGTGTGCTTTATTTTTTTTGCCGTAGCCTTACCGATAACAATATCTCTGTTTTTCTTAAGGTACTGACAGATTGCCTCGTCCATACTGTCGCCTGCGGTTTTGATTGATGCCGCATAGGCAACCGTTGCCATGGTAATTACGGCAATGTCAGTTGTACCTGCACCGATGTCAATGACCATAACGCCCTTCGGATAATCGATGGAAAGACCTGCACCAAGAGCGGAAACAACGGGCTCGTCAATCAGATGCACCTTACCCGCACCTGCGGCACAGGCGGCTTCAATTACCGTCTTTTTCTCAAGGCTTGTGTTACAGCTCGGAGCACTTATGAGCACATTCGGTCTGAAGATACTGTTTTTACATATTTTAGTAAGAAAGCGTGAAAGAATTTCCGCCATAACGGTAAAGTCAGAAATTACACCGCCTGAAATCGGTCTTTTCAGCACATAGCATTCGGGGGCTTTGCCGAACATTTCACCTGCGGCGTTACCCATTGCAACGAACTCGTCATTATAGGCATCATAGCAGATGGCGTTATCTTCACTTACAACAATACCTCTGCCGCTGACAAAGGCCTTGATGTTACCCGTTCCGAGGTCAATTCCTATGTTATAGCCTGCCATTTTTCACACTCCCTTCCCTATCATCATTAAGGCTCTTCCTTTAATTTTACTTTGTTTTGCCTTTTTTGTCAATCCTTAAGAAGCATATATCTGAGTGCCGAGTATCTGCGTGTTTTTTTGTCATTGTCAACCATTGCATTTACCTCCGACTGACTGCCGGTAATTATCAGTCTGTTTTTTGCCCTCGTAACGGCAGTGTAAAGAAGATTGCGGTAAGAAAGCCTTGGCGGAACACAGCAGACGGGCATTACAACGCTTTCAAACTCACTACCCTGACTTTTATGAACCGTGATTGCGTAGGCAAGCTCAAGCTCGTTGACGCTGTCGAAGGGGTAAATTGCCGTTCTTGTGTCAAAAAGGATTTTCATAAAGCCCGCATTGTGATTGACGGCAATAATACGCCCGATGTCACCGTTAAATACACCTGCGAGAGTTTCCTTGCCCCTTGTCCAGACGATGTCGTAATTGTTTTTCGTCTGCATAACCTTGTCGCCCTCACGGAAGATCCTGCTTCCTCTTGAAAGCTCCTCCTTGTCCCTTGAGGGAGGGTTGAGGATTGCCTGCATTCTTGTATTGAGCCTTACCGTACCCGTTTCACCCTTTTTGGAGGGGCAGATTATCTGTATATCCTCAAGAGGATTATAGCCGTATGCCTTCGGGAGTCTTTTTGTGCAAAGCTCCGCGACGGTTTCGGCACACTGCATTGGATTAAGCCTTTGCATAAAGAAAAAGTCTCTGTCCTTAACCGTAAGGTCGGGATACTCTCCCCTGACGATACTGTGAGCGTTTGTGACAATCAGGCTTTCAAGGCTCTGTCGGAAGACCTCTGTGAGTGCAACAACGGGGATAAGCTCCGAGCGGATAATATCCTGAAGAACGTTACCTGCGCCGACGGGAGGAAGCTGATCAGAGTCACCGACCATAATAAGACGGCAGCCTAAGGGAAGTGCGTCCATCAAAGCGGCAAAGACATGGGTGTCAACCATCGAAAGCTCATCGACGATAACCGCATCAGCCTCAAGGGGATTTTCCATTGTCCTTGTAAAGCGCTGTCTGTCGCCTTCACCCCATTCAACCTCAAGCAGTCGGTGAATTGTTTTTGCCTGCCTGCCCGTAACCTCACTCATCCGCATTGCGGCTCTGCCTGTCGGTGCGGCAAGAAGCACACGCAGCTTCTTTTTTTCAAAAAGCTCAAGTATACCGTTGAGCGTTGTGGTTTTACCTGTACCTGGTCCGCCCGTAATCACAAGCAGACCGTCATTTACAGCAGTAAGAATTGCTTTTTTCTGCTTACTCTCAAAGGTCAACCCCTTTTTCTCCTCGATGGCATCAATTTCCTTTTCGGTGATTCTGCCCTTTGCAGGAGGAAATTTAAGCATAACCTTTATTCTGTCGGCAATACTCTTTTCATCCATATATTCCTCAATAAGAAAGATATACGGCTTATCGTCAAAGAAATCCTCTACAATTTCTCTGTCCTCAATAAGATCATCAATAACCTGCTGTGTTTCCTCTCTTTCCATTCCGAGAAGCTCAGCACAGGGAATAATCAGCTTTTCTCTCGGCACACAGGTGTGACCGTTTGAAAGATTGTGCTTTAAAATATGTATAATTCCCGCACGCTGACGGAAAATGCTTTTAACCTTGACGGGGAAGCCCTCGGCAATTTCATCGACTCTTTCAAAGCGAAGCCCGATTTTTTCAGAGCACAGAACATAAGGGTTTTCATTTATCCTCTGTACGGCACCGCTTCCGTATGCCTTGTAGGCCGAAAGTGCCTCTGAGGGACTCAAACCCCATCTTTCAAGGGCAATCATAACCTCTCTTGCGGCAAACTGCTCCTTGAAGCTTTTCCCCATTTCAAGTGCCTTATCCCTTGAAATGCCCCTTATCTCGCTGAGTCGTTCAGGCTCCTTTTCCAGTATTTCAAAGGCTCTTTCACCGAATCGGTCAATGATTTTCCCCGCCGTTGCAGGACCGATTCCCTTTATCGCTCCGCCCGAAAGATAGCGAAGCATATCAGCGGCAGTCTGCGGCATACTGCGTTCGCATCTTTCAGCGGCAAACTGCTTTCCGAAGGTGGGATGAACCTTCCAGCTGCCGTAAAGCTTGACCTTTTCACCGGCAGTACACGAGGGCATAATGCCCACGGCTGTCACAAGATTTTTGTCACAGCTGAGATCAATTACACAGTAACCGTTTTCCGCATTCTGGTAAACTATATCCTCAACGGTACCTTCAAGCAAAAGCTCCTCGGGCATTGTGTCACCTCCTTTTTTAATTCATCTTATTATACTACAAAGCATACTTCTTTTCAATCAAAAGCATCAATATTTTCTTTTTATTTTATGAGTTGTTGTTTTGTCAAAGCTGTCCTTTCGCACCGTTACCTTTTTTATTCTCTTGTAAGAAGGAAGCATTCTGTTCACGCTTCTCACCGTTTCGTTTATAAGCGCCTTTATTTCCTCCTCAGTTGGGTTGTTTTTCTTGAGCCTTGTGCCGATTGCGGCAACATCGGGGAAAATTTCACAGCTGATTATGTCTCCCTTTTCACCGAAAACGAGACATTCCTCCACAAAGGGATTCTTAAGGAGCCGATGCTCAAGCTCCTCGGGATAAATGTTCTTGCCGTTTTTTGTGACAATTACATTTTTGCATCTGCCCGTAATGTGATACCTGCCGTTTTTGTCGCAGAATCCGACATCGCCCGTACAGAACCAGCCGTCGGAAAAGACCCCCTTTGTTGCTTTTTCGTTTTTGTAGTAGCCCTTCATTACCATCGGGCCCTTTACGAGAATTTCACCTGCACCCTTTTCGTCGGGAGCTTTGATTTTCACCTCAACCTCACCAAGCGGCCTTCCCACCGTGTCCGAGGTTCTGTCCGACTCACTGTTGCAGATAACTATCGGTGAGCATTCCGTAAGCCCGTAGCCGATGATTACCTTAAAGCCGAAAAGCTCAAAATCCTGAACAGCAGACTGCTTTACTGCCGCCGCACCGACAATGATTTTTTTAAGTCTGCCACCGAAAAATGTATGCACCGAGGAAAAGAGCCGTTGCTTTTTATCATCGTTTATCGCTCCCGACATAACAGAAGCAAAACGGAACTTCTGCCTCATTCCCTTTTCCTCAATCTGCGAAAGTATTTTACTGTGAAGCTTCTCAAAAATTAACGGAACGGTAACAAAAACCGTGGGTGCAAAGACCCTGAAGCTTTTTGAAAGGTACCTTATCCCTCCGCAAAAGGCAATGCTTCCGCCACAGTAAAGCATCATAAGAAATGCAATAGACTCGTAGGTGTGGTGAAGAGGCAAAACGGAAAGGGTTCTGTCACGCTCTGTCGCATTTACATTGCTTCTTACAAGATAAAGATCCGAGCAGAGATTTCTGTTTGAAAGCATTACGCCCTTTGGGCTTCCCGTTGTACCCGAGGTAAAAATGAGCACCGCCAGAGCCTCGGGATCAATTGGATTTTCCGAAGTATAGCCCTCCCGTCTGAGAGCTCTTCCCTTTTCAATGAGCTTAACAAACTCATCGTCCGAGTCAACAGCTACATAATTTACGCCCTCTCTCTTCATCAGCTTTGCCAGGCTTTTACTGTCGCAGAAAACCGTCTTAACCTCTGCAAAGTCGAGAATTTCACCGATGTCACTTCCCGGATTTTCTCTGTCAACGGGCACAGCCACAACTCCCGTGCAAAGGCAGGCAAGATAAATCACGCACCACTCGTAGCAGTTGTAGCAGATTATTGCCGCCTTTTCGTTTCGCATTTTAAGATGGTAAAGGAGGCTCAGCGAAAGGCTTTCAACATCCTCATAAAGCTCCTTGTAGCTGATTCTTACCTTGTGTCCCTGACTGTCAAGAAAGGTAAAGGCGCAGTTTTGTCTGTATTTTTCTGTGCTTTGGCTCAGCATTTCTTTTATGGTTTCGGGTCTATGCAAAAAAATCACCGCCTGATGTAATCATATAATAATATGATTTTCAAAAGGCGGTTTAATATTCAGTTGTTTTCAGTTTACTTTATAAATGTTTGCCTCGTAGGGTACAAGCTTGTCCTCTCTACCCGTTGAAATGTTGGAAAGCACCTTTTCAAAGCCGTTTGTCATAAGAGGCTTTTTCTGAAGCTTATCAGTAAGATTCATTTCAATATAGAAGGTTCCCTCTTCACCGATGCGGTAATAAGCAAGTACATTCTTCCACTTTTCATTTACGAGTCTGAATTTACCGTAAACAAGGGCGGGATTTTCGTGTCTGAGTCGGATTACATCACGGTAGAAGTTAAGCACCGAGAAGCGATCCTTGTCCTGCACCTCAACATTGATTCTGTCGCATTCGTCAATAAGCTTAATCCAGGGCGTGCCCGTTGTGAAGCCTGCATTTTCACCCTTTGTCCAGCACATCGGTGTTCTGCCGTTGTCACGGGTGCCTGCAAAGATTTCCTTGCGCAGCTTTTCAGGCTTTTCTCCCTTTTCAATGTTCTCTCTGAAATAGTTG
The DNA here is from genome assembly GCA_045601905.1 of Acutalibacteraceae bacterium. Classification (GTDB taxonomy): domain Bacteria; phylum Bacillota; class Clostridia; order Oscillospirales; family Acutalibacteraceae; genus UBA6857. Next base: position 4,779 of record JAZSAM010000041.1, on the reverse strand, counting down.
AGTGACTCAACGTCTCTTATCTGGCTCATATCTCTGAAGCTGCCGTTGCACATACCGATTTCCTGGCCCTGATAAACAAAGGGACAGCCCTTCAGCGTCATCTGCATAAGACCGAGAAGCTTACTGACCTCGTTTCTGTAATAGCCCTCGGGGCAGACCTTGCTTGTCATTCTTGTTGTGTCGTGATTTTCAAAGAAGACTGTCGGCCAGCAATGATTTGTGTAGTCGAGCTGCCACTTTACAAGCTCCTTTGCCATGGGGCGAAGGTCGTACTTGTACTCCGAGAAACGCTTCTTTCCGGGATTTTCAACATGGTCGAAGGAAAAAACAACGCTTAATTCTTTTCTGTAATCACCAGTCATAAGCTTGCTCATTTCAATACCCGTGCCCTGGCATTCACCGACAGTAAAGGCATCGTATTTATTAAATGTATTTTCAGCCATCTCATGAAGGTATTTGTGAAGTCTCGGGCCGTAGAAGTAATGCTCAACGCCCTTCGTTCCCATAAGCGCACCAACGGTCTCATCGCCGTCCGGAAGGCCGTCAACCTTTGAAATGAAGCTGATAACATCAAGACGGAAGCCGTCAACACCCTTGTCAAGCCAACGGTTGATCATAGCGTAAAGATCTTTTCTGAGATTTTCATTTTCCCAGTTAAAATCCATCTGCTTTTTTGAGAAAAGATGAAGTGCCCATTGCTTTCTTTCGGGATAATAATTCCATGCAGAACCGCTGAAAATTGAATCCCAGTTGTTCGGCGGTGTGTTTTCGTCACCGTCACGCCAGATGTAGTAATCCTTATAGGGTGAATCGGGATCGCTGACACTTGAACGGAACCACTCGTGCTCATCGGAGCTGTGGTTGATAACAAGGTCCATAATAATTTTCATATCTCTCTTATGAAGACCTTCAACAAGCTCATTGAAATCCTCCATTGTACCGAACTCTTCCATAATCTTTTCATAATCACGGATGTCATAGCCGTTGTCATCGTTGGGGGAGTCGTACATGGGACTGAACCAGATTGCATCAACGCCGAGCTCCTTGAGGTAATCGAGCTTTTCAATGATGCCCCTGATGTCGCCTATACCGTCACCGTTGCTGTCCTTGAAGGAACGGGGATAAATCTGATAAAATACTGCTTCCTTCCACCACTTCTTTTCGATTTCGCAATCGTCACCGAGAGGTGTGTCCTTTTCAATGTTGAGAATACCGAGAAGAGAAGCAATGAAGCTGTCGTCAATTTTGCCTGCAGTAAGCTTCTGAAGCTTTCCGAGGGTAAGCTTTGAAAGAGGGCCTTTTCTGAGCATCCCTCCGCTTAAGCCCACAGAATAAAGTGCTTTCATTATAATATCGTGCCCCGCAGGAGTTTTCATAATTTCACCGAGGGGAGTATCCTTTGTTACAACAATGTTTGCCATAATTTTTCTCCTTTTACTCTTATTAAAATATATAATAAACTAAAAACTCCTTATTTACAATAATTTATCTGAAAATTGTTTGACTTTTTCTTTCTGAATATATAATATTAAATAAGAGAAACTAAAAGTAAAGTGAGGAATCATTTATGGAAATCAAGGATATTCTTAAAAAGGTTGATCACACTGTTTTGTCACAGACTGCAACCGAGGACGACATCATCGCTCTTTGTGACGACGGAATCAAATACGGCTGTGCCAGTGTCTGCATTGCACCCTCATTTGTAAAAAAAGCAAAGGAATATGTGGGTGAACGTCTTAAAATCTGCACGGTAATCGGCTTTCCCAACGGCTACAACACCACCGCCGTAAAGGTCTTTGAAGCCGCCGAGGCAGTAAAGGACGGTGCCGATGAAATTGATATGGTAATAAACCTCGGAATGCTCAAGGAAAAGCGTTACTCCGACATCCTTGAGGAAATCAACGCAGTAAAAAAGGCCTGCGACGGCAGACTTTTAAAGGTCATCGTCGAAACCTGCCTTCTTACCGAGGAAGAAAAAATCAGAATGTGCGAAATTGTTTCCGATTCGGATGCGGACTACATCAAAACCTCAACAGGCTTTTCCACGGGCGGTGCCACAAGAGAGGACATTGCTCTTTTCTCCGAGCACGTGAAGGAGGGCACCCTCATCAAAGCGGCGGGCGGAATTTCAAGCCTTGAGGATGCCGAGGCAATGCTCAGTCTCGGAGCAAGCCGACTCGGAACGAGCAGAATTGTAAAAATTGTCAAAAATGAGCAGGGCGAGGGATACTGAGTAGCCCGTAGTCAGGATTACTTCACTGTAAAAATTGCCTTACTACTCACTACTCATTACTAAAAGAATCATTTATTAAATTAAGAAGGAGCTAAACATGAACACACCACACATAAATTTACTTGACGACATCGGCTTTGCAAAAACCGTGCTTATGCCCGGTGACCCCTTAAGAGCAAAAATGATTGCCGAAACCTTTCTTGAAAACGCCGTACTCGTCAACAATGTAAGAAACATTCAGGGCTACACGGGATATTACAAGGGACACAAGGTTTCCGTTATGGCAAGCGGTATGGGTATGCCTTCAATCGGAATATACTCCTATGAGCTTTACAAATTCTTCGGCGTGGAAAACATAATAAGAATCGGCTCAGCCGGCGGTATCGGTGAAGGCATAAAGCTTCGTGATGTTGTGGCAGGCATCGGTGCAAACACAAACTCAAATTTCGCCAAGCAGTACGGCGTAACGGGTACTCTCGCGCCCACCTGCTCCTTTGAGCTTCTGAAAACCGCCGACGACTGTGCAAAGGAAATCGGCATCACTCTCAAGGTCGGAAACCTCCTTTCCTCGGACACCTTCTACGATGCCGATGAAAACAGCCTTAAAAAGTGGGCAAGGGCAGGCTCTGTCGCCGTTGAAATGGAAGCGGCTGCCCTTTACCTTAATGCTATGCATCTTAAAAAGAATGCACTTGCAATCTGCACAATTTCCGACCTTCCCTTTACGGGTGAGGCCTGCACGGCAGAAGAAAGACAGAACACCTTTACGGATATGATGAAAATTGCTCTTGAAGCTGCAGTGAGGCTCGATAAATAAATGAAAAATAAGCGTGTATTTTTAATTGTACTTGACTCCTTCGGCATCGGTGAAATGCCCGACTCACACCTTTACGGTGATGAGGGAAGTAACACATTTTACTCCTGCTTTAAGCAAAAGGAGTTTAACGTTCCCAACCTGAAAAAGCTCGGACTTTTCGGCATTGACGGAGTTTCCTTCGGTGAAAAGGAGCCTTCCCCCATCGGTGCTTACGGCAGACTTGCAGAAAAAAGCAAGGGCAAGGACACCACAACTGGACATTGGGAAATCGCAGGTATAATTTCCGAAAAGCCTTTCCCGACCTATCCCGACGGCTTTCCCGGGGAGCTTCTCGGAAAATTCGAAGAAAAAACGGGAAGAGGCGTCCTTTGCAACAAGCCTTATTCGGGCACAAAGGTAATTGAGGATTACGGCAAGCAGCACCTTGAAACGGGCAAGCTAATCGTTTACACCTCGGCTGACAGCGTTTTCCAGATTGCGGCTCACGAAAGCCTTGTGCCGCCCGAGGAGCTTTACAGATATTGCCGCGTTGCAAGAGAAATTCTCACAGGTGAGCACGCAGTCGGCAGAGTTATCGCAAGGCCCTTTGAGGGTGATTACCCCGATTTTAAAAGAACGGCAAACCGACACGACTTTTCCCTTCTCCCTCCTGAGGATACCCTTCTTGATGTGCTCTCTAAAAACGGCCTGGATGTCATCCCCATCGGAAAAATTTATGACATCTTTGCAGGAAAAGGGCTTGAGAAGGCTCATCCCACCCGTTCAAACGCTCACGGTATGACACTTACAAAAGAGACTGCAGAAGGTGACTTCAACGGTCTTTGCTTTACAAATCTCGTTGATTTTGACATGCATTACGGTCACAGAAATGATGCAAAGGGCTACGCAAAGGCTCTTAATGAATTTGATTTGTGGCTCGGTAACTTCCTTGAAGGCATGAAAGATGACGACATTCTCTTCATCACCGCTGATCACGGCTGTGATCCCCTCACACAAAGCACCGACCATTCCAGAGAGTATGTGCCCGTTCTCATTTACGGCAAATGCATCAGACCCGTAAACCTCGGCACAAGAGAAAGCTTTGCCGACATCGGAAAGACAATTGAAGACATCTTCGGTCTTTCCTCAACAATCAAGGGCATAAGCTTCAAGGATGAAATTCTGAAAGGATGATAAAAGATGACCGACAGAGAGCTTGTTACTCTTGCGAAAAGGGCTGCCGAAAGCTCCTACTCCCCTTATTCTGATTTTACGGTAGGTGCCGCACTTCTTACACGAAACGGCAAGACTTATACGGGCTGCAATATAGAAAATTCAGCCTTCGGCCCGACAAACTGCGCTGAAAGAACGGCTTTTTTCAAGGCAATCAGCGAGGGTGAAAGGGACTTTTTGAAAATCGCAATCGTCGGCGGAAAAAAGGGCGATTTCAAGGACTTCTGTCCTCCCTGCGGAGTGTGCCGTCAGGTGATGTCTGAATTCTGCGACAAAAATTTCACCGTCATTCTCGGGAAAAACGGTGATGAAATTAAAAGCTATTCTCTCGAAGAGCTTTTGCCCTTCAGCTTCGGTTTATAAAACAAAAAGGGGATGTAAAAAAAGTGCAGACCGCATAAAACAAGATAACTAAAGGGTTTCTTTCGGTATTTAACTACCAAAGAAACCCTTTAAAACTGTAAAAATCAGCAAAAGCAGGCAAAAACAAGGTTTTTGCGTTTATTCTGTTATTCAA
>JAZSAM010000040.1:0-73775 GCA_045601905.1 Acutalibacteraceae bacterium | reverse complement strand
TTTTCATTTTTTATTGAGGCTAAATTTTTAAGTTTTCTACTAACGGTATTAGGCTTGCATAAAGCTCGCCTGTTTTTTTGTAGCACTACTCTTTCTTTTCCCCCAGTAGAACTGGGGGTTTATTTCCACACCTAAAGGCACCAACATAAAAAAGCTCCCTTACTCAAGGTAAGAGAGCTTTTAATATTGCATTTGATTATGCAGCAGCTGCAGTTGTTGTTTCTACGGGTGCTACTGTTGTTTCTTCAACATCCTCGCCTGATTCATTCTTAGCGATGAGGTCAAGGATAGCACTCATAAGCATATCGCCCATATCCTGATCTACGAGACCGAAGATCTTACCGACCTTAAGGTAAACGGCAACAAGCTTGATAGCAATCTTAGCAATCTTGAGACCTGACTTTGCAGTCCAGAAGGGAAGATCCATGATCCACTGAAGATCACCGAAATCCTGAGTGCCTTCTTCGTCTTCTGCAGGAGCAGTTGCTTCAACATCTGTAGGAGCAGTTGTGTCCTCAGCAGTAGCAAAAGCAACTGTTGCAACTGAGAAAATCATAAGAAGTGCAAGGAAAAGTGAAATAATCTTTTTCATTTTGATTTACCTCCTAAAATTTAGTAACTTCAGTATATACAATGTATAAGATTTTGTCAAGTTTTTTTAATAATTATTCTTCTGTATGAGCCTGCTCTTTCGCTTCCTCAGAAAGCATTTCAATAATCCTTTCCTTCTTTTCATCGTCGGAAATGCGGTAAAGCATAAGAAGGAGCTGCTCATCACTCTTGAGCATGGCAATCGGGTCAATTTCGTTTGAAAAATTGGTGACTCTGATCTTTGTAATCTCGTCGACCTCCTGCCTTCCTACAAGTCGGTCAAGGCTGACATTATATATATCGGCAAGCTTACTAAGCCTTACGGAAGAGATACCCGTTCTTCCTGTTTCGTAACCGCTATAAGCACTTCTGTCAATTCCGAGCGCCTTTGCAATGTCCCCTTGTCTGAGGTTATGCTCAGTTCTCATATCTCTGAGTATCTGAGCTATAGTGTCCTTTTGCATTAAATCACCTCCGCCAGATTAGATAATATCACATTTTACGACTAAAAGCAACAAATTTTACCTATCATTTCCTTCTTTCGTGAAAAAAGCGGTAAATCCTTTGTGCATCGGACGAAGAAATTCCCTTCACAAGTGAAAGCTCCTTTTCGGAAGCTTCACCGATGGCTCTTAATGACCTGAAGCTTTTCAGAAGCAAGGCCGCCTTCTTTTCACCTATGCCGTCAATTGAAGTAAGAGTTGTTGATATACTGCTTTTTGTGTGCTTGCTTTTGTGGTAAGCGATGGCAAAGCGGTGCACCTCCTCCTGGATTTCGGAAACAAGGGTAAACACCTTTCTTGAGGAATTGATGCTTATTTCTCCCCCGTCGTGTGCGATTGCCCTTGTACGGTGCTTGCCGTCCTTAACCATACCGAAAACGGGAATGTCAAGACCGAAGGCTTCAATTATCGGCTTTACCGCATTGACCTGTCCCTGACCGCCGTCAAGCAGAATAAGATCGGGCAGAACGCCGAAGCCCTCACCGCTGTCCTTTTCTTCAATATAACGGTTGAGTCTTCTTGAAATAACCTCGCTCATTGAGCCGTAATCATCCTGACCGTCAAAGCCCTTTATCGCAAAGCGTCTGTAGGCTTTTTTGTAGGGTACTCCGTTTTTAAACACAATCATACCTGCAACATTATCACTCCCCGAGGTGTGAGAAATGTCGTAGGATTCGATGTATTCGGGAGTTTTTCCGAGTCCGAGAAGCTTTCCAAGCTCGTCCAGCACGGCTGTTTCCTTGCCGCTTTTTCCGAGAAATTCACCAAGCTTCTGTGCCGCATTGTTAAGGCACATTGCACTCACCTTTGCCTTTTCGCCTCTTTGCGGAACAAAAAGCGTTACCTTCTTACCTCGCTTTTGTGTAAGATACATTGTCAGAAGCTCACTGTCGCTTATTTCACCGTCGAGGACAATAAGAGGCGGTATCTGTCTTTCCATTGAGTAAAAGGAGGAAATAAGCTCCTTTCTCAATTCGGAAAGATTTTCCGAGCTGTCAATTATAAAATGCTCCGAGGATGAAAGAAGTCCGTCACGGAAGGAAAGAACTGCAAGGCAGGCCTTTTCACCGCGCACGGCAATTGCGAAAACATCCTCGTTTGTACTGCCCTGGACAACAACCTTCTGCCTTGACATAATGCGTTCAATTGCTTTGATTTTATCTCTTACCTTTGCCGCCTTTTCAAATTCAAGATTTTCCGAATAGGCAGTCATTTGCTCCTTCAGCTTTGAAACAGACCTTGAGCTGCCGCCCTTCAGAAAATCGATTGCTTCAGCAAGGTTTTCCATATATTCCTTTTTGCTGATTTTACCTGCGCAGACTCCCGAACACTTGTTGATGTGGAAATTAAGACAAGGTCTGCCCTTGCCGATGTCACGGGGAAAAACCTTGTTGCAGGTCGGAAGGCGGAAAATCTCTGAAGCCTGCGACACAGCGTTTGTAACGGAAAAATTACCTGTATAAGGCCCGAGGTATTCAGCATTTTTATCATCCTTACGAAAGCAAGCCGAAATTCTGCCGTAGTCACCTTTTGTGATTTTTATATAGCTGTAGCCCTTATCATCCTTTAAAAGAATGTTGTATTTAGGCATATTCTGCTTTATGAGACTGCACTCAAGCACGAGAGCCTCGAACTCACTGTCAGTCAGAATATAATCGAAATCACGGACATTTTCAACCATTTTTCTGACCTTGGTGTTGTGACCGTTCTGACAGCCGAAATACTGGCTGACACGGTTTTTAAGCTTCTTTGCCTTTCCGATGTAAATTATCTCGTTACTTTTGTTTTTCATAATGTATACGCCCGGCGTAAGCGGGAGCTTCATTGCCTTTTCTCTCAGGGTTTTAAGCATCGGATTTTCAGCCATAATTTCACCTGCCTTTTTACGATTTTTACCTGATTATTATACCACAAGATGATTTTACTGGCAAGAAAAATATTTGCAAAGGTATTATCCACAAATTATTAAGATTTTATTTGGTAAAAGTATGAATTGAATGCGCTTTTTATATGTGGTATTATTAGTTAGATATAAAACTTATCAAGGAGAACAATTATGTCAAAAAACAATTCACCCCTCACGGCAAAAGCTAATGAAAAGCATGTTGGCAATGCCGAGCTTATCATTTTTATCTTTGCCGTATTTTTCTACACTATGATGACCGGTATGATTAACGGCTATCGCAGTGACTACCTTGTAAACATTCTTTCGCTTCCCGAAAATTATGTCGCAATTTTCAACGGCGTAACGGGTGTTGCAGGCTATGTGCTTTCCTTTGTTTACGCTCTTATCCTCGACAACAAAAAAATCAAAAACAATGAAAAATTCAAGCCTCTCGGTCTCATCTCCGCTATCCCCTGCGGCGTTATCACGGTGCTTATTTTCCTTGTTCCCGATTTTATGAGAGAAAATCCCACCGTTGTTCTTGCTTATATGATTTTCCTTGCACTTGTTCAGGGCGCCTGCTTCTATTTCGGCAACACCATAAACATGGTTGCAATGGTTATGACACCCAACCTCAAGGAACGCGAAAATGTTCTTTCCTACAGAGGTATCTCCTCTGCAATCGGTAATTCCGCACCCATGGTTGTTGTTCTTGTTATCGGTGCAATCATCAAGGCTGTCAAGGGCTCCGATGATCCAGAGCTCAATTACATTGTTTCCTCAATCCTTTGCGGTGCTGTCGGCACAGTCACAATGCTTCTCGGTATGAGAGTTATCAAGGAGCGCACCGTTTACAGCGAAAAGAAGCAAAATCCCCTTATCGGCTTCAAGGACATTCTCAAAAGCCCCCATGCCCGTACAATTATTTTAAGTGAAACTCTCAAGTCCTTCAGAGGTATCGCCACTTATATGGAAACCTTTATGGCAATTGCAGTTCTCGGTTCAGCAAGCAAAAAGATCATCTTCGTGCTTCCCGTCGGCGTCGGCACATTCACAGGTATGCTTGTTGTCAAGGCTCTTCTTAAAAAATTCAACTCAAAGCAGCTTTACATTGCATCAGGCTGCTACTCACTCATAATCAACTGTGTTTCCTTTGCAATCGGTTACACTCAGTTCACTATGGAGCACAACGGTCAGGACCCCGGAATTCTTCAGTACATATTCGTTGTATGTCTCTTCCTTACCGGTATTCAGTTCGGTGCATCCAATCTTCTTCCCACAATGTTCCAGGCTGATGCCCTTGACGACCTTGAGCTTAAGACAGGCAAGCGTCTTGACGCTTCACTTCCCTTTGCAATCGGTCTCGGCACCGTAATCAGCGGAACAATCGCAAGCACACTTGCTCCCATTATCCTTTACGGTGAAAACTCAATCATCCAGTACGTTCAGGGCACTGCCGCAGATCCCTATCCTGCACAGAGCTATGAAACTAAAATCAAGCTTCTCTTCTTCTACACAATTTTCCACGGTATTATGATGCTTCTTGCAGGCCTTCCCTTTATTACCTATAAGCTTACAGGCAAAGCAAAGGAAGAAATGCACGACAGCCTTATCGCTTACCGTAATGAGCTTGCAGAAAAGCAGAATGTAACAACCGTAAACGGCGCAGAAACCAAAAACGAAACTACTGTACCCCGGGAGGAATAAAAAATGAAATTACCCTCATATCCTATTGCAACAATAGATCCTCATTTCAGCATCTGGTCAAAAAAAGATGCAATCAACGACGATGACACCTATCTCTGGTGCGGAATTAAAAAGCGCATTGAAGGTACACTTGTTATTGACGGAGAAGCCTTTACCTTCCTTGGAAAAAATGATAATGCTCCCATCCGGCAGACTGATTGCGTAATAACTCCTTATGTCAGCGACTACATCTTTGAAAACGAAAAGGTAAAGCTTCGTTTCCGCACATGGACACCCTTCCTTTTTGATGATTACAATCTTCTTTCTCTTCCCGTTTCATTTTTTGAAGCATCCGTCAGCTCCCTTGACGGTGAAAAGCACAATGTTGAAGTCATTTTCACCTGCTTTGATGAACTTTGCACCGGCAAGCAAAAGAAGGTCATCAACAAGCACACCGAAACCGTTCAGGGTGAAAAGCTCATTAAAATGGGACTTATCGACCAGAAGCCTCTCAACGATTCAGGCGACAATTTTGCTGCCGACTGGGGTTATGTGTGCCTTATGGGCGGTGACGTAAAGGCAACCACAAAGGGTATCACTGTTTCCGGCGGAAAATACGGTGTTAAGAAATTTGACTTCACCTGCATTCTTGCTTATGACGATGTTTATTCCATCAACTATTTCGGTGAAAAATTAAAGGGACTCTGGACCGAAGGCTTCAGCTCAATAAACGAGGGCATTAAGTACTGCCTTGACAACAAAAAGGAGCTTTTTGACAGAATCCGTGCTCAGGAAAAAATGATCATTTCCGATGCAAAGAAATTCGGAAAAGCTTATACAGATATGCTTTCAGCTGCCGCAAGACAAGTGCTTGCAGGTCACAAGCTTGTAAGAAGTGAGAAGGACGGTCTTCTTTATCTTTCAAAGGAATGCCATTCAAACGGCTGCATCAACACCGTTGACGTTTCCTACCCCGCCGTTCCGATGTACCTTATTTATACTCCCGAGCTTGTAAAGGCAATGCTTACGGGTATCTTCCGTTTCGCAGCAAGCGACCTCTGGCAGGCTGATTATGCACCTCACGACATCGGACGCTATCCCATCGCCTGCGGCCAGGTTTATGCTCTTGCAAACCCCCTTTTCCTTGCAGACACCAAGCGCTCCTATCCCAATATTTATAAGAGCAGATCATTTAATATTTACACTCCCCTTTTCCAGATGCCCGTCGAGGAGTGCGGTAATATGCTGATTCTTTCCTGGGCATACTACACTGCTTCAAAGGATAAGGATTTCCTGAGAGACAACTATTACACTCTCAGCACCTGGGCAAAGTATCTTATCAATAAGGGCGTCATTCTTGACAATCAGCTTTGCACAGACGACTTTGCCGGTCACAGCAAAAAGAATGTAAACCTTGCAATCAAGGGCATTATGGGCATTGCCTGCTTTGCAAGGATCTCCGATACTCTTCAGATAAAGAACGATGCAATGACAACAGCAAAAGCCTACGCAGACAAGCTTGTTTCCCTTTGCGGCGACAAGGATTATCTCCCCTTCAGCCTCGAAAAAGAAAACAGCTGGAGTCTCAAGTACAACCTCGTATGGGATGAGCTTTTCGGCTTCAACCTCTTTGACAAAAAATACTACAAGGGTGAAAGTGAGAAGTATTTAAGTGAGCTCAACGCTTACGGTGTTCCCCTTGACCACCGCAAGAGCTTCACAAAAACTGACTGGATGCTCTGGGCAGCCTGCCTTGATGAGACGGGTAAGAATGTTGGTCTCTTCTCTGAAAAAATACTCAACTACCTTGCAATGACCAAGGACAGAAACTGCTTCAGCGACTGGATTGACACCAAGGAAGCAAAGCAATGCGGCTTTGACCACAGAACTGTTCAGGCAGGCTTGTGGATGCCCGTGCTAAAGGAAAAGATGAAATCCGAAAATTAAAAATTGACGCCTGACCGACGAGGTCAGAACATAAAAAACATCAGCACCGTCAAGGTTACTGCAACTATGACGGTGCTGATTTTTGTGTTTGCTTTTTATTATTGCTCGCCGTATGGCATTACTTTTTTTGTGAAAAAAGTAATCAAAAATGCTTTAAATTTTCTGTGCCTCAGACACGAAAATTATTTCTTCATCTCAATGCCCTTTGAAGCAAGGTTATCAATAATGCCGTTAACAACATCCATAACCTCATCCTTGGTGAGGGTCTTTTCGGGATGTGCAAAGTAAATTCTTACGGTGATTGACTTGCCGCTTTCATCACGGTAGGTGTCAACTACCTCCATACCCTTGATAAGTGAGCATTCAGCAGCCTTGACTGCTTCACCGATGGGTGCAAACTTTTCACTTACAAAGGAAATGTCGATGTCAATTCCGGGGAACTTTGAAGGCTCTTCGTACTTGATTGCATCGGGCTCGATAGCTGAAAGAGCTCTTACATCAATTTCAGCGTAAACGATGAGCGCCTTTTTGTCAACCTTCTTTGAAACAACGGGATGAATCATACCGATTTCGCCGATTTCAATGCCCTTACAGATAATTTTGTTAAGGTTCTTCGGATGCTGATAGGAATGAGTCGCAGTGATTGCTTCATAAGAAAGGTCGCAGTGTCTGATGTCACCGACAACTGTTGCAATGATGTCACGAAGCTCAAAATAAAGCTGCTCTGCAGTCTTTGTCTTTGAGAAAAGTGTGACTGCAAGCTTCTTCTGCTCGTTGCAAAGTCCGTCATCCTTAAGACCGTCAACAACTCTGCCGACCTCAAAAATACCGAAATCGGGAGCAAAGGTGTTGTTTGTTCTGAGCTGGCAAAGCTGAGTGGGAACGATTGACTTACGGATTGTTTCAATGTTGGGGTTTGTTGCATTGACAAGCTTGATGTTGTCCTCGATTTCAATGCCGAGAGCCTTGCACTCATCATGGTACATCCATACATAAGAATGTGACTCGTGAAGTGAGAAGCGCTTTACAAGAATGTCCTTGATTTTATCCTCAACTGTCTTTTCCATATCAGGACGGATAGGATAAACGGGAGTTGCCGTTGTGTGAACATCAAAGTTATCATAGCCGTAAATTCTTGTGATTTCCTCGATAATATCGGCCTTGATTGTAACGTCCTTTGTTGCTCTCCAGGAAGGAACTGCAACCTTGAACTGATCGTTTTCAAGCTCAACACCGAAGCCGAGGGATTCGAGTGTTTTTACGATTGTTTCATTACTGATTTCGATACCGGTGTAACGGTCAACGAAGCTCTTATCAAATGAAAGAGTAACATCGTCGTACTTAACGGCATATTCATCAGTAAGTGAGGAGACAACCGTAACGCCGCTATCGATATCCTGAAGAAGCTTGACAAAGCGTGCGATTGCGGGAACTGTAAGCTCGGGATCAAGGCACTTCTCGTAACGCTGCGAAGCATCGGTTCTGTGAGCAAGACGAACTGTTGACTTACGGATTGAAACTGCGTCAAAGGTTGCACTTTCAAGGGTGAGTCTTGTTGTGTCCTCAACTATTTCACTGTCAAGACCGCCCATAATGCCGGCAATCGCAACGGGGGTGTCGCCGTTACAGATCATAAGAGTATTTTCGTCAATGTCTCTCTTAACGCCGTCAAGAGTTTCAAAGGTGAAGGGCTTGTCGAATCGCTTGATACGAAGCTTTTCAACCTTGCGAGAATCAAAGGCGTGCATGGGCTGTCCCATTTCAAGCATAAGGTAGTTTGTAAGGTCAGCAAGAAGATTGATGCCTCTCATTCCGCAATAGAAAAGACGAATTCTCATATTTACGGGGCTGACATACTTCGTGATGTTTTCAACCTGAAGGCAGGAATAACGCTGACAAAGCTTGTCCTCAATTTTCATATCAATCTGAGGAAGATTGTTATAAGCTGAAAGGTCAACCACATCAAGAGGCTTGAGGGGTCTGCCGCAAAGTGCAGCAAATTCTCTTGCAATGCCGTAATGACCCCAAAGGTCAGGGCGGTTTGTAAGTGACTTGTTGTCAACCTCGAAGACAATATCCTCTACCTCATAAAGGTCCTTGATATCGGTGCCGTTTGCAACATCCTCAAGGATGTCCATAATACCTGAGTTGTCGTCGCTGATGCCGATCTCCTTTTCACTACAGCACATACCGTAGGAGGTGTAGCCTGCAAGAGCTCGGGGAGTGATTTCAATTTCACCGATTTTTGCACCGATTTTCGCAAAAGCAGTCTTCATGCCTACTCTTACATTAGGTGCACCGCAGACAACATCCGTAAGCTTTCCGTCACCTGCATCAACCTTAAGAAGATGAAGCTTCTTTGATTCGGGATGATCATTTACTTCCTTGATTTCAGCAACAACAATACCGCTGATGTCACTACCCTTGAAGAAAATTTCATTCTCTACTTCAGCTGTTGAAAGTGAAAAACGATGGATAAGCTCAAGCTTATCGATGCCTTCCAGATCAACAAAATCTGAAATCCAATTCATTGATAAAAACATAATTTACGCTCCTTTCCTCTTATTCGTCGATAAACTGTGTAAGTGTTTTAAGGCTACCGGAATTAAGGTCACGGATGTCCTTGATTCCGTATTTCATCATAACAAGTCTTGTAAGACCGAGACCGAAGGCAAAGCCTGTGTACTCCTCGGGATCAATACCGCCTGCCTTGAGCACCTCGGGGTGAATCATACCGCAGGGACAAAGCTCAAGCCAGCCACTGTGCTTACAAGAGGGGCAACCCTCACCGCCACAGATAAGGCAGCTGATGTCAAGCTCAAAGCCGGGCTCAACGAAGGGGAAGAAGCCGGGACGGAGTCTTACCTTAAGATCCTTCTGAAAAACCTCTGAAAGCATTGTTTTCATAAAGTAGATAAGGTTTGAGATGGAGATGTCCTTGTCAACCATAACGCCTTCCATCTGGAAGAAGGTGTTTTCGTGGCAGGCATCGGTTGCCTCATTTCTGAAGCAGCGTCCGGGAAAAATTGCCTTGATGGGCACACCGTCGTTAATGAGTGCGTCCTTATACTTTTTGTAAATAGCGTTCTGTGCTGCTGAGGTGTGGCTCTTGAGAAGCTGACCGTTTTCAAGATAGTAGGTGTCCTGCATATCTCTTGCGGGGTGATGCTTGGGGATGTTGAGAGCCTCAAAGCACTCGTAGTCTGTTACGATTTCGGAATAATCCTCAACTGCAAAGCCCATTGTCTTGAAGATTCTTTCACACTGACGCTGAACGAGTGTAACGGGATGATAGGAGCCCTCGTTCATTGAGGGGGGCATAGAAATGTCAAAATCGGGAACACTGTTGATTTCCTTTTCGATTTCCTGCTTTTTAAGCTCCTCGGTACGGCTTGCAAGCTTATCAGCGGCAAAGCCCTTAAGCTGATTTACCTGCTGACCGAAGGTCTTCTTCTCCTCGGGAGAAAGATCCTTCATTTCCTTCATAAGCTCAGTAATTGAGCCTTTTTTACCTAAATAGGCAACTCTGAGTGCTTCAAGCTCAGCAGTTGAAGAAGCCTTCTGTGCTTCAGCTTCAAACAGATTCTGAAGTTCAAGAATTTTGCTGTTCATAATTAACCTCCAAAGAAGTATTTTTGATAAAATAAAAACCGCCTCATAAACATGAGACGGAAATAACCGTGGTACCACTCAAATTGCAGAGAAAAATCCCCTGCCACTTTAATGCACCTTAATGCGATGCCCACATCCTGCTTTTCACAGGCAGCTCGTGAGTCGAATTTCAGCTCAGAGTTTACTGCGACCTCACACCAACCGTCGCTCTCTTTGAGTAAATGCTCTCTGACTTACTTATTTCTCAGTCATTGCTTTTAAACATATTGCAAGAATTATACCCCATAACTTAAAATAAGTCAAGGGGTAAAGTTCAAGTTTTGATTATATAACCAGGTTAGCGATAAGCACGAAGATTACGGTTGCAACGGCTGAAACAACTGCAGAGATAATCGTTGATTTCTTATCGACACCGCCAACCTTGAGTATGTACTCGAGTCTGAAGTTCTGAGGAACCTTAAGTGCTTCTCCTGCTACCTTTCTCAGGTGCTCCATATAAATACCGTTACCGCAGACACCGCAAGCAACCCAGAGAAGAACGAAAAGAGGGATGCTGAGCCATCTGAGTCCCGGGAAGAATGCAATTGAAGAGGCAAGAAGTGCAAAGAAGAGAAGCACTGCAACACCCTGTGCATACATCTTACGGTAAATGAACCAGAAGGCTGTGAAAAGGAAGGAAGAGAAATTCCAGGAAAGCTTGTACTTATTTTTTTCCATTTCAACAAAGCGCTTCATAAACTTTTCGCTGTTGTCGCCTGCAAGCATAACCGCAGTATCAGCTTCAGTATCGGGAACAAAGTAATCACTGCCCTCGGGATAAACAACAAGGTTCATAAGAGGGTTTGTAGGTCTGCCGCACTTTTTGCAATAAACATACTCCTTCTTTGTGGGAGTGTGGCAATAAGGACACATACCCGTAGGTCTGCGGTTATACTCACAGCCCTCGGTCACGCAACCGTTATTTGCAAGCCAGCATTCCTTGTGATAATCCTCATGACATGAAGGACAGTACACTCTGTACTCCTCCATTTTTATTTCCTGTCCGCAATAAGCGCAAATTTTAATTTCCATAAAAATATCTCTCCTGATTATAATCTCTTTACATTATAATACAAATAATTATCTGTGTCAAGGAAAATGCCAAAAAAGGAACCCGACAGAATACTCTGTCGGGTTAAGCTTTACCATTCGCCCCAATATCCGTTTATAGCATCTGCACCTTTTTCTCCGTCAATAAGCATAATCGGCAGCAGTATAAAGAACAGAGCCGGAAGAAAGAATAAAACTTTTGCTGTCCAGATCAGAATCTTGCCCATAACGTCACTCATAATATATTCTCCTTTCATTTAAAAGATATAATAATTTTATCAATAATGATACATACCGCAAGCGCACTCTTTATTCGTTTTAAAAAGCTTCCAGAAGAAAAGAGCAATCTTATAGAAGAAGCCGCCTCTGTGGCAAAGATGTCCGCAGCCTATTGTTAAATCTTCGTTGCAAACATCACATCTGCCGTTGTGATCTTTGTCAGTATGGGGAGCAACCGGGCCGTACTCCTGTCTGAGAGTAACACTGCAATACATACACTCGTATACTGAATAAGCACGTGATGTGCAGGTAGCAGGATACTTCTGTACTGTTCCGTGATTCCACGCGTGAATATCATCAGGGCAACGATATTCTGCACTCGCTCCGATGCTTAAAACAGAAAACAGCATAAGTACCGCTAATAATAAGCTCATAGCTTTTTTCATTATATTTTTCCTCCTTAATTATGCGAACTGTAGTTTCAGTCCGCTGATATTTATTTTATAAATAAAGCCTTGAAATAATAATCAAACCATTCTCTGATAAGCTCGAGAAGGTGTTTGAAAAATTCAATACGGAAAGAGAAAATGTTGGAGTTTTCCATATCAGGGTCAAGGCTTCTGAATTCCTCAAAGCTGTCTGTCCAGAAAAACATGAGATTGCTGTATTCACCGTAAATCTGGCTGTAGTCAGCGGGAATATAAAGCTCACCGCAGCGTCCGTCCTTTGCATATCTGCTGGTTTTATAGCTTCCATATGAGCCGTCATTTTCATCATAATAAAGAAGCACATAACCGCCGTCGGGATGCTCATATGCACCTGTGATAACAATGCCGTGATAATCAGAAAACGTCTCTGCGAGCTCCGTGCCTACAGGGAGAAATTCAAAAAGAATAAGATTACCGTCAAGAGCACTTTTTACAAGCTTTTTAAGCTGTCTTGTATATTCTGCACTGCCGGGCTTGAACGCCTTATCCTTGGGAAGAATTGTTGCTGCTGAATGAGCATTATAGTAATTGAGAAGACTGATAAGCTCCGGTGTGGGCTTAAGGTCACGCACACAGGTTGCACCCTCCTGAGTAGAAACTATATCAATAATACCTTTTTTCTGCAGACATACGGTGTTAGCAAAGCCGATACATGAACCTGCCCAGTTCCATGCGGAATATGTAGAAAGCACCGTCGCCAATACTGAAGCAGGAAGAGCAAGAGGAATTGTGCCGCCTGCAAGACAGGTGCTTGAAACAAGTCTTAACTGGTGCTCTTTTGTCATGTAATATCTGTCACCGTCAAAGTCGAAATAGTCAGTGGTGTTTGTAAAATTATAAACATCGGTGGGAAGGAGCTGAACGGGAGTTGAAATTGCATAGAAGTCATAAACTCCGCTTTCTTCCATATATGTATCATAAACTGAACCCGATGCATAATACCAGTCTTCACCGTTCGGCAAGGTCCAGCCAATGATTGCCTGGTCACCTGAAATAACGTGCATATAATCATCATTTACCGTCAATGTTGAGTCATATTCATACGCAACATCAGCTTTTATACTGCCGTCGGGCATATGGTAACGGAAAATGGTTGTGCCCTCGGGAATTTCATCAGTAACATTTGTAACCTTAAAGCCGTAGGCTGTAAGGCTGCCGTCGGTGATAAGAGTGATTTTAAAGGATGAATCGGGAACAAAAACAGTCTGACCTGCGAGCTCATCTCCCTGACAAACACCTATAAGATTATCCTTGCTGTCATAAATGGAAATAATATCACCGATTTTGTTCTGTTCTCCATTTTCGATAACGTCACCGATTGTTATATCTTCATCTTCAAAGTAGATATTATAATAATCGTCACCGTCTTCTACGTAAGTATTTTCACTGAAGGTTACGAAAAGACCTTTTGCATCCTCATTGCTGTGAGTGTAGTCCCATTCACCGTAAAAGTTGTTCTTGTATCTGTGCTCACTTTCGGGAAGTGTCTGCTGTGCGTTTACGGGAAGCACTATACAGGAGCAAAGTATAATGAGTGCAAGAATTGATGATAATAATGCTTTATATTTTTTCATTGCTGTGTCCTCCTTTCTTTAATTACAGTTATTAATAATGATAGTCGTTGCCACAGGCACACTCTTCGTTGATTCTGAAAAGTTTCCAGAAAAATGTATAAATTTTATAAATAAACCTCTGTATCTCAGATGCATTTTCTCTTGTTGCTTTGTGACAGAAGCAGTTGCAATCAGCTTTGACACCGCAAATCTCGCAATACACATTGCCGTCTGTTGCCGGTTTGTCATAATCCATATAATGACCGTAGCTTTCGTCAATATGCTCATAAGGCTGTGCATTTCCGCAGGGGCAATTGTATGTAAAAATACCGTCCTCTGTACAGGTGATTTCCTTTGTAACACGAGGAATGAAAATATGCTTGTGGTCATCACTGTCAATTGCATCAAAGGCTACACCGTTTTCATCGGCATATCTTTCTGCGGTAGAGCCGCTGAAGCCCATAATCTTGATATCTTCGCCAAGATAACCGATTTCACAGTCAGGATTCATAATAAATAAAACCGTTTTATTGTATGCGTAAAAGCCGAAATCCTCTATTTTTTCAACAGTGGCAGGAACAACAATACACTCGCAATGCAAACCGTAAAACACACCTTCCTCAATAACCTTAAATGTAGAAGGCAGTTCGAGATAACCTACACTGCCGCTCTCAAAAGCTAAGGGTTCAATCATTTCAACCGTATCAGGTATAATCAGATCATTAATTCCACATCCGGAAAAAGAGCCGGCCTTAATAATTTTTACAGATGAAGGAACAGTATAACGTTTAACACTGCTATTGTACATAACAAGTTCTGTTTTGTCTTTGTTATAAATTGAACCGTCCTCACCTACCGAAAGATAAGGATTGTTTTCGTCTATAATAATCTCAGCGTATAAATCAAAATTAAAAATATCTGAAATTCCCTCGCCGATATACATAGTATTTAGCTCATAATCATAGTAACCTTCTTCACTAAACCACCATGTACATCCGGAAAAGTCAGCATAGCCCTCGCCCTCAACAACGGCACAGCCGTCTTTATAAACGGTACAGAAAGCAGTTTCGTCATAGTTGACAGCTCTTTTAAAAAGCGCTTCACCGTGAGAATGATCTGATGCAAAGGCAAAAGGAATACTTGTTGCAATCATTAAGATTGCAAGTGTGATTGATAATATTTTTTTCATTGTTTGTCTCCTTTCGGGGTTTTAAATCTTTCGATTTAATTCTTTTATGATAATAACATGTTTTTTAATAAAAAGCAATATTTTCTTAACATTTTATACAAAACTCATCTTTTTGTATATAAAAAGGAAAAGCACACCGCTATGCGATGTGCTTATGCGCAATTTACTTATAAACTGATTACTGCTCAACAGCGTAAACGCTTACCTTCTTGCGATCCTTACCGTAACGCTCGAACTTAACCTTACCGTCGATAAGTGCGAAGAGAGAGTCGTCTGAGCCTCTGCCTACGTTGTTACCGGGATGGATGTGAGTGCCGCGCTGCTTAACAAGGATGTTACCTGCAAGAACGAACTGACCGTCTGCACGCTTAACACCGAGTCTCTTTGATTCTGAGTCACGGCCGTTACGGGTTGAACCCATACCTTTTTTGTGAGCGAATAATTGAATGTTTATCTTAAGCATTTGTTACACCTCCGTATTATTCTTTAAACAGTTGTTTCTTCGCAGAGTATGTATTCGTAATACTGCTCTGCAAGGGCATTTAAATGAAGAGCCATACCTTTGTAAATTATCTGCACCGTGTCGGAGCAGTCTGAAGAAATGAATTTCAGATAACCGTCATTAAGCTTAATATCAGCATCTATACCAACGATTTCGGTAAGAGTGTTGGCTGTCATATAGGCTGCTGAAGAAACTGCACTGCAGACAATGTCTGCACCCTCTTCGGCGAAGCCGCTGTGACCGCTTATCTCAAAGCCGGTGAAATTCCCTCTTTTTTTGAAAAAGGTAATCTTAATCATTTAAGCGTTGATTGATGAAATCTCAACCTTTGTGTAGGGCTGTCTGTGACCCATCTTACGCTTTGCGTTCTTCTTGGGCTTGTAAGTGAATACAACGATCTTCTTGCCCTTACCGTTCTTAATTGCCTTTGCGCTTACGGTTGCACCGTCAACGTAGGGAGCACCAACCTTGATGCCGTCGTCTGCGCCAACTGCGATAACCTTGTCAAAGGTAACCTCGGAGTCTGCTTCAACGTCAAGCTTTTCGATGAAGAGAACGTCGCCTGCTTCAACCTTATACTGCTTGCCGCCTGTTTCGATAATTGCGTACATAGTTTCTTTCCTTCCTTTATTATGGACTCGCTACTTTGGGGCGGATAAATTATCCTTATGGCATGACAAATCACGCCGCCTTTAATATGCGGTATGAATGAGTATAGCACAAGAGTTATTGTTTGTCAAGAAAAAATTAACAAAAAGAGAAAGTTTTTTTCGTTAGTTTTCAACATATATATTTTACCCGGAATATGAGCTGATGTCAATATTATGCACGCCCTTTCTATTGACCTTTTTGCTTGTTTCAAGTATAATAAATCTGCTATTTTATTAAGGTTAAAGGTACAGATAAATGAAGGTTAAGTTTTACACTCTCGGCTGTAAGGTAAATCAGTACGAAAGTCAGGCAATAAGCGAGGCTCTTTCGAAAAGAGGCTTTGAGGTAACAGGAGCGAAAAACGCCGATGTCATTGTCGTCAACTCATGCACAGTTACTGCCTCTGCTGACCAGAAAACGCGTCAGGCTGTACGCCGCTTCAAAAGGAACAATCCCGACTCCGTTGTTGTACTCACGGGATGTATGCCTCAGGCCTACCCCGACAAATCAAAGGAGCTTATTGAAGCTGATATTATTCTCGGCAACAAAAACAATGATGTACTCCCCGACCTGCTCGAGGAATACGCCAGGGAAGGTAAAAGACTTTTCCGTGTCTGCGAGCATCAGAAGGGTGACCCCTTCAGTGGCGATACAATCACCTGCTTTGAAGAGCGCACGAGAGCCTGCGTCAAGATTCAGGACGGCTGCAACCGTTTCTGCTCCTACTGTGTCATTCCCTATTCAAGAGGACGTGTACGCTCAAAGCCCCTTGACAAATTAAGAAAAGAGGTTGAGGCACTCAGCAAAAGGGGCTACAAGGAGGTTGTGCTTGTCGGAATCAACCTTTCCTCCTACGGTCAGGATACAGGTGACTCCTTCCCCGATGCCGTAAAAGCAGTCAACGGCGTTGAAGGAATTGAAAGAGTACGTCTCGGCTCACTTGAGCCCGACCACCTTACCGATGAGGTTATTGAAAAGCTGAGCGAATGCGAAAAGCTTTGCCCTCAGTTTCATCTTTCATTACAGTCCGGCTGTGACAAAACTCTTCGCAGCATGAACCGACATTATACCGCCGACGAATTCAGACAAATCGCAAGAAAGCTCAGAAGAAGCTTCAATGACTGCACTCTCACAACAGATGTTATGGTCGGATTTGCAGGTGAAAGTGAGGAGGATTTCAAAGAAAGCCTCAGCTTTGTAAAGGAAATCGGATTTGAAAAGGTGCACGTTTTCCCATATTCAGTAAGAAAAGGTACAAGAGCCGAAAAGCTTACGGGACACCTTGACAAATCCGTCAAGGAAAAGCGTTGTAAAATAATGATTGAGGAAACGGAAAAGCTCCGCCGCGAGTTTTTTCTGAGCGTAATCGGCAAAGTCTTCAGCGTTATTCCCGAAACGAAGAACAGCGACGGCCTTTTCATCGGCTATACTGCAAACTACATTCCTGTTAAATTTTCACTTCCCGACAGCTGCCACGATAAAACCGTAAAAGTTAAAATCACCGCCATCGGTGACGGTGATTTCTGTATGGGTGAAGTTATTTTATAATGAGAAGTGAATTTTTCTGCTCAAGACCGCAAGGTCTCACTTCAGGAGAAAAAAGAGCAAATTTGTCCGTAGAGGAGCATTGAAGCTCATAAACCTTTTTTGAGAAACAATCAAGATTCTGCATTTCCGAGTGCTTTGTCACAACAGGAACTGCAGAATTTTTCTTTACCGAATAAAGAAGCTCACGTCCCCTTTCATTTACGGCAAGAATTCTCATATAAGGCGGCGTTGAAAGGGAGATTTCCTTATCGATACCGAGAAAAGCATTGAGCACCTCACGGCGTACTCTTGAATGAGTGTAGTTCTTGCTTTTAGAAAGCGTGTAAAGCTCCTCAAGGCTTCGTGCGACTTTAAGACTGTCATAGATTCTTGAAGCAAGCCCCTTGGTGTCGCCGGTATAGTTTTCAAGCTCATTTTTTGTAAGCTGTCTCAATGAAGAAAGAACTGCCCTCTCGTTTTGCTTCATCGTGCAGGGTGCGATCCCCTCGTCAATGGCTTTTCTCACAACTTCAGCACCAACATCATTAAGAGATGAAAGTGGCTCTGTGTTGTCTTTTTCTGAAAGTAAAGCTCTTATTGCCGATGCCGAGAGAATTTCACCTTCGGTTTCCTCACTGTCGTGAGAAGCACCCTTTCTTTTAATCGGTTGAAAATCCATCCCGCCCTGCTTTTTTATCTGTCTTATATACTCAACGGCAAGGGTACTGTTGGGCGAAGCAATAATTTCTGCCGCTTTTTCACCGTAAATTTCCTTAACTGCCCCGTACAATGAAAGAGGATAACTGTTACCGTCAGACATATTTTTTCTTACAAGAGAAAGAACCCTTTCGTTTTCCGTGCTTTCTGCGGCAAGGAGAAGATTTTCACGGTCTTCTGTTTCACTGCCGAAGGAAAGTGTGTCAACACCTGCCTGCTTAAGAAGGTAAACACTGCCCCTTGCAAAGCTTTCAGCCGAAGAGACTGCCCAGGCAACAGGCAGATCAATTACAATATCAGCACCGCTTTTTACGGCAATTTCTGCCCTTTTCCACTTATCGAGGAAGGCACATTCACCGCGCTGAACAAAGTTACCGCTCATCACACAGATAATATAATCCGCACCGGCCTTTTTCGTTCTTTCAAGCTGATAAAGATGCCCCTTGTGAAAAGGGTTATACTCACAGACGATACCTGCAACCATAAGGTCTCTCCTTTCTGTCTGATATAGTATAATTATATTATTTTCCGCTTCTTTGTCAAGGATTCCTTGACTAATAAAACCGCTTAAGATATAATGTTAGAAGTAAATAAGCCAAACGGAGTGATACAGTGAAAATTATCAATACAGACCTTGCCGATGTAAAAATCGTTGAGCCTCAGGTTTTCGGCGACAACAGAGGCTGGTTTTATGAATCCTACAGCTACGAAAAATTAAAGGAGCTCGGCATTGACGTCAGATTTGTCCAGGATAACCGTTCCTACTCAAAGGAAAAGGGCACCTTAAGAGGCATCCACTTTCAGAAAAGCCCAATGGCACAGTCAAAGCTCATCACCTGCACAAAAGGCAGAATCCTTGATGTTGCCGTTGACCTGAGAAAGGATTCCCCGGATTATCTCAAATGGACAAGCGTTGAGCTTACGGAGGAAAACAAGCTTATGCTCTTTATTCCCAAGGGCTTCGGTCACGGCTTTGTGACCTTGACCGAGGATGTTGAGGTGCTTTACAAGGTTGACGAATACTACAGCAGGGAGCACGACAGAAGCATCCGCTTTGATGACGAAGCAATCGGCGTAAGCTGGGGTGTTACAGAGCCCGTGCTTTCACTCAAGGACATGAATGCTCCCCTTCTGTGTGACAGCGATGTTGACTTTTAAAAATGCAAAAATCAGCTACAATAAGGTGATATTATGATTATTGTTACAGGAGCAAAGGGTCAGCTCGGCGGTGATGTCTGCGACCTTTTGAAAAAAGAAGGCACAGACTTTATCGGTATCGATAAGGATGAGCTTGACATTACAGATAAACAGGCAGTTGATGCTTTTTTTGAAAAGAACAAGGCTGATGCTCTCATTCACTGTGCAGCTTATGTTGCCGTTGACAAGGCTGAGGACGAAAAGGAAATCTGCTTTGCCGTTAACGAAAAGGGCACCTACAACCTTGCAAGTGCCTGCAAAAATCACGGTGTTAAAATGCTCTATGTTTCAACAGATTATGTTTTCCCGGGAAACGGTGACTCCCCCTTTGAGCCGGAAGATAAAAAAGGCCCCCTTAACACCTACGGCTTAAGTAAGCTCAGGGGTGAAGAGGCGGTAAAAAGCATTCTCAGCAATTACTTCATCGTGCGTACCTCCTGGGTTTTCGGAGAGAAGAACACCAATTTCATTGCTACAATGCTCCGGCTTTCCGAAACAAGAAATGAGCTGAATGTCGTCGATGACCAGGTCGGCTCACCGACTTACTCAAAAGATCTTGCAAGACTTCTTTCGGAAATGATAAAAACCGAAAGCTACGGCACCTACCACGGCACAAACGAGGGCTTCTGCTCCTGGTGCGACCTTGCGAAAAAGACCTTTGAGCTTGCGGGCAAAAACACCGGAGTCAACCCCGTTGCAAGTGAGGATTTTCCGACAAAGGCAAAAAGGCCTAAAAACTCACGGCTTTCAAAGGCTTGTCTTGACAGAAACGGCTTTGAAAGACTCCCCCGCTGGGAGGATGCCGTGGAAAAATATCTGAATAACATAAAATAAAAAAAAGCGGATGTTTTTCACATCCGCCGTTTTTATAAGCTAAATCAGCCTTCTGCGATAGCACTTACGGGACAACCGTCAGCACAAGCGCCGCAATCGATGCAGCTGTCTGCGTCGATTTCATACTTGCTGTCGCCTTCTGCGATAGCGCCTACGGGGCAACCGTCTGCACAAGCGCCGCAAGAGATGCAATCATCATTAATTACATATGCCATGCTAATAACTCCCCTTTCTTAAATTTATAGTCTCATTTTAACATATAAAATCAAAATATCAATAGGTTTTTGTAACTTTTTTGGGTTTTTTAATATTTTTTTACCTTTTTTTCGTTTAAAGAACAGTTTTACTTTAAAATCATCTGATTAAGGTGACCAACACTAATGTTTATTTTACAATTGCAACTCATATGACAATTTTGTTGGTTGACACTTTTACATTTAAATGATAAAATGTCATTCATACCAAATTAAACAAATATCTACTTTTTGTACTATAGGAGAGGTGCTATGAAAAAATACCGTTGGATGAAGGTTGATACTGCTTCGATTATGTTTTCAAGCCTCAGCTCAAAAAAATGGGGCAGAACATTTCGCATGACAGTAATACTGAAGGATGAAGTAAAACCGGAAATACTTGAAAGGGCCGCAAGGGACATTATGCCGAGATTTCCAAGCATGCACTCGTGCATCAAAAAAGGATTTTTCTGGAACTACCTTGAAGGCACAGAGCTTCTTCCCGAAATAAGAGAGGAGTTTTCAAGACAGCTTCTCCCCATTACCATACGAAACGACGGCAGACCTGATTTCAGAATTGTTTACTATAAAAAGAGACTTGGCCTCGAATGTGCCCATTACCTCGGTGACGGTCTCGGTGTAAATACCTACTTCAATGCACTTGTTGAAAGATATGTCGAGCTTAAAAATAACCCCGACGCTCCCTACTGCCCTACTGAGTTTGAAGAGGAAGAAATCAATAACGCCTTCAATGATTACTATGTAAAAGGCGGCAGCAAGGATGTTGAAGAGGAGTTTCACGCCTACCAGATCAAGGGCGAAATTGAAGAAGGCTTCCTTCAGCTTGTTTTTGCAATGATGGATGTTGATGAGCTTCACGGCAAAGCCAAGGAAAAAGGTCTCACCATCACCGAATACCTCGCTTCAGCTTTGATTCTCGGCACAATCCGTCACGCAGAAGTGCCCATCAGTGAGCCGATTGTAATTGCAATCCCGGTAAACCTCAGACGCTTTTTCCCCACTAAATCAATCCGCAATTTCACGATTCAGTCAAGAATCGACTTCTTCCCCGAGGAAAAAACGGACTGGACCTTTGATGAGGTCTGCGACAAGGTTAAGGGACAGCTTGAAAAAAGGCTCACCGTTCCCGAGCTCCAGAAAATTCTCAACAATTTCGGCTCAATGGCAAACAATGAGGTTATAAAATATGTTCCCAACTTCATCAAGCTTCCCGTTGTCAGAAGCCGTCAGGAAAAATCTCACGGAAACAACACAACTATTCTCACAAACACCGGCAACAGCGAGCTTTCACCCGTTCTCGAGGGTGAGGTGCTTCGTGCTGACGGCGTTAACGGTGACACAAGCGGCTACGGGCTCATTTCTACCTGCTCAGCTCTTAGCTGCAACGGAGTTTTCAACCTTTGCTTCTCAGCCTGCACTCACGACCTTTCCTGGGCAAAGGAATGTGTCAGAGTTCTTTCAGAGCGTGGACTGAGAATCAGAATCGAAAGCACACACGGAAACGGAGGAAAATAAAATGAGATGCAGAAAATGTAATGTTGACCTTGCAGAAACCTACACCCTCTGCCCTCTTTGCGGAGAAAAAGCGAGCAACGACGAGCCTCTGCTCGAAGGCTTTACCGTTGCACCTTATCCGGAAAATTCCCCGGTTATGCCGATGCCTAAGGAAAAAAAGCCGTCCTACGGATTCAGCACCGAAAGACTCAAGGCTTTCTTTAACCTTTGATTTAAAAACAAGCCTTCCGCAGCCTCATAGGGTTGCGGATTTTTTTGCTTAAATGTACTTGTAAAAATGCTCATTATAATGTATAATATTTAAGATTGTATCAGGAAAGGAAGAAAGCACGTGTTTGAAGGTCTCGAAATTTCCGAAGCTTTTGCTTCTTCAATTACAAGAGCTGTAAAAAAAGGTATGCTCTCTCACGCCCTGATACTCGAAGGCGGTGACGAAAACACGAGATTTTCTGCCGCGAGGGAAATTGCCAAGGCTGTGCTTTGCGAGGGTGAAAGCAAGCCCTGCGGTGTCTGCAGCAAATGCCGTAAGGTTGAGTCGGGCTCACACCCTGACATTCACGTCCTCGAAAAAGAAGAAAAAAGCTCAATGATTAAAATTGAGCCTATAAGAGAGCTGAAAAAGAAGGCTTTGGTTTTTCCTAACGACGGCAACAAAAGTGTTTTTATAATAAACGGTGCCGAACACATGAACATTCAGGCACAGAATGCTTTTCTCAAGCTTTTTGAGGAGCCTGCAAAGCATCTGCTGTTCATCCTCTGTTGCGAAACAAAATCGTCCTTGCTTGAAACGATCATTTCACGGGCAACTCTTTACAGTCTCGGCGCAGACAACAGTAAAAGCAGTAAATCCTCAAGGCAGGAGGAGGCTGACAGCCTTGCCGACAGTCTTCTTAAGCTTGTTGCGGACGGAAGCGAGGTTGAATTCCTCAGAAAAATTTCCGTTTTCCAGAAGGACAAGGAGCTTTTCAGACTGTGTCTGCAGAGTATGACGCTCATTCTCCGTGACAGTATTGTTCTTCAGCAGGGCGTAAAGGAAATGTCCACTCCTTTTACTGAAACGGCAAAAAGGCTTTCAGTCCGCCTTACATCAAAAAAGATTCTCGAGCTTGTCAATGCGACAGGAGAGCTTTACCGCTGCAGCAAGGCAAACTCAAATCACAATCTTACCGTAGCGAGACTCTCCTCTTTGTTCTACGGTATCAAATCAAATTAACTCAATCCACAAAGAAAGGATGATATAAATAATGGCAGAGGTAATCTCAGTCAGATTCAAAGAAGTCGGCAAAAATTACTACTTTGATCCCAAGGGTAAGAAATATAATAAAGGCGACAATGTAATCGTCGAAACAGCAAGAGGACTCGAATTCGGCACAGTTACAATTGCAAACAGAGAAATCAACGACGAGGAAATCACCTCACCTTTAAAGCCCGTCATAAGACTTGCAAACAGCAAGGACATTGAAACAGTCAACGAAAACAAGGAAAAGGAAAAAAACGCCTTTGAAGTATGCAGTAAAAAAATCGAGGCTCACAAGCTCGAAATGAAGCTTGTTGATGTTGAATACACATTTGACAGAAACAAGATTCTCTTTTACTTCACCGCTGACGGCAGAGTTGACTTCCGTGAGCTTGTGAAGGACCTTGCTTCGGTTTTCCGCACAAGAATTGAGCTTCGTCAGATCGGTGTAAGAGACGAAAGCAAAAAGGTCGGCGGTCTCGGCATCTGCGGCAGACCCTTCTGCTGCAACACCTTCCTTGGGGATTTCCAGCCCGTTTCAATCAAAATGGCAAAGGAGCAGAGCCTTTCCTTGAGTCCCGTCAAAATCAGCGGTACCTGCGGAAGACTTATGTGCTGTCTTAAGTACGAGCAGGAGGCATACGAGCACCTTCTCAAAGTAACGCCAAAAAACGGTGCCATCGTTGAAACGAAGGACGGCAAGGGAACTGTTGTTGACAACAATCTCCTCACGGGTATGCTTAAGGTTTCTCTTGAAAGAAACCCCGACGGCGCACCCATCCTTGTTCACAGAAAAGAAGTCAAAACAATAAAGGATTCACAAATCAAGGTAAACAAAAAAGAGCTTGAGGCTCTTAAGGGTATTGAATAAGTAAGAACGAGTTTTTTATAACATTAAAGGGTTTCTTTGGCGATTCAAAGCCGAAAGAAACCCTTTAGTTATCTTGTTTTATGCGGTCTGCACTTTTTTTACAGCCCCGTTATTTTTTTTATGTGGTTTTCTTTTCGCTTGGTGCCTCTTTTCCTTCGGGTAAGCTTTCCTGCAGCTTTGAGGATGATTTCCAGAGGTGAATGATGCCCTCATCGTTGAGCACCTTGAGCATTGTTACAAGAATGGGGGAAATAATCATACCGAGAACACCGAAAATCTTAAGTCCGAGATAAAGTGAGCAGATGGTAACAACGGGTGAAAGTCCGAGCTGACCTGCAACAAGCTTCGGCTCGATGATCTGGCGTATTACGGTGATTGCCGCATAGATTACGGCAAGACCGATTGCAAGTGAGTAGTTTCCGACAATGAGATTGTACGCTGCCCAGGGGATGAGGATTGTACCTGTTCCGAGAACGGGAATGATGTCAACAATTGCGGTGATGATGGCAATGATGACTGCGTAATTTGAGGAATAAATGCCGAAAAGCTTGAGTACGGTAAGACCGATGAACATTTCCGTGAAGGTTACGGAAACGATAAGTGCGTAGGCCTTTGCCATTTTTGTAAGGGTGCTTTTGAGAAGAACCTTTGATCTTGTAAGGTCGTCACGCTTATGCTCGGGGAACTGGCGCTTTATGAAGCCGAGAATGCTTTCGTAATCCGAGGTCATAAAGCAGGAGGCAACAAGTGTGATAACAACAGCAATGAGAATAGAGGGAATCTGCTTGGCAGTTGAGATAACACCGCTTAAGGGGGTAGTTATCCAGGAAAGGCTGAAGGAATCGCCGAGAGTGCCGGTTATGCTGTCGGTAAGGTCTGTGCTCTGACCTGCGATGTATTCGCGAAGCTGAACAAAAATTGTGGTGACGGATTCGTTAAGGGTTTCACCCACAAAGTCGGGAAGGCGGTCAATGAAGCTGAGAACAGCATTTTCGATGTTGGTCACAACAACATCAATGTTCTGCAGCTGTGCGCTTATATAATCAATAAAGCCACTGATTTCCTGCACTGCTCTTACACCGATAAGAACGAAGAGGGAGAGCACAACAAAGATCATCAGGAAAAGAGCCACAACCGAGGCACTTCCCTTTTTTAGAAAGGTTTTCTTCACAAGGAAGTTTTTGGGCCTTTGGAGAATTGTTGCGATGAAAAAGGCACAGACAATCGGGAAGCATACTCCCATTGCATATCTGATAATCAGGAAAAAAATTGCCGCGAGCATCACATAATATATTACATTAATTATCGTTTTTCTCTTTTTTTCAACATCTGTCATATATAACACCTCATTTCTTTAATTAATATATTAACCTAATATATACTTAAAATCAACGATATAAAAGAAAAAAATCAAAACTTTTTTACAAAAATTTGAATTTTTTTGCCGTAACTACTTTAATTATTCGTCAGGATGTGATATTATATACAATGTATATATGCGACTGTTACCAAGGGGGATAAAACGGACGCTAAGAAAGGTAGTGAAAAAATGAACGTTGCTATTCTCGGTTACGGAGTTGTCGGCTCCGGCGTGGCTAAGGTTCTTAAGGAAAATTCAAAAACGGTTACTGAAAAAACCGGACACGAATTCAAGGTGACACGAATTCTTGATATAAGGGATTTCCCTTTGAGCGAATACCGTTCAATTATTACAAAAAATTTCGATGATATCGCAAACGATGAAACTGTTGAAATCGTTGTTGAAACAATGGGTGGAGTTGAGCCTGCTTTCGGTTTTGTAAAAACCTGCCTTGAAAAGGGCAAGCACGTTGTTTCCTCAAACAAGGAGCTTGTTGCCTGCAAGGGTGCAGAGCTTCTTGAAATTGCAAGAAAGAACAATGTCAATTTCTTCTTTGAGGCTGCAGTAGGCGGCGGAATTCCCGTAATCAGACCTATAAGCCGTTGCCTTGCAGGTAATAATATAAGCAAGGTTGCAGGTATTCTCAACGGAACAACAAATTACATTCTTACTAAAATGATAACAGAGGGTGTATCCTTTGATGAGGCTCTTGAGGAGGCTCAGAGGCTCGGCTATGCTGAAAAGGATCCCTCAGCTGATGTTGACGGCATTGATGCAATGAGAAAAATCTGTATTCTTGCATCTCTTTGCTTCGGAACTCACCTTTACCCCGAAGGCGTTTACTGTGAAGGCATCAGAAGAGTTACTCTTGCCGACGTTGCCTATGCTGCAAAGTACGGCAGTGTAATCAAGCTTGTTGCAAGAGCTGAAAAGCTTTCCGACGGCAAGATTTTTGCAATGGTTTCTCCCTGCCTTGTCAAAAGGAGCAATATGCTTTCAGGTGTTAACGATGTTTACAATGCCTGCCTTGCAGACGGCGATATGACAGGTGAGGTTCTTATGTACGGTAAGGGCGCAGGCAGTGAGCCTACAGCCTCTGCCGTTGTCGGAGACATTATCGACTGTGCAGACAATAAGAACGGCAAGTTCTTCGGCTGGAAGGACAGCGACGGAGACATTCTTTCCGAGTACACGGAGAAGGAAACCGCACTTTATGTAAGATGCACCGTTATGGATAAGCCCGAGGCCTGCAGAAGACTTAAGTCAATTTTCGGCAAGGTCGTTTTCCTCTGGAGAAACGATCAGCCCGAAAACGAAATCGCCTTCATCACTCCCGTTATGAAGGAAAGACAGCTTCGTAAGGTACTCAGCACAACAGGCGTCAGTGTAATCACAACAATCAGAGTATTCGCATAATTTGCACAATTTTGTTTATAAGCGTGACGGAAACCACGGGTATTCCTTACGGTTTCCGCATGTTTTTTATAGGAGGCACACACATGGCATTAATAGTACAGAAATTCGGCGGCTCCTCCGTTGCAAACGCCGACAGAGTCAGAAATGTTGCCGGTATAATTACCGATACCTATAAGCAGGGAAACAACGTTGTAGTTGTTGTTTCAGCTCAGGGTGACACAACAGATGACCTTATTGAAAAGGCAGCGGAAATCAGCAAGAACCCCTCAAAAAGAGAAATGGATATGCTCCTTACTGCAGGTGAGCAGATTTCAATCTCCCTTCTTGCAATGGCAATCGAGGAAATGGGTTATCCCGTTATTTCACTTCTCGGCTGGCAGGCAGGCTTCGTGACAAATTCCGCATACGGAAGTGCAAGAATCCGTCAGATCAAAACCGAAAGACTGGAAAAAGAGCTTGACAAGAAAAAGATTGTTATTGTTGCAGGATTCCAGGGACTTAACCAGTATGATGATATGACAACCCTCGGAAGAGGCGGCTCAGACACAAGTGCAGTTGCAATTGCAGCAGCTCTTCACGCTGACCGTTGTCAGATCTTCACCGATGTTACGGGCGTTTTTACAGCCGATCCCAGAAAGGTTGAAAACACACAGAAGCTCGCAGACATCACTTATGATGAAATGCTTGAATTTGCTACTCTCGGCGCACAGGTTCTCAACAACCGTTCCGTTGAAATGGCAAAGAAATACAATGTAGAATTAGAGGTTCTCTCAAGCCTTGTAAGAGAGCCCGGAACCATCGTCAGGGAGGTAGCAAAGATGGAAAAGATGTTAATCAGAGGCGTTACAAAGGATACAGACATTGCAAGAATTTCCGTTGTAGGAATGAAGGATATTCCCGGTAATGCATTCAAGATGTTCTCACGCCTTGCACAGAAGGGCATCAACATTGACGTTATTCTTCAGTCAGTAGGCAGAGACGGTACAAAGGACATTTCCTTTACCTGTGCAGCAGGATATGCTGACGAAGCAGTTGAAATCCTCAACGATATTTTTGCAATGGAGGGTGCAGCAGTTTCAAGCGATACATCCGTTGCCAAGGTTTCAATTGTCGGTGCAGGCATGCAGTCACATTCGGGCACAGCTTCAAAGATGTTCGGCGCTCTTTATGAGGCGGGCATCAACATCAGCATGATTTCCACAAGTGAAATCACAATCTCCGTGCTTATTGATAAGGAGTTTGCTGACAAGGCTGTATCCGCAGTTCACAAGGCATTCTTCGGTTAATAAAAGGGGATGTAAAAAAACTCGTTTTTTTACATCCCCTTTTTTAGGGGCTAGGAAAAAACGCGCAGAATGAACAAACCGAGCCAAAATAAAGCTTTTTGCTTTATTTTGGGTTACCCGACGGCGTACAGAGGTACTCCGAGGGCGAGGTTTGTTTATAGCATAAAACGCAAAAACAAGGTTTTTGCCTCTTTTAATATTTTTTATTGTTTAAAGGGTTTCTTTGGCAGTTCAAAACCGAAAGAAACCCTTTAGTTATCTTGTTTTATGCGGTCTGCACTTTTTTACAGCCCCTTTAAAATGCAGAATGCAGAATTTCGGTCGCGGAGTAATTGTGAAGCAGTTTTTAGTTTTGTTCCGCGAAAGAGAAAATGCTGTGAGAATTGTTTAAAAAATGTGAAAGTGTGGTTTAATGCAGGATAATACTGAATTTTGGAATGCTGTAGATGAATTGGTAAACAGCTCGGAAATTGTAATTGACAGACCTAAAGGAACGGCGCATCCCAAGTACCCGGATTTTATTTATCGGGTAGATTACGGCTATTTAAAGGATACATCCTCTATGGATGGGGCAGGAATAGATGTTTGGGTAGGAAGCAAAGAGAAAAAAGCCGATGCAATAATGTGTATTGTCGATTTAATAAAAAAAGATTCCGAAATAAAAATATTGATTGGATGTACAGCCGAAGAAAAACAGACAGTATACGAAACACATAACGAAACACCGTTTATGAAAGGTGTTTTAATACAGCGATAACTTCGTTTATAAAGGTGATAAAAATGAAAAACCACAAAAAAGGCTTACTCAGAAAACATTTCATTCCTTACTTCAAAAGGCACAAGGCGGTGCTTGTGCTTGACCTTTTCTGCGCCCTTCTGACAACGGGATGCGAAATTGTGCTGCCTATGATTATAAGAGAAATAACCTCTGTTGCAACAACAGACCTTTCAAAGCTTACATGGGAGCTGATTGTGTCTCTTGCAGCAGTTTACGGTGTGCTTAAGCTTATCGATATGGCGGCAGGCTATTATATGATTTACATCGGTCACGGAATGGGTGTAAAAATAGAAAAGGATATGCGCGAGGATATGTTTGCTCATCTTCTTACGGCACCGTTTTCATATTTTGATAAAACGAAAATCGGTCAGCTTATGTCAAGAATCACAACTGACCTTTTCGATATTGCCGAATTTTCCCATCACTGTCCTGAGGAATTTTTCATTGCGGGAATCAAAATCGTTGCCTCCTTCGGCATTCTTGCTTCAATCAATCTTACGCTGACGGTTGCAACCTTTTTAGCTATTCCTTTTATCTTTTTCGGAAGCATTTATTTCAGAAGAAAAATGCGTGCGGTCTTCAAGGAAAGGCGTGTTATCGCAGGTGAGGTGAATGCACAGACCGAAACCACGCTTCTCGGAATAAGAGTCGTCAAATCCTTTGCAAATGAGGAGCTCGAAAAGAAAAAGTTCAATGAGCAGAGCACGGCACTGAGCGAGGTTCAGCGTGATTCCTACAAATATATGGCAAGGCTCAATGCCGTTACAAGGCTCTTTGACGGACTGATGTATGTAATAATGATAATTCTCGGCGGATACTTTCTTATAAAAGGAAAAATAACTGCCGCAGATATGACTGCTTACCTTCTTTACATAGGTATGCTGATTGCGGCAATCAAGAGAATTGTCGAATTCACAGAGCAGTTTGAAAAGGGAATGACGGGAATTGAGCGCTTTGCGGAAATTCTCGAGGCTCCTTGTGAGCCGGGCTACGGCAAAGGTGATACTCCCGGTGAGGTCAGGGGCGAAATTGAGTTCAGAGACGTTTCCTTCAGCTATGCAAAGGAAAAGGGCGATGTTCTTGCCAACATCAGTCTTAAGGTAAAAAAGGGTGAAAACATTGCCGTTGTAGGTCCCTCGGGAAGCGGTAAAACCACCCTTTGCTCACTCATTTCAAGATTTTATGAGCCTCAGCAGGGTAGCGTGCTTCTTGACGGCAGAGACATTAGGGAGCTTTCACTTGAGGAGCTTCGTAACGCCATCGGTGTTGTTCAGCAGGATGTTTATCTGTTTTCGGGCAGCGTGATTGAAAATATTCTTTACGGTAAAAAGGATGCCACAAGAGAGGATGCTGTTGAAGCGGCAAGGAAGGCAGGCGCTCACGAATTCATCTGCGGACTTCCCGACGGGTACGACACCTATGTCGGTGAAAGGGGCGTTATGCTTTCAGGCGGTCAGAAGCAGAGAATCAGCATTGCAAGAGTCTTTGTAAAGAATCCGCCTATTCTCATTCTTGATGAGGCAACCTCGGCGCTTGACAATGAAAGTGAGCTTTACATCAAAAAGTCCCTTGCCGAGCTTACGAAGGGAAGAACAACCTTCACAATTGCTCACAGACTTTCCACGGTCCGCAATGCTTCAAGAATCATTGTGCTGACCGAAAACGGAATTGAGCAGCAGGGCACTCATGACGAATTGCTTTCGGTTGACGGCGTTTACAAGAGGCTTTACGAAACGGACAGAAAGAATATATAAAAATGTAAAAAGCAATCCTGCACGGATATTTCCATGCAGGATTGTTTCTTTTATAGCCCGGTTTATCTGAAGGCTACATAAACATAAACAATGCCGTCCTCATTGAGCCTTGTTTCATTTTCTGTTTTCTGTGTATCCAGCACATAAAAGCCGGTGGAGGTAATGTGAAGATTTTTAGAGCTTTTTCCGCCGAAGGAAAATCCGCAGTAATTTTTCATAAAGAGAATGTCGCTGTCGAAAACCATAGGTGGATAGCCCTGACGGAAGATGAAAAGAAGCTTCGGTCTGAAGCCCAGCTCGATTTCCTTTTCAACATCGTATCCGTGTCCCGTGTAGGTGCCGGTGACAAAGGGCTCGTTGTATTTTGCGTGCTCCTCGGCGGTGATGTGAATGTCCTTGTCGGTGACGTGGGATTTGCAGAAAAAGTTATATGGAGTTGTGATGTTGGTATTTTCCGAGCTTTCGGCAGGGCAGGATTCTCTTTCGTAGAATATCTTACAGATAATACGGAAGGCCTTGACATCGCTGTCGTATTCCGTTTCACCGATGGTGTAGCCGGAAATTTCCGTGATGTACTTTTCGTTGAGGAAGGTAAGCACCTGCTCAAGCAGTACGTGAGTGTCCGAGGCAAGGGACGCGAGAGGCGAAAAGCAGGTCATACGGATTGTGGCTTCATTCTTCTGACAGAACTCCTCAAAGTCGTTGCTGAAGTATGTAACGGTATTTTTTTCGGGAGCAAAGGAGAGGTAAATCTTCTTGAGAGGAATCGGCAGACCCTTTGTGTCAAAGCCGCGGATGGCTTCGCACTTTTTCGGCTTTAGCTGACCGTTTATCGCCTCTATCATATCATTGATTATTTCTGAAGTGAAAAGCATTTTATTCCTCCTTACTTACAATGGACCAGGTGTAAAAGGGAACATTGCCGAAGTAAACCCTTTCACTGTGGTCGATACTGAGATGTCTGTCTTCAAAATAAAGGGCACGGTTTGTTCCGTCAACATCGGAAAGGTCAACATCGGACGGTGAGATAAGCAGGTATTTTTTCTGACTGTCGTAACCTAATTCCGTGGGGACACCCCTCAGGTATATTTTGTTTTTATACCTGAGAGGCTGAAGAAAGGCCTTGAAGCTGCCTACGGTTACGGAGTCTTTTTTTATAAGGAGAGTGACTCCCGATTTTTCAATAAGGGCTTTCGCCACTTTATCAGTAACCACAGCAGTAAAAACCTCCGTCAACAAGAATTGATGCCGCATCGGCAATGGCATTGTCACGGATCTGCTTTTCTCTTTCAAGAGCCTTTGAGGGATCGGCATTTACAGTGATGTCACCGACCTTGTAGCTCTCATATTTGTCAGGCTCTGTGAGAGTGCGGACAAAAAAGTGATAGTGTGCAATTGCCGCTGCGGTCTGTGCGATGAGTGGATCATCCTTTGAGGTGTTGGTTTTAAGTCGGGAATTTACCCAGCTGAGTCCTGCCTCACAGCAGGAGAGAAGCTCCTCTTCGGGATAACCCGAGGTGTCATAATTACAACTGAGCTGTGTAAGAACATCGCTTGAGGTAATCATTCAACCACTCCTTATTCGAAGCTCATTACTGCACAAGCACCTTCAAAAATCTTTGAGAAGCCGGCAATCGTTGTGATTGAGGCTCTTTCAAGCTGACGGTCAATAAGCTTGTCAAATTCTGTAGTAACGGGCATTGCTTCGATTTTTTCAAGAGCGCAGGTCTTGTCGAGGGCAAGAAGCGTGTCTGCATTGAGAGGCTCGTGCTTGAAGAGCTCGGCACCGAGAGGAGTGATCATTTTGCCTGATGCGTGGAAATCGAGACCCTTGTAGCTGTCTCTGAATTCGGGAAGAGCGAGAAGCTTGAGCATTACATCAGGTGAAGCAATGAGAGTTGAGAGATTATAGGGAGAAAGAGCATCCCAGAGCTTGAGAAGATTTGCGAAGGATACGGTTGAATTTTCAGCGGTAACCGTTTTTGCAGGTGCGGAGTCGGAAGCACCGTAAATAAGAACTTCAATTGCATCTGCAAGCTGGGCACGTGCAATGCCGATACCGATCTGTCTGAGAGCGACAGTGAAAAGGTCGATTCTCTGGAAGCGGATTGCTTCGTAGGAGGCGCTAAGCATTCTGCCGCACTTATGAAGGTGGACAAGCTTGTCCTTTGTGACAATTTTTGTTTCAGGTACAAAAGCACCTTCTGCGATGACTGAGGGCTGGTATGCATCCTCGCAATTTTCGGTTGTTACTGAACGGTAATCAAGACCTTCAATTTTTGTTGTTGTGGCAACAATTGAATCAAGAATGTCTGTTGAATCAACGCCCTGAGCAACGGAGCGTGAAATATATTCAGGGAAAAGGGCAGCTGAATCGGTTGTTCTGAAAAACTTTTCGATAGGGTCGCTGTTTTTGCCGCTGACCTTGATGTCAAAGCGCTTGAGCTGACGCTGGAAGGCGTCGAGCCCTTCAAGCTCTGTGCCTATGTAGTTTTCGCTGGGGTCAATCTCTTCAAGCGCCTGAGTGAAGCTCTTGCCGGTGGTGTAAAGTCCTTTATCGAGTCTGATGTTATCAAAATTCATTTCGTTTTCCTCCTCTTAGAGAATAAATTCAATAGTTTTGTTAATAAGATCAACGCCCACAACGGTATAGGGCTTACCGTTTGTATCGTCAACCTCCATGTAACCTGTGGGTGTGGGAGCGAGATTGCAGATACCGACTGAGGGGACGGTGCTTTTGAATTCGGCTACTGCATAGCCTCTCATTACAACGGAGCCGATATTATCCTTGCAGGAAGTGAGTATACCTGTAAATTTTCCGCTTAAGGGATAAAAAAGAGTACCGTCGCTGCTGAGTGCCACCGCTCTGTTGGGTGAAAGCTTGGTCATTGTTCTGAAAGTGGCCTCATTTGTGTCAAAGCCGTTTAAAAGTGCGTTCATAAAAAATCCTCCTTAAATTTTAAAAGCATTGTTGTTGAAGTTTTTTGTCTTTTTTTCATTTAACTCACGAAGCTGAAGAGTTACGGGAATTATCTCCCCTGCCTGCGCTCTGAGTCCGTCGGTAAGAGCCTTGAGTGCGGAGGTTTCCATACCCTCGCAGGCTGCAATTATGCTTTCGGCTGTTACCTTAGGCATAGCAATAAGTGCGTACTTCTTCATTTGTTTTTTTAGCTCGTCTCTGTAAAGCCTTCCGTCCTGCGCGAGGCCTTCAAGCTGACTCAGGTGCTCCTTTGAGCAGAGAACCTTGTCGGTATAAATGCTGTCTGAGGAATCAGATACGACGGCGTCTTTTTCTTTTTCGGGAGAAAAGGCCTTTGTAACGCCTGCGTTCTTTTGTGCAGGTACGGCGACAAAAGACCATTCGTAAGCATCGTTTGCGTTGTCAAGAATTCCGTGACAGAGCTTTTTGCCGTAGTGCTTTCCCTTGATGTGACTGCATTCGTGGCCTTTCATGTCCTTACCGCAGATTGAGCAGGTGACATTTTTCATTGAGCAGCCTACGCTTACCTCCTTTTTGATGCCGCCTTCAATCTGGGAAATAAGCTCCTCGTTTTCCTTTGTTCTGAGCATATAGGCCTTTGCCCTTAATGCTACATAGGCTTCACCCACAGAGGTCTTTTTTGTGCTGTCCTCCTCGAGCCAGGTTCTGAAAATACGGGCCATCTGATTTTTAGCGCTCATATTATGGTCGCAGATGCCTGTTCTTCCGGGGAAAAGCTCACAAAGTCCCTTGAGAGCGTCAACGGAAAAGCGTTCGAAGTCCCGGTCAACCTCGTTGTCGCAGAGGGTGAGATTGAAGCAGTAAACCTCATCAACTGAAATGGGATTGCGTGTGTAGGTGTTTATAAGCTCAAGGTCACTTGCGTCGGGAGTGTTATTGGGTGCCTGATTCATTGGCTTCACCTCCTGTTTCATAGTCAATTTTTCTTGTCTGTGCGTCAAGGTAACGGCTTCGTGCAATTTCCGTGATGTCCTGAAGCGTTATGTGCTCCCAGTTGATGTCAAAGTCACAGTCGAAGCCGTTGAGCCTTAAGAAAAGGCGGCAGATCTGTGAGATAATGGGATTAAGCTCACGGCGGTAAAATTCGATTTCGCTTGTGAGAATATCAGCCTGCTGATAGCTCATTCGTTCCGTAGTTGACCAGTTAAGACCGAGCAGGAAGGGAGGAATGCCGATTTTTGCAATTATCTGCTCGAGCATCTGCCTTACGGGAATTTCACTGTCGAGAATCTGATTGTCTGCACCGATTGCCTTAATGCTGACATCGCCTACGGCAACAAAGTCCTTTGCCGCCGAACTCCCCGAGCTCATTGCCTTGCTCCATTCGTTTGCCACGAGCATTGCTCTTTCCTTTGCGTAAGCCTTGTCCATAACATCGTTCTGGGGCTTGTAGGTAACGGCGAAGCGCACGTTGCCGACTCTTTCCCAGTTTGTGCCGATGGTGTTGTAAATTTTCAGAAGAATGTCGCTTACAAAGGGAAGTCCCTTGAGAATCGAGGTGCCGTAAATCTTGCCCGGCTCGGGGTTGTGCACGGAAAGCAGGATGAGGGCAGGATACTTAACGGGAGTAAAGGTGCCGTTTCCCTTATCTGTGCTTACGGTGATGTCAAGAGCACTGCTTCCTTCAGAAAGGGATACGCATTTCAGATCGGCGTTGTAAAGATGGGTGACGGTGTCTCCGTCAGTAATCATTTCACCGATAGCAGTGCCGTAGGTCAGAAGCTGCTCAAGAAAGGTTGAAATGAAAGCATCAATTCCCTGACGGGTGCCACCGACATTGACATTTCTGAGAAAGTTGGCCAGAGCCTTTCCTGCTTCTTTGTTTTCGCACTCAACCGTAAAGGAGCCGATGAGACGGATGATCTTGAAGATGGCGGCGTCAATTACGGGAATGGCTTCTCTCAGTGACTTGAAAAGTGCCATATCAGCCGATGAAACAGGATTATAGCTGCTCAGGCTCACAAAGGGATGGGATGAGCCTGAGGTCTGCGGGACTGCCACAACGGCACTTTCGGGAGAGTCTTTTTTTCTTTTTCCGATTGCCAAATTTTTTTCTCCTTTCCCGGAAACAAAGATTTTCCGAATTTATCTGCTTGATGCAAGGGCGAAAAATCCGTCATCCTGCGAGGAAAGCACATTCAGAACGAAGTACCTGATTTCATCCATGGCGTGGTCGTTTTCTTTTTTCGGAGCATCCTTTTTTGCACTCTCATCCCAGCGGTAAAGGGAGAATTCCCTGATTGCACTTTTACAGCAGGGGGAAATGCGGATTTTTCCGTCACGAAAGGCGCTTTGCACCTTGCGGATACCGTCAGTAACATCGTTTCTTGCAGGAGTGACACTGAATTTTCCGTGTCGGCAGATGCACTCGATGAAGGATGCGGCAGAGGGATCGATTATTACCGAAGCGATTGTTTTACCCTCTGTAAAGGAAAGAAGATCCTCATAATATTCTTCATCGGTTTTCTGCCTGCCCTGTTTCCTTGAGTCGAAATAGTATTCGTCAATGCGGTACCAGACCTCGTCATAAAGTCCCCACAGCCCCATTGAGGTGGGGTTGACAGTCCCGTAATCACAGGAGACATAATACTTTTCAAAGCTCTGTACGGGTGGATTTACTGTGTATTTCCCCTGTGCCGCATCGGGGTAAACAAGGCCGTCAACGGCAACCCATTTCCCGAGAACAAATCTTTCATAAAAGGTGCCGCTGTAAAGGTTTTCGTAGCGGCTGATCATTTTCGGTGAAAGTGAGGGATTGTCGGACATCAGAAAGTGAACATAAAGACAGTTCTTTTCTCTGTGCTTTAGTATCCACTCCTTGTAAAACCAATGCATCGGATTTTCGGGGTTACAGTTAAACCAGAATTTTGAGCCCGCAAGGGAGCAACGTGCCAGAGCCTGTTCAACAAAGGAACGGGGCATGAGAGCAACTTCGTCAAGGAGAACACCACCCAAAGTCATACCCTGAATAAGAGAAGCAGAGCCTTCGTCACGGCCTCCGAAAAGATAGAATCTGTTCGTTCTGTCCTCAAGGGTTATTTCGATCATGTTCTGACTGAGCCTTTCCTTGCATTCAAAGCCGAGACCTCTCAGGCGGGGCAAAAGCTCCGTGATGATGTTACGCCTTAATGAGGTGATGGTTTTGCCGCAAACTGCAAAGGAGGTGTCGTCAAAGCTGTAAAAAGCCCATGAGACAAAGGAAAGTGACATACAGGTGGTTTTGCCGCTTCTGACTGCGCCGTCGCAGATGATCCCGTCCCTGCTGCAAAAGGGGGATTCATCGTGCCACCAGCAGAGTGCGACAAGCTGCTTTTTTGAAAAAGCAGAAAAATTACGGTTACCCAAGCTCATCCTCCTTCAGTGCTGCTGCTGAATAAGCAATTGCCGAGTAAAGTGACTTACCCGTAAGACAGTCTTTTTCGTCGCTCATAAGATGAAGCTTTTCAAGAGCCTTTATGCGGTCAAAGAATTTGATTTCGATGTCACCGCCTTTTTTTCTTTTGATTTCGGAAATGTTGAAAAGATCCATCCGGTCAAGCTCGTCTGCATTCACATTATCTGCAAACATCAGCCTTATTGCATCGCTGACACAGCCGAAGGCGAGTCTTTCATAGCCACGGGCTATATCCTTTCTGTTGCTCCTTCGCTGCTTGTCAAGCTCATCAATGAAGGCTCGTATCTCCTTTCTTTTCAGTAGTCTGAGT
Source organism: Acutalibacteraceae bacterium (assembly GCA_045601905.1). GTDB lineage: Bacteria > Bacillota > Clostridia > Oscillospirales > Acutalibacteraceae > UBA6857. The sequence goes on along the minus strand of JAZSAM010000040.1, from coordinate 36,409 downwards.
GCACTTTTTTCCGGGAAAATGTAACCGGATTTTGCTGCAGCTTCTCTTGCATTACAGTTGAGACTGTAATAGGTGCAAAAGAGTTTTTCTTTGCTTGTAATTTCGTTTTTGATGGTAATTCTCCTTTCTGAGAGAAAAAGTTCTCTCATAAGTAGTCCGGAAAACGTGTTTTGTTGCAGGTTTTCTGCAACAAAACGGCAAAAAATGTAAAAATATTTTTCAAAAAAATTTTTTTACGCAATTCGTGAACTTTTTTTTAATTAAATATTGACAAAATTTAAATCCCGTTATATAATTTATGTGAAAATGAGGGGGAGACTCCTGATTTATCAAATATTATGAAAGGAGATAACTACAATGGGTGACAACGTATTTTTTGATTTCCTTAAGGAGTACTGGGCAGACATCGTAGAGCTTTTCGATAAGATCTATTTCGCATTCAAGAATTGGGTTCTCGAAAACGAAGCTGAATAATTTTATTTATTCACTGTTTTAAAATTTGAAATTTTAAAATAGAGGCTGTCGCTTAAGGCGACAGCCCCTTTTTTTGGTCTGAGAATTTGAAGGATTAATCTATGTTAAAAAAATGACAGATAAAATTGTCAATATATACAAATAAAACTTTAACACTTGAAATCGGATGGGTGCTGGTGTATAATTATACAACTTATAAGTCGGATATCCGTGCATATTCCTACACCTTTCTCAATACCAGAATGATAATATAACCAGGAGGTGGAGATTGACAATGAAGCAAAGAAGCATTAAAAAGCTTTCCCTTATGATTGCTGTGTTTTTCGTTTTCAGTATGCTTGCTTTTTGTACAGGTACGGCATCGGCTGCATACGGCAACAGACTCACGGCTCAGTCAGGAGAGGTTTCACTTGCGCTTTATAAAAACAATCCCATTGAGAAATTCCGTTTCAATGCAGTAAATATGTTCCCCGGAGACGAAGTAAAGGGAACATATAAGCTGGATGTTTCCTTTGTCGGAACCCTTACCGTTCATTTTTCAACAGTTATTTACCCCGGCTATGAAAAGCTCGCAGAGGTTCTTAAATGTAAGCTGATCCTTGACGGTAGCGAGGAGCCTCTTTATGACGGACTTATGAAGGATATGCCGGAGTGTGTTGACACGGAAATTTCCAGTGAGGAAAAGACAACACAGACTCTTGTATACGATATTATAGTATACCTTGATACAAGCGTCGGTAACGAGTATCAGTACAAGGAGCTCATCTGCGATTTCAAATGGTGGGTTGAAGAGGAAGAGGAGACAACAACAGAGTCTACTACCGAATCAACTACCGAATCAACTACTGAATCCACAACTGAATCCACAACTGAATCCACAAGTGAGTCTGAAACCGAGTCCACAAGTGAGACAGTCAGTGAATCAGAGACAGAGGCAACCTCTGAGCCGACAACCGAACCGACAGCTGAGACAACAACCGAATCGACAACAAGAAAGAACCCTCCGCCGGGTGAGCTTATTGACCCGCCGGATACGGGCGATTCAACACAGATAGGAATAATAATTGCAGTTCTTGCGGTTTCTTCCACAGTATTTGTTCTTTCACTCAGAAAGAGAAGGGAGGAGGCTCATGGCTGCTGATAAGACATCAAGAAAGCTTTCCGCAGGTATAATGCTGATTATCGGACTTATAGGCTGTCTTTGCATAACAACCTTTGCAGTTCTTTTCCTTTCGGTAACCGTAGGCGGAAACACCTTCCGGACAGGCGGCGTAGGCATCAATCTCAATGACGGAGAGCCCGTGATTGAGTCTGACGAATTCCTTTTTGAGCCCGGTATGACCGTTGAAAAGGATTTCTTCGTTGAAAACACAGGAAGCGATGAAATTTATTACAAGTTATATTTCAAGGAGGTTTCAGGCGAGCTTGCCGATGCTCTTGAAATAACAATCAAGGACGGGGAAAAGGTTCTTCTTTCAGGTAAGATAAACGAGCTTACCGAGGAAAAAGAAGCCGTGGATGATGTACTTGCCCTTGGCGAAAGGCGCGACCTGAAAATTATTTTCCACTTCCCCGAGGATTCAGGTAATGATTTTCAGTCAAAGGGTCTTTCCTTCATCTTCTACGCAAAGTCAGTTCAGACAAGAAATAATACAGAGAAGGTTTTTGACTGATTATGAAAAAAGCATTTGATATTATCAGAAGAGTTTTTGTGGCTCTTGTTGTGTGCATCGCCGTGGGAATGATGATTTTTACAATCATTTCCGTCAACACCTTCAATCGCAATGACCGTTCTCTTTTCGGCTACAAGGCATTCATTGTCCTTTCCGATTCAATGAGCAAGACGGATTTTGGTGCAGGTGACCTCATTTTCGTAAAAGAGGTTAAGGATTACTCAGAGCTTAAAGCCGGTGACATAATTTCCTATATGTCACAAAGCTTTGAGAATTACGGTGAAACAATTACTCATAAAATCAGAAAGCCTGCAAAGGATGAGCACGGAAATCCCGGCTTCATCACCTACGGTACAACGACTGATACCGACGATGAAAAGGTAGTAACCTATCCGTACATTGTAGGTAAGTATGAGTTCAGCATTCCGAAGGTCGGTACATTCTTCAATTATATTAAAACCGTTCCCGGTTATATAATGTGTATATTCCTTCCCTTCTTTATCCTCATTCTTTCACAGGGCATCAGTTGTGTCAGACTTTTCAGAAAGTACAAGGATGAGCAGCTTAAGGAGCTTGAAGTTCAGAAGGCAGAGCTTCAGAAGGAGCGCGAAAAGAGCGAGAAAATGATGGAAGAGCTTATGGCTCTTAAAAAGCAATTAGGTGAAAAGCTCTTTACGGACGATTTTACGGATGAAGTCGAGGAAGTTATCGAAAATCCCGAAGAGGCCGAGGCAACAGCAGAGGTCTGATTGTAAAATCAAGGAATGAACAAAAAATACAGATTCTCTCAGAAAATGAAACGGAGGGAAAGGACTTGAGAAAATACAAATTAACAACCCAGGCGTTCATAAGCAGTATTATTTCAATAGTACTGTGTTCCGTGATGCTTATTGGGACAACCTTTGCCTGGTATACAGACGGGGCAAAGGTGAATGTTGAGGATATCAGTGCAGGTGAGTTCAGAAAAGAACCCGCAACCGAAGAACCCACTACTGAAAAGGAAACTATAACTGAACCGACGACAAAAACTCCGGCTGAAGAGAGTGAAGTCTTCTTTATAGTCATAGAGGGCGATAAATACGATTCTGACAGTGATGTTTTCATTGAAGGTGAGACAGTTGAAGCAAGGGCTGTTGCCAGTTTAAAAGCTGAAATAAATATGCTTTTTCTTACAGGTATTTCGGCTGATGTTGATGATGTTATTGTAATTGAAGATGATGCTTCAGCCGAAATTATTTCATTCAGTAATTGTGATTTTACTCTTCCGGCAGACGGTAAAATTATCAGTATAAACGGTGATTCTGACATTCAGGTTGTTTTATTTAATGTCACCGTAAACGGAGAAAAAATTACCAAAGAAAACTATTCACAGTATTTAACCGGCATAAAAAAAGTAATTTTTATGTGATCGATCGGGCAAATAAGGGTTAGATTGACGAGCATAAATCTGAACTCGCCTAAAAGTGTGACTTTTTGAGCCTTTTCGGCGTTTCGGACTTGAAAGGCGGCAGCCTGTCGGCATCCTCAACATCCAAAAAGCCTTACAAAAATTCGCACTTTTGGGTCTGATGTTTTTTTGCAGAGCGAATTTTTGTCAAGACAAGGCACAAAACGCAGTAAATCCTTTCGGGTTTACGAGTATTTTAACAAAGGATTGGCGAAAATCCGCCTGCCAAAAACGGGTTCGGATTATACTTGCCAACCTAAGATATCCAAGCGACGGTAAGGTCGCTCGATATATAAGTTTCTCTTAACAAAAATAAAAAAGGAGGTAATTCTAATGAGAAACACAAAAACAACGAAGTATGCACTTGTTTCAAGCATTATTTCCATTTTCCTTTGTGCAGTAATGTTTATCGGCACAACATTTGCATGGTTCACAGACGAAGCAAACACAAAGGGAAACACAATCCAGTCAGGTATTCTTGATGTTGCTCTTGAAGACGCAGAAGACAACGATCTTGAAGGCGAATCACTTGAATGGGTAAAGGCAGAAGGCAACGATGAAGTTCTTTGGGAGCCCGGTTGTACTTATGAAACAGCTGATGCTTACATCAAGAACAACGGCAACCTTGCTCTTAAGTATAAGGTTATTGTTAACGGAATCGACGGCGACGTAAAACTTCTTGATGTTATCACCTTCAAGGTATCAGTTGCCGGTGAAGAAATCGATGTTGCTGATTTCGAAGGCACTCTTCTTCCTGAAGAAAGCGAAAAGCTTGTAATCGTTGCTCACATGGACGAAGAAGCAGACAACGAATATCAGAACAAGACTATCGAAGGCATTTCAATCACTGTAAAGGCTGCACAGCTTTCTTACGAATATGACGGCTATGACAATCAGTAAGATGCTAATGCTACCTACGGTGACGGCGAAGTTGTTACTCAGCCCTCAGAGCCTTCAACAGAGCCCACAGAGCCTGAGGTTAAGCCTGATGTAACAGAAACCATCGTTATCGGTAAGGATGCAGATCGTTATGCAACCTACAGCTATGAGAATCTTGTAGTAGAAGCAGAAAGCATGCTTTTCGTTCAGCAGAATATCGGCGGACCGATTTATATCGGAGACATTACTGCAACTGTTGAAGAGTTAGTTGTTCTTGAAGAAAACAATGTTATTATGATTGTTAATGCTGACATCACTCTTCCCGAAGGCGGTAAGCTTATTGTTAACAACTGCGATACAATAGGCAGCAGAGCAATGCTCAAGAATGTTACAGTAAACGGTGTTCTTATCACTGCTGAAAACGCTGCTGATTACATTGTAGACGTTGAAATCATTCAGGTAGACAACGATTAATTTAATTCGTACACTTCGGTACAGTTGAAGGGCTATAGTGATAACCCTTATGACTGACGGAATATCAAAAGTGGCTGTAATAAAAGTGCAGACCGCATAAAACAAGATAACTAAAGGGTTTCTTTCGGTATTGAACTACCAAAGAAACCCTTTAAAACTGTAAAAATCAGCAAAAGCAGGCAAAAACAAGGTTTTTGCCTTTTATGCTATAAACAAACCTCGCCCTCTTAAGTACCTTTGTACGCCGTCGGGCAAGCCAAAATAAAGCTGAACGCTTTATTTTGGCTCGGTTTGTTCATTCTGCGCATTTTTTCCCAGCCCCTAAAAAGGAGATGTAAAAAAACGAGTTTTTTTTACATCCCCTTTTGTCGTTTTGACCAAAAGGAGTGAATTTTATATGGTTAATTTACTGATTTTTTATTAAAAAGCGTCAAATTGTGGACTTAATTTTTTGCTTGTGTTATAATTTAAAACTGAATAAAGACGCATAGGTTGACGAGTATAATCCGAACCCGTTTTTTACAGGCGGATTTTCGTCAATCCTTTGTTAAAATACTCGCAAATCCGAAAGGATTTACTGCGTTTTGTGCCTTGTCTTGACAAAAATTCGCTCTGTAAAAAATCAACAGACCCAAAAGTGCGAATTTTTGTAAGGCTTTTTGGATGTTGAGGATGCCGACAGGCTGCCGCCTTTCAAGTCCGAAACGTCGAAAAGGCTCAAAAATTCACACTTTTAGGCGAGTTCGGATTTATGCTCGTCAACCTAAGGTGACAGCAATCGAACCAAATGAGTCTTAAATGTACGATTTGCAGCACCTTTGAAATTTTTTCTCCTCGCAATACGCGAGTATTACTTCGTCGAAGAAAATCTCAAATGCACTACAACCTGAACATTTAAGATCCTTCGAAGTTTAATGGGAGAAGATTTTTATCGTAACAAGGCAAAAACCGCAGGAAGACTCGCGCCTTTCAAGGCTTTTTAACGCTGTTACGGTGAAAATATGCCCAATTAAACCTTATTTGGTTCGAATACTGTCACCTTAGGTTGACGAGTATAATCCGAACCCGTTTTTACAGGCGGATTTTCGTCAATCCCTTGTTAAAATACTCGCAAATCCGAAAGGATTTACTGCGTTTTGTGCCTTGTCTTGACAAAAATTCGCTCTGTAAAAAATCATCAGACCCAAAAGTGCGAATTTTTGTAAGGCTTTTTGGATGTTGAGGATGCCGACAGGCTGTCGCCTTTCAAGTCCGAAACGCCGAAAAGGCTCAAAAAGTCACACTTTTAGGCGAGTTCGGATTTATGCTCGCCAACCTAAAATGCAGAAATAAAAATTAATCAAAATTCTGCTTTTAAAAATTAATGAAAATTCTGCTTTGATGTTGATTTTTTCTTTCTTTCGGTGTATCCTATATAGTGTATATTTATACATTATCTTTTGAAAGGATGAAGACAATGAAAAAAATTATCGAAGTTACCGGTATGCATTGCGGTCACTGCGAAAAAGCAGTTGAAGATGCCATAAAGGCTCTTGACGGCGTTTCAAAGGTTAAGGCTGACAGTGAAAAAAACGCAGTTACCGTCACAATGAAAAAGGACATTGACGAAAAGCTCTTTATTGAAGCTATTGAAAAGGAAGGCTTCATTCCCGGGGAAATCACCGTCAAGACCGGACTTTTCGGTTGAATCTTATATAAAGGAGAATTGAAATGGCAAAAGAAAAAGTCAAAAAAGAAAAGCCTGTAAATGACCATCCGAATAAAATCGGTATCAAGGAAGCTGCGGGCTACACCATTGCCGAGGCCGGCAATATGTTTAACCTTACATACATTTCAAGCTATCTTAAGGTTTTCATGACTGACGTGCTTAAAATCGCACCGGCAAAGGCGGGCTTTATGTTTATTATCACCCGTCTGTGGGACTGCATCAATGACCCCATCTGGGGTGCAATGGTTGCAAAAAGACCGCCCAGCAAGGACGGCAAGTTCAGACCTTATCTTAAGTGGGTTTCGATCCCGCTCGGTCTTTCAACACTTCTTTGCTTTATGCCCTATGACAGGCTTACAGACAACACCACCATACTTCTCATTATTGCCTACATAACTTACATCTTCTACGGAATGATGTACACCGGAATGAACATTCCCTTCGGCTCACTCGCTTCGGTTATCACCGACGATCCCAACGGCAGAAACCTGCTTTCAACCTTCCGTTCAATCGGCTCAGGCATCGGCGGCGCTGTTGTTTCACTTATCGCACCGATGGTAATTTACTCCACAAAGCTTCAGCTTGACCCTGCCACAAATCAGATGGTTGAGGTCATTGACCAGACAACGGGCAAGGCTGTTGAGATTGCCGACGGCACAAAGATGTGCATCTTCGGTGTGATTATGGGTATTCTTTCAATCATCTTCTATCTCTGGGGCTACAAGACCACCAAGGAACGAGTTCCCTCAGAAGCAGAGCCTCAGATGGATCTCAAGAAGACCTACATCGGACTTCTCAAGTCCCGTCCTTTCGTAACGGTTGCACTTGCAGGTGTTCTCATTAGCGGTCAGCTTCAGTTCAATTCCTTCAACGCTTATCTTTATAAGAACTACTTCACAAACACAAGCCTGAGCATTCTCGGCACAATCTGCAACTATCTTCCTATGGTTTGCCTCGTGCTCTTCACTCCCAAGCTTTCTGCAAAGTTTGGTAAGAAGGAGCTTTGCGGTAAATTCTCAATCATTTCCGCAATCGCTTCCGTTGCTCTTGCTGTTTGTGCAAACAATCAGAGCATCATTGACAAGCTCAATCCCGAAAACGGCATCTTCCCTGCATGGATGTTTATGGCTTGTCTTCTTCTCATCGGCTTCGGCTACACCTTCGTAAGTCTTACCTGCTGGGCAGTTGTTATGGATGTTATCGATTATCAGGAATACACAACAGGTCTTCGTAACGAAAGCGCAGTTTATGCCGTTTACACCTTCTCACGTAAGCTCGGTCAGACCATCGCTGACGGCGCAGGGCTCTTCCTTCTTCAGTGGGCAAAGTACGACAGCGAAACTGCAGGCAACGGCTTTATCACAGCAAACGACACAAGTAAGAAGATTATGTTTATCTGCACAATCATCCCTGCTGTTGTTTACACAGGCGTATGGCTTCTTATGAGATTCGGTTATCCTCTTACAAAGGAAAGACTCGAGCCTATCTACGCTTTCATCCGTGAAAAGAGAGAAAGTGCTGAACAGTCAGCCTGATTACTTGAAATCATACAGTAAAAAGCCTATCCGGAGCTCTCGGATAGGCTTTTTTAATGCAGAATGTAAGATGCAAAATGTTATTTTTTCAGTGCCTTGGCCGACCTGATACCGACTGCAAGGAAAACAATCACAAAGGCGTGTACAATCACATCAATGAAAAATTCGGGCTGAAGGCTTTCGCCGTGAATAAGTCCCGTACCCGCAAGACAAAGGCAGTCGAAAAGGTAAATGCCAAGACCGACCTTAAGCTTTGACGGGTCTTTTGTAATAAGGACAATGACAAAGATGTAAAGGGCAAAAAAGACGATGATTGCAGCAAGAGCGGCCACAAGGGGAATCAGCTTGCCGTCGTAAAGCCGAAGCATCATTTCCGCAAAGGCGAGACTGAAGTAAAAATTAAGGTTGCCCGAAACGAAGTAGCGTACAACGTAAATCAGTCCGAGAATACCGACGAGACTGAAGGAGCTCGAAGCGGATTTTACATTCGTCTCGTGTTTTTTGATTATATCATCTTTAGTAAAATTCTTTTTCATTTTTTATACCTCACTTGCTTTATGCCAGTCAAATTTTGTAAGCTTTCCTTCGCAAAGCAGGTCGGGATAATCCCATTGACGAAGGATTTCGTAGGTTACAATTGCAACGGTGTTTGAAAGGTTGAGGCTTCGTGCCTCCTGCCTCATCGGAATTCGCAGGCTTGTGCCCGGATTTTCAAAAAGGATTTTTTCATCAATTCCCGCATCCTCTCTGCCGAAGATTATGTAGCAGTTATCGGGAAATTCCGTTTTTGTAAAGGTGTGCTGCCCTTTAGTTGTAAGATAGAAGAAGCTTCCGTCCTTGTTTTTTTCGAAAAATTCCTCTGTGCTTTCGTAATAGGTTATATCAAGCAGGTACCAGTAATCGAGACCTGCTCTTTTTAATTTTCTGTCATCAACGGTAAATCCCATAGGCTTTACAAGGTGAAGCCTTGCACCCGTTGCGGCACAGGTTCTTGCAATGTTGCCCGTGTTCTGCGGGATCTGCGGCTGAAAAAGAACAATGTTAAGCTGTGACATTTTTCTGCTCCTTGAGGTGATTTAGCTTATTATAGCACTAAAAAATGAAAAATGAAACAAAAATTGAAATTTTTTAATCTGCATATTATTTCTCACTTTGTATAAAACTAATTCTGCCGATGTGCAAAAAAGCCTTAACGGTGAAAAAATTTTGAAAGGATGAGGGCAGTGGAAATGAAAAGCATTGCAAAGGGTATCGGAATCGGTATGGCAGTAGGCGGAGCATCAGCTTATGTAAGAGGTATGATGAAGGGAAGCGGTATGAAGAGAATGGCAAAGAAAAAGGCTAAAGTCATGATGAAGACCGCAGGTGACCTTATGGGCGACATGAAATACATGTTCAGGTAAGGGGATGTAAAAAAAGTGCAGACCGCATAAAACAAGATAACTAAAGGGTTTCTTTCGGTGTTTAACTACTAAAGAAACCCTATAAAGCTATAAAAATCAGCAAAAGCAGGCAAAAACAAGGTTTTTGCGTTTTATGCTATAAACAAACCTCGCCCTCGGAGTACCTCTGTACGCCGTCGGGTAACCCAGAATAAAGCAAAAAGCTTTATTTTGGCTCGGTTTGTTCATTCTGCGCATTTTTTCCTAGCCCCTAAAAAAGGGGATGTAAAAAAAACGAGTTTTTTTACATCCCCTTTCATAACCTTAGGCGTTACTTTTTTTACAAAATAACAACACAATTTTTCATTTTACCAGCCAATAAATCAAACCGTACAGAGCCGCACCTGAGCACCCGAAAACAATCACGGGGCCCGCAATTGAAAACATCTGTGCCGCAGTGCCGAGAATCCGTCCCTCTGTCTGAAATTCGAGTGCAGAGGAAACAATTGAGTTTGCAAATCCCGAAATTGGTACTGCCGTACCTGCTCCCGCGTGCTTGGCGATCACATCAAAAACGCCCGTCGCCGTAAGAATTGCCGTAATCACAATAAGAATAATCATTGCTACGCTACGGCTGTCCTTTTCGGCTAATCCCATTTCAGAAAAAAAGAAAAACAAGCCTTCTGCAAAAGCACAGATTAAACCTCCCGAAAGAAAAGCCTTAACCATATCGGTTAAAAGCGGTGATTTCGGAGAGGCTTTTTTTGTCATTTCGGCATAATCCTTTTTCGAAACTGACACAAAATCACTTCCCTTAATTTGCTGTGTAAATATCTTTTCTCAAAGTGCCTTATTTATTCCTGTTTTGTTGACAAAAGGAGCAAAAAAATATAAAATAAACTAGATATAAATTTAATTTAAGGAGAAAACATTATGGCAATCTTTAAACCCTTCAAGGCTGTAAGACCTCTTTCAGAATATGCACCTGCTGTTGCAGCTCTTCCCTACGATGTAATGAACAGTAAGGAAGCCGCAGAAATGGCAAAGGGAAATCCTCATTCCTTCCTTCACGTTGACAAGGCAGAAATTGACCTTCCCGAGGGAACAGACATTTACGATGAAACGGTTTACCTCAAGGCAAGGGAAAACCTCGACAAGCTTGAAAACGATAACATCTGCAAGCAGGACAGCGTCCCCTGCTTTTACATCTATCGCCAGATTATGAACGGCAGAAGTCAGACAGGCATCGTCGGTTGTGCTTCAATTGACGATTACACCAGCGGCACAATCAAAAAACACGAGTTCACAAGAGCCGACAAGGAGGCTGACCGAATCCGTCACGTTGATTACTGCGATGCAAACACAGGTCCGATTTTCCTTACCTACAGAAGCAACAACGAGCTCTCAGAAATTGTAAACGCCTGGAAGGAAAGCCACGCACCCGTTTATGATTTCACCACCTCAGACGGCATCGGAAACACCGTCTGGGTAATTGACGACGAGGAAACAAATGAAAAGCTTCAGAAGGCTTTTGCCGAAACTCCCGCCCTTTACATTGCTGACGGACATCATCGCTGTGCTTCAGCAGTAAAGGTCGGACTCAAGCGTCGCGAGGAAAATCCCGATTTTAACGGCAGTGAAGAATTCAATTTCTTCCTTGCAGTGTGCTTCCCCTGCGACGAGCTTGAGATTATGGACTATAACAGAGTTATGAAGGATCTCGGCGGAAAATCAAAAGAAGATTTCCTTCTTGCATTGAGCGAAAAATTCAGCGTCGAAAAAATCGGCAAGGAAATTTATAAGCCGGAAAAGCGTCACACCTTCGGAATGTATCTTGAAAATGAATGGTACAAGCTGACCGCAAAGGACGGCACCTTCCCCGAAAACGATCCCGTTGCTTCACTTGATGTTTCAATACTTCAGCAAAACTGCATCACTCCCATTTTCGGAATCGACGACCCGAGAACTGATAAGCGAATCGATTTCATAGGCGGTATAAGAGGTCTCGGTGAGCTTGAAAAGCGTTGCCGTGAGGATATGAAAATTGCTTTTTCAATGTATCCCACCTCTCTTGAAGAGCTTATGGCAATCGCCGATGCAGGTGAGGTTATGCCGCCTAAATCAACCTGGTTTGAGCCGAAGCTTTTAAGCGGACTTTTCATCCACAAGCTTAAATAAAAGGAGTTTTACAAAAAAATGACAGAAAAGCTATACTATGCCGATGCCTACCTTTCAGAGTTTGACTGTAAAGTTGTCAACCTTTACAGCGATAAAAAATACATTTATATCGAAACTGACCGCACTGCTTTCTTCCCAGAGGGTGGCGGACAGACCTCTGACAGAGGTTGGCTCGGTGAAGCCTATGTGGAAAACGTACAAATTGACAAAGAAAAGATTATCCACTTTGTTGAAAACAATGAGGAAAACGTTGAATTGCTGAAGAATTCCACATTTTTGCATGGAAAAATCGATATGAACAAGCGTTTTTCCGATATGCAGCAGCATTCAGGCGAGCATATCTTCTCGGGCATTGTTAATAACCTTTACGGCTACAACAATGTAGGCTTTCACCTAGGAAGTGAGGTTGTAACCCTTGATTTTGACGGAATTCTTACTGAAAAAGACATCTGTAAAGTAGAAAACCTTGTCAACAAAGCAGTCTGGGACAACATTGAAATCAAGGTACTTTACCCCACGGATGAGGAACTTTCAAAGATAAAATACCGCAGCAAAATTGAAATTGAAGGTCAGGTAAGAATTGTTGAAATTCCCGGGATTGATGTTTGCGCCTGCTGTGCTCCCCACGTTAAAATGACCGGTGAAATCGGCTTTATCGAGGTTGTCGGCTTTGAAAAATACAAGGGTGGCACAAGAGTGTCCATTCTTTGCGGCGACAGAGCACTTACGGACATCCGTCACAAGCTTGACGAGAACAGAAAAATTTCCGTGCTTACCAAAACAAAGCAAGCTGAAACTGCCGATGCAGTTGAAAGACTTCTCAAGGAAAAGGAAAGACTCGAATACGAGCTTGTCGGTGCAAACCGTGAGCTTCTTATGATTAAGGCTCAGAGCATAAAAGAGGATAAGCGGATTATTGTGTTTGACAAAAAGCTTGAGGGTAAGCTTCTTACAGAATTCACCGAGTCAATCAAAGCTAAGGCAAATGAATTTGCAGCTTGCTTTTGCGGCGAAAACGGCCTTTTCCGCTACTGCATTGCAAGTAAGTCCATTGACCTTCGTCCTCTTGCAAAGGAGCTTAACAGCGCCTTTAACGGAAAAGGCGGCGGCAGGGGTGAAATGATTCAGGGCAGTCTTTGCGGTGAAGAAGAAAAGATAACGGATTTTCTTAAGGAGTGGAAAATATGAGACTTTTTATAAAACAGAAAGTTTTTTCCTGGAAAGACAAATTTTATGTAAAAGATAAGGACGGCAACGACAAATACTATATTGAAGGTGAGTTTTTTTCAATCGGCAAAAAGCTTCACATTTATGACATGAACGGCGGCGAAGTTGCCTATGTTCATCAGAAGGTTTTGTCATTCCTCCCCCGTTTTTATGTTTTTGTTGGTGATACTCAGGTGGCCGAGATTGTCAAGGAGTTCACTCTTTTCAGAAACAAGTACCGCATTGACGGACTTAATTGGGAGGTAAACGGTAATCTGTGGGATCACGATTATGAAATTACAAGTAACGGAAGGCCCATTGTCACCATTGCGAAGTCATGGTTTTCCTGGGGTGACTCATATATGCTTGACATTGCAAATGCATCCGATGCAGTTCATGCACTTGCAGTTGTGCTTGCAATTGACTGTGTAATTGCGATGCAAAGAGCAGCAAACAATGCAAACTGAAAAAAGCAAAGCAATAAAAGTTTTTTTGGTTACTTTTTTTCAAAAAAGTAACGCCTCGCGGCGAGCGAAAAAAATCAAGGGGCTGTAAAAAAAGTGCAGACCGCATAAAACAAGATAACTAAAGGGTTTCTTTCGGTATTGAACTACCAAAGAAACCCTTTAAAACTGTAAAAATCAGCAAAAGTAGGCAAAAACAAGGTTTTTGCGTTTTATGCTATAAACAAACCTCGCCCTCGGAGTACCTTTGTACGCCGTCGGGTAAACCAAAATAAAGCTGAACGCTTTATTTTGGCTTGGTTTGTTCATTCTGCGCATTTTTTCCTAGCCCCTAAAAAAGGGATGTAAAGTTTTCATTATGCTATTAAAAGCTTCTGTAATTCGCTGAATATATAATTTTTACATTCATTTATATCTGAATCACATTCATATTCAATTACTAAATCATACTCCTGGCTTATGGGAATTACTATTGTGCCATAAAAATACATCGCCAGAAAAGCATAATACTTTTCAAGACCGACAGGATATATTTTTACAGTACCGTATTCATTTTCAAACTCATTCAAACAAAGCTTTTCAACAAGTTTATTATCACTTGTTTTTATAGTCTGCAAATATGTATCCTTCGGCTGAATTACAAACCATACCGTTGTATTGTAGCTTGTATCACCGCTTTCTTTGCATGTAACCCATCTTTCGTCTATACTATATTCCTCATATGGAGAAAATTCAAACATATCTATATTTAAACTCTCCATTGACACATTATTTATTATATCTTTAAAATCATCATCTATTTTAAACTTAAAAGCAGGAAGTAAAATTGCATTAAAAACTATCACAGCAGTTATACACAAAGCAAAAACCTTCAATAATGCTTTGCTTGTTTTGGCTTGCCTTTTGTTTTTGAGTATCAAAGCAAAGAAAACGAAAAAAGCAACAGCAAGACACGGTAAAACAACAAGACTAATTAAGTTAACAGCATTTAGTGACATTTTATATATTCCTTTCAAAAACTATTTTATCCTTAAGTATATAATAATACTTTACATTTTTTTGTCAATACGCTCTTCATAAAAAAGTGGACACGGCAAGCCGTGTCCATACAGTGTCTTTATAAACAAATTTAGCATTTATTGTTTTATGACCTCGCCGGTCGGGCATTACTTTTCCCAAAAAGAAAAGTAATCAAAAGAACCTTTCGTTTTATGGAAGCAGCTTCACAATTTCCTTCGTTGTCACCTCATAGCCCTTTGCTGAAAGGTGAAGACCGTCATAAGTGCAGTCCTCTCTGAGATTGCCGTTTTGGTCAGCAAGCTTGTCCGTAAGATCAATGTAAGCTGCACCGTACTTTTCCGAAAGTGCTTTCAGCTTCTTGTTGGCTTCAAGAATGTCCTTGTTCTTACGCCTTCCTGCTTTACCCTCGATAACGGGATAAATTGCAGCAATGATAACCTTACAATCGGGACACTCCTGTTTGAAAAGCTTAAGGGTGTTTTCCATATTTGTCTTTATAAACTCAGTATCGAAGCCCATTCCAAGGTCATTTGTTCCGATAAGAATTACAACTGCCTTCGGCTTTATACAGGTGACGTTTTCTTTTGCTCTTTTGTAAAGACCAAGGGTTGAGTCGCCGCCGATGCCTCTGTTATAAAGCTCGAGACCGCTTTTAATTGAGTATTCACCGTACCAGTCGCTGACGGGAAGGAACTCAGTAATCGAGTCACCGAAAAAAACTACCTGACCTTCCTTTGCAACAGTCCTGCAATGATATGTAAAGCCGTCACGCATACGGCACTTATGAGCATCGTATTCTGTCTTTTTGAGCTTCAATTTTTCAAACATTATTTTCTACCCGTTGAGCCGAAGCCGCCCTCTCCTCTTACTGTATCATCAAGCTCATCTGCAAGGATGAAATTTGCCGTGATATAGGGAGCAATTACCATCTGTGCAATTCTTTCCCCCGGCTCGATTGTCTGTGCCTCTTTACCGTGATTGTGAAGCGCGGTCATCACCTCGCCTCTGTAATCCGAGTCAATTACACCAACCTTATTGGCAGGTGCAAGACCTCTTTTTGTGGCAAGTCCGCTTCTTGCATAAACGAAGCCTGCATAGCCTGTGGGAATTTCAAAGGCAAAGCCTGTGGGGATGAATTTCGTTTCACCGGGTTCAATTGTAACAGCCTCATCAAGAGCTGCATAAAGGTCAGCACCTGCGGCAAACTCTGTGCCGTAAGTGGGGACAATTGCATTTTCTCTGAGCTTTTTTATTTTTACATCATACTGCATTTGTGTCACCTTCCCAAAGAATAACTCTGTTTTCCTGCAAGGATTTCTTAACATCAATTATCCGCTGATTTTCCGAGCCTTTAAACCGAAGCTTAAGATTTTTCTTTTCTTCGATAAATTTTCCGTCAACGAGAATGTCAATACAGGAAAGCATCCTTTCGGTAATCATTTTATCACATAATCTGCCCGAAATCAAATCTTTTTCAAAATCGTATCCCGTGTAACACCAGATGTCCTTAAGGGGATATTTTTCTTTTATCTTCGGGAGAAAATCACAAAGCACAGCCTGATTTCTCGGCTCAAAGGGCTCACCGCCGAGAAGTGAAAAGCCTTTTATATAATCCGGTGCAAGTGCCTCAAGGATTTTTTCTTCCTCGGCACAGGTGAATTCCTCACCGTAGGAAAAATCCCACGCTTCCTCATTGAAGCATCCCTTACATCGGTGTGTACAGCCCGAAACGAAAAGGGAAACTCTCACGCCGGGACCGTTTGCCACATCGAAGGGCTTGATTGTTGCATAGTTCATAATGTACCTCGAGAGGGCCGGGGGCCAAATGTTATTAAACCATAAATTATAAATGCAGTACTCTTGCTTTGATCTCTTTTGTCTTGCCTACATTCCAGAAATTTTCGCCAAGATAACCGCAGGTTCTTCTTGTAACGTTCATTTTTCTCTGATCCTTGTTTCCGCAGGAGGGGCACTCCCACTCAAGGTCATCATTGATTTTGATTTCACCGTCATAACCGCAGCAATGACAATAGTCACTCTTCGTGTTGAATTCGGCATACTGAATGTTATCGTAAATGAATCTGACAAGCTCCTCAAGAGCCTCAAGGTTGTGTCTCATATTGGGAATTTCAACATAGGAAATCGCACCGCCTGAGGAAATTGTCTGGAACTGACTTTCGAAGGTAAACTTTGTGAAAGCATCAATGTCCTCACGCACATCAACATGGTAGGAGTTTGTGTAGTAGCCCTTGTCGGTCACATCCTCAATTGTGCCGAAGCGCTTCTTGTCAACTCTTGCAAAGCGGTAGCAGAGACTTTCGGCAGGAGTGCCGTAAAGTCCGAAGCCGAGACCTGTCTCCTTCTTCCATTTTTCACAGTGCTCACGAAGGCTCTTCATTACCTTAAGTGCAAATTCGGTGCCTTCGGGCTGAGTATGGCTTACACCCTTGACAAGCTTTGTAAGCTCGTAAAGTCCGATGTAGCCGAGAGAAATTGTGCTGTAGCCGTCGTGAAGGAATCTTTCAATGCTTTCACCCTTCTCAAGTCTCGCAATTGCACCGTAACGCCAATGAACGGGGCTTGTATCGGAAATGACCTTGTGTAAAGCCTCATGACGACACATAAGAGCCTCAAAGCAAAGTGAAAGTCTGTCCTCAAGAAGCTCCCAGAACTTTTCTTCGTCGCCCTTTGCGAGAATACCGAGCTGAGGAAGATTAAGGGAAACCACACCCTGGTTGAAACGGCCTTCGAATTTGTAGTTTCCGTTTTCGTCCTTCCAGGGAGAAAGGAAGCTACGGCAGCCCATAGGTGAGAAAACATTGCCTTCGTAATTTTCACGCATCTTCTTTGCAGAGATGTAATCGGGGTAAAGTCTCTTTGCAGAGCACTTTACTGCGAGCTTTGTGATGTAATCGTACTTTCCGCCCTTAAGACAGTTATGCTCGTCAAGAACATAAACAAGCTTCGGGAAGGCAGGTGTGACATAAACACCCTTTTCGTTTTTGATGCCCTCGTAACGCTGACGGAGAATTTCTTCAACGATCATTGCGTTTTCTTCAATGTATTCGTCACCCTCCTTAAGGTTAAGGAAAATTGTAACAAAGGGTGACTGACCGTTTGTTGTCATAAGAGTGTTGATCTGATACTGAATTGTCTGCACGCCTGAACGAAGCTCATCCTGCAAACGGTCTGCAACAATTTTATCGATTTCTTCTTTTGTGAATTCCTCACCGAAGGCTTCTGTCAGGTGCTTTGTGAACTTGTCACGGCTTTTTCTGAGATATTTGCCGAGATGGCTTACATCAACGGACTGTCCGCCGTACTGACTTGAAGCAACGGAAGCGATAATCTGCGTCATAACATTGCAGGCAACCTGGAAGCTTTTGGGGCTTTCGATAAGCTTTGCATTCATAACCGTGCCGTTGTCGAGCATATCACCGATATTGATAAGGCAGCAGTTAAAAATCGGCTGAAGGAAGTAATCGGCATCGTGGAAGTGGATTGCACCCTCATCGTGTGCCTTTGAAATGTGCTCGGGAAGAAGCATTCTTCTTGTAAGGTCCTTGCTGACCTCACCTGCAATAAGGTCACGCTGAGTTGCCGCCATAACGGCATCCTTATTGGAGTTTTCCTCCATAACATCCTTATTGGAGTTTTTGATAAGGCTTAAAATGGAATCATCGGTGGTATTAGCCTTTCTTACAAGTGCTCTGTTGTAACGGTAAATTATGTAAGCCTTGGAAAGAGCGTACTTACCAAGCTCCATAAGCTTCATTTCGACGGCATCCTGAATGTCCTCGACGAGAATTCTGTCCTTCTTTTTATCTGTGATAAAATCGGCAATGCTGTCCATCTGAGCTTCTGTGATTCTTTCATTTTCCTCAACGGCATCGTTTGCTTTTGAAAGAGCGATGATTATTTTACTACGGTCAAAATCAACAATTGTTCCGTCTCTTTTTATAACCTTCATATATATTCTCCTTTCGGCTGTTTTTTTGTGGTGGATTTTAATTATATAGCATATTTAGTATCAAGTCAATATTAAACCACAACATTTTGTGTTTTTGACTCTTTGCACAAAAAGAAAGAAAAATATTGTGAAAAATAGTGTGAGTGGCTGAAATATAACATTGAGATAGAAAACTTTATTTCAATTTTATAAAAACAATTACAGAACAGTTTCTTTTATCTTTCTTTTCAGTTATTATCATTCCCTTTATGCGCCTGCGATGCTACTATGTTTAAAAACATAAACGGAGGACGCTTTATGAAAAGAGCTTCAAAAAAACGAATAAAAAAATCTGCCATTATTTCGATTATTATTCTTCTTGCCGTAATAATTGTCGGATGTATGTTATTTAAAAATGAAAATGAGCCGGATAACTATGATCCTATGATAAAAGCAATGATTGATTACGACTATCCCGAAGAAATTATTGAGCTTTACAGAAAAAACGAGGAAGCAAGAGACTTTGCAGTCTCATACAGAAAAGAAAAAGATATTGAGCATACAATAGATTTGTCCGAATATGAAAACTCCGATGAAGTTCCGCTCTTTCTGCAGTGGGACAAACGCTGGGGTTATATGGATTACGGCGGAGAGTGTGTAGGAATTTCGGGTTGCGGTCCCGTCTGTCTCAGCATGGCCGGCTATTATCTTACCCGTAAAGAAGACACTTTTTCACCGGATAAAGTAATTGATTTTTCAATAAAAAACGGCTACTGTATAAAAAACGGCGGTTCAGATTGGCTTTTAATGAGTGAAGGAGCTGAAAAACTCGGACTTGAATCAGAAATACTACCATTGTCGGAGAATATCATCATTGAAAATCTCGAGAAAGGAAACCCCGTTATACTGATTATGGGACCGGGAAACTTCACCTCATCGGGACATTTTATTGTTCTTTGTGATTACAAAGACGGAAAATATAAGATAAACGATCCTAACAGCATCATAAGAAGCGAAAAGCTCTGGTCATTCAGTGAATTTTCAGATGAAATACGCAATATCTGGGCAATCAGTATGTGATTACTTATTGCATATCACCCTCTGTTTGTGATACAATATAAAGGTTAAAAGCTTTATACGGAGGTGCTCTATGCTCAGTAAAACAATCGCACCGGGTGTCAGACTCTGTACCCATAAAACAGAACAGTTCAAGACCTCGGTTGTATCCTTCAACATAGTAACAGATCTCGGTGAAAATCCGGGTAAAAAGGCTCTTCTTTTAAATCTGCTTGCAAGGACGTGCAAGGCTTATCCCACAATTACCGCAATGAATCGCCGTCTTGCCGAGCTTTACGGTGCAATAATTTCTCCCTCTGTCAGAAAAATCGGTGAGGCTCAGGTGCTGTCACTTGTACTTATCTGCCTCGATGACAGATTCTCTCTTGAAAATGAAAAAATCCTTGAAGAAGGCATCCGTCTGCTTTCAGGCTGTCTTTTTATGCCTGACATTACCCCCGAGGGCTTTAAGGAAGAAAACCTGAAAAGAGAAAAACGACTTCTCAAGGAAAAAATTGACAGTGAGAAGGACGACAAGAGAATTTACGCTCTCAACACAATGATAAAGGAAATGTGTCGTGATGAGCTTTACGGTGCTCACCGACTCGGCACAAAAGAGGAAATCGAAGAGGCAACGGGTAAGGAGCTTCTTTCAATCTGGAAGGACATCCTTTTCAAAGCTCCTATTCAGGTCAATGTTACGGGTAGCTTTGACGAAAAGAAAATTGAAGAAACACTCTCGGCTCTTTTCTCTCCCCTTGAAAGAAAGAAGGAAAGCATTCTTGAGGTGCATACTGAGTTTCTCACAGAGTCCTACGAAAGCCGCACCTTCACCGAAAAGCAGCCTGTCAAGCAGGGCAAGCTAGTTATCGGTATGCGTGCAGGTATGACCTGGGAGGGTGACAACTTCCCTGCAATCAAGCTGATGAATGCCATTTTCGGAAGCGGCACCTTCTCAAAGCTCTTTATGAATGTCAGAGAAAAAATGAGCCTTTGCTATTACTGTGCCGCAAGACTCGACAGCAACAAGGGAATCATCACCGTTGAAAGCGGTGTTGAAACCGAAAACGCAGAAAAGGCTCTTAATGCCATCCGCAACGAGCTTGATGAGGTGAGAAAGGGTAACTTCACCGACGAAACAATCGAAAATGCCAAACGAAGCCTTTCAGACCTTTACGGCAGCGTTTACGACAGCGTTATGAGCATCAACGACTGGATGACCTCCTGCTGCAACAAAAATGAGCTTACGGAGCCTTCGGACTACGCTGAAAGCATCAATGCCGTCTGTCGCGAGGAAATCATCCTTGCCGCCTCTATGGTAACAGAGGATACCGTGTTCATACTCGAAAGTGAAAAGGAGGATGCCGAATGAAAAAGATAAGAAACGAGCTTCTTGACGAAGAATACTTTGAGATTGATCATAAAAGCGGTCTTAAAATTTTTGTAATGGAAAAGCCCGATTATTCTGGAGCCTTTGCAATGTTCGGCACACGCTACGGCAGTGTTGACACCTGCTTCCGCCTTAAGGGAGAGGAAAGCTACACATCAGTTCCCGAGGGCATTGCCCACTTCCTTGAGCACAAGCTTTTTGAAAGTGAGGAGCTTGACGCCTTTGAGCGCTTCAACAAAACCGGTGCAAACGCAAACGCATTCACATCCTTTGACCGTACCTGCTATATTTTCCAGTGCTCCGACAATTGGCAGGAAAACCTTGAAATCCTTCTTGACTTCGTAAAAGCCCCCTATTTCACCGAAGAAACGGTACAAAAGGAGCAGGGCATCATCGGTCAGGAAATCAGAATGTACCAGGATGATCCCGACTGGCAGGTGCTTTTCAATCTCCTTCGTGCTCTTTACAGTAAAAATCCCGTCAGAATTGACATTGCAGGAACAGTTGAATCAATTGCTCAGATAAATGCAGAGCTTCTTTACTCCTGCTACAGAACCTTCTACAATAATTCCAATATGTGCCTTGCAGTTGCAGGTAATGTAAGTGCCGAAGAGGTCATTAAAATTGCCGACAAGGTGCTTAAAACCGAAGAGCCCGTCGAGTTTGAACAGATTGTCCCTGAAGAGCCCGAAGGCATTGAAATGACTTATACTGAAGAAAAGCTCGGTGTTGAAACTCCGAAGTTTGCAATCGGCTTTAAAGAAAAGCTTACGGGACTTGTTCCCACACCAAAGGAAACCCTCGTTTACAATCTTGCACTTGAAATAATAGCAGGTAAATTCTCCCCTCTTTACACGAGACTTCTTGATGAAGGTCTCATCAACACAGCCTTCGGTAAAGAATACTTTGCCGGAAGAGGCTTCTCCTCTGTCCTTTTCAGCGGTGAAAGTAAGGAGCCCGAAAAGGTAAGAGACGAAATCATCAGCGAAATTGAACGCATCAGAAAAGACGGTGTTTCAAAGGAGGATTTTGACATGTGCCTTAAGAAAAAGTACGGTGCAGAAATTTTCTCCTACAACGATGTAAATGACCTTGCAAACAATCTCTGCGATGCTTATCTTAACTTTTACGGCATCTTTGACACAATTGACCTTTATAAAAGAATCACAAAAGAGGATGTGGAAAAGGTAATCGCTGACGGCTTCAAGTCAGAATGCGTCTGTCTTTCGGTAATTAAGTAATCCGTTCAGAAGCTTCTGACCTCACATTGCACACGGTGACAGACAAGCGACAGAATCAACTGCACCGTGTATGACTGTTACCAATAAAAAGGAGTAAAATTATGGGAAAAACATTAGTGCTTGCGGAAAAGCCTTCCGTAGCAAGAGATATTGCAAGAGTGCTCGGCTGCAAGGGCAAGGGTGACGGCTGCATTAACGGTGACAAATATGTTGTAACCTGGGCGCTAGGACACCTTGTAACCCTCGCCGACCCCGATGCTTACGACGACAAATACAAGGCGTGGCGCCTTGAGGATCTGCCGATGCTTCCCGAAAAAATGAAGCTTGTCACAATAAAGCAGACCTCAAAGCAATACAGAATTGTATCTGCTCTTATGAAGCGTCCCGACATTGACAAGCTTGTAATCGCAACCGATGCAGGCCGTGAGGGTGAGCTTGTCGCAAGATGGATTATGATGAAGGCTCACTGCAAATTACCTGCATACCGTCTGTGGATTTCCTCACAGACAGACAAGGCCATCAGGGAGGGCTTTCAGAATCTTAAAAGTGCAAAGGAATACGACAACCTTTACTATTCTGCCCAGGCACGTGCCGAGGCTGACTGGCTCGTTGGACTCAACACCACGAGAGCGCTGACCTGCAAGTACAATGCCTCTCTTTCGGCAGGCCGTGTACAGACGCCTACCCTTGCAATGATTGTGCAGAGAGAGGAAGAGATTCAGTCCTTTGTACCCAAGGCATACTACGGCTTAAAGGGAGATTTCGGTGCCTTCAGGGCCACCTACAGAGACAGTAAGGGTAACACCCGATTTTCAGACAGAGGCTTTGCAGAAGGACTTTACAAGAGCCTTCAGGGTAAAAACTACTCTGTCACAAAGCTCGAAAAGGCAACAAAGAAGCAGAATCCTCCTGCCGCCTATGATCTGACTGAGCTTCAGCGTGATGCCAACAAAAAGTACGGCTATTCAGCTAAGCAGACGCTTTCACTTATGCAGAGTCTTTACGAATACCACAAGGTGCTTACCTACCCCCGTACAGACTCACGTTACATAACCGATGACATTGTTGCAACTCTTCCCGAAAGGCTTCGTGCAATGGCAATAGGCCCCTACCAGGCAAGTGCAATGAAGCTTGCAAGAGGCAGAATCGAAACGAAATACATTGTGAATAACGCAAAGGTGTCCGATCACCACGCAATCATACCCACAGAGCAAAGTCCTAACCTTCAGAAGCTTTCTTACGAGGAAAGAAACATTTATGACCTTGTTGTAAGACGCTTTATGGCTGTTCTCAGCGAGCCCTTTGAGTATGATGAGGTCAAGGTTGAGATTGCCGCCGACAAGGGCAGCTTTTACGCCAAGGGGAAAACTCCCCTTAAGCAGGGCTGGAAGGAATTTTACGGAAGCCTTGACGATGACGAGGATGAGGACAGTGACGACAAGGCACAGAGTCTGCCTCCCTTAAAGCAAGGTCAGGCTCTCACCTTAAAGGGCATAAAAATAACCGAAGGAAAGACCAAGCCTCCTGCACGCTACACGGAAGCAACTCTCCTTTCGGCAATGGAAAACCCTTCAAAGCAGATTACTGACAAGACTCTAAAGGCGGTTATCGAAACCACAAGCGGTCTCGGTACGCCCGCAACAAGAGCCGACATCATCGAAAAGCTTTTCGACAACTTCTCAATCGAGCGTGTAGGCAAGGAAATTCATCCCACGGCAAAGGGCAAGCAGCTCGTACGCATTGTTCCCGAGGATCTCAAATCTGCTACTCTCACGGCTAAATGGGAGCAGCAGCTTCAGAACATAAGTAAAGGCAAGCAGAGCATGAAGAAGTTCATCGGTGAAATGAGAGAATACTCAACCTCACTTGTTTCAAAGGTAATTGTCTCCGATGCACAGTACAACCACGAAAATGCCACCAAGGACAAATGTCCCGTCTGCGGCAAGTATCTTTTAGAGGTTAACGGCAAAAAGGGTAAAATGCTCATCTGCCAGGACAGAGAATGCGGTTACCGTAAGGGACTTACTCAGGTGACAAATGCACGCTGCCCCGAATGTCACAAAAAGCTCGAGCTTCGCGGTGAGGGCGACAAAAAGCTCTTCACCTGCAAATGCGGTTACCGTGAACGCCTTTCCGACTTCAACAAGCGCAAGCAGGACAGCGGTGCAAACAAGTTTGACGTGATGAACTATATGAAAAAACAGCAGAAGGAAGAAAAGGGTAAGCCGGACAACAATCCGATGGCTGATCTGCTAAAGGATTTCTTCTGATAAAACAAGAAAAGTTTTGCTTGAGCTTTTTCAAAAGCTAATAGGGTACAAGGGGCAAATCCCCTTGATATGATAAGTAAAAAACAAAACACACTGTCAAAGGTGATCATCACGGTGACGGTGTGTTTTTTCTTATTTCTCGCCGCATGGCATTACTTTCTTGAAAGAAAGTAATCAAAGGATTTATTTCTTTCCTTTACGCTCAACCTTACGCTTGTTGCCCTTTTCGTCAACAATGTAAGTGTTTTCAAGCTGACCGACAAGGCTTTCCTTGAAGGAGTCGATGTAAAGCCTTCTTAATTTCTGCTGTTCTGCCTTTTCTTCCTCGGTAAGTCCCTCGGGTGTCTTTGACTTTCGTGCAAGGACATTGATTCTGTCAATCTGTTCCTGTGTTACCATTATTTTTCATCCTCCCATTTTTTCCATTCATCGGGACAATATCCCAGTGTTGCTTTTTTTCCGTTACGTACAATCGGTGTTCTGAACATTTCCTGATTGTCAAGAAGCTTTTCAAGCTTTGCTTCTTCAGAAGCAAGATACTTTATAAATGACTTTTCGTAAGCCTTGCTTTTTTCATTTACGAGGTCTTCAAGCTTACAGCCGAGACTGCGTTTGATGCTTTCGTATTCACCCTTACTCATTCCGTATTTGGAAAGGTCAACAAACTGAAACTTTATTCCTCGTTCCTTGAAATGCCTTTGAGCTTTTTTGGTGTCAAAGCACTTGTTTGTGCCGTATATCTGTATATTCATAGACTGCTCCTTTATTTTTACTTCCTATATTCTAATGTATAAAACTGTTTTTGTAAAGAGTTTTTGTTGAATAAGTTGATACAGTGTGATATACTTGAAGTAGTAAATAGTAAGTAGTGAGGATAAGTTATGGAGAATAATATCTGCTATATAATCGGTGCAGGAGATGTACCCGAAGCAACAGACATAAAAGCCGATGAAGGTGATTTTATAATCTGTGCTGACGGTGGATTTAAGCACAGTACACTTCTCGGAAGGATGTGCGACCTTGTTGTGGGTGATTTTGACTCACTCGGATTAACTCCTGAATTTGAAAACAAGATTATACTCCCCTGCGAAAAGGACTTCACCGACATGAAGGTTGCCGTTGATGAAGGACTGAAACGGGGCTACAGAGATTTTGTGATTTTCGGTGCTCTCGGTGGTGAAAGGAGCGACCATTCCGTTGCAAATGTTGCTCTTCTTTCTTATCTTTGCAGTAAAGGTGCAAAGGGTAAGCTTATTCACGGTGAGAAAAACTGGCTCGGCTTTTCCGACGGAGAAATCACGCTGCCTCAACGAAAAAACGGTTATATTTCAGTTTTTTCTCTTTGCGACGAAAGCAACGGTGTTACAATAAAAGGACTCAGATACTGCGTAAATGACGTC
Source organism: Acutalibacteraceae bacterium (assembly GCA_045601905.1). Taxonomy (GTDB): domain Bacteria; phylum Bacillota; class Clostridia; order Oscillospirales; family Acutalibacteraceae; genus UBA6857. The sequence goes on along the minus strand of JAZSAM010000040.1, from coordinate 10,663 downwards.
AGCTTGCGTCTTGATACGCCCTTTGGTGTCAGCAATGAATTCATTGGTGAAGAAGCCTCAATCAGTGTAAAATCAGGCAGATTGCTTGTCATTTATTAAAAGTCCTTTACAATCCGATGCTGTTGTAATCGGAGCCACAAATTCTGCATTACTCCTTCAAACTTAAAAGCGGTCACGGAGAACAATCTCTGTGACCGCTTGTTTATTATGTGGTTTCTTATGCAGCAGCTGTACCTACAAGTCCGTTAACTGTTGAAACAACAGTGTTGAATGTTGACATTGCTGAAGTAACTGCTTCGGTTTCAAGACCGAGTGTGCTTGTAAGAAGGTTTGCAACTGCTTCAAGGTTGCCGTCCTGCTTTGCAACTGCGAGGATAAGTCCTGCCACTGATACAAAGACTGCTTCCTTGTCGCCTACAATTTCCATTCTCTGTCCGCCGATGTCACCGCTGGCTGCAAGTCTTGCGTTACCGAATTTTTCGATTGTTGAGAAGTCAAATTCGGGCATTGTGATACCGAAATCGGAAAGAACCATACTGAGAAGCTCATTGATGGGAAGAAGCTGCATGCCTGCCTTATCAATGATGTCACGGTCGTTAGCCGCAACTGCTGCAGCCTTATTGTAGCTTGCAACAAAGTCGGGAAGGAATTCACAAAGGTAGGTGATGGGAGCTGCAAGAAGAGGATCCATAATTTCAAGAACCTTTTCAACTACAAATTCCATTCTCTTTGCTGCATCAAGACCTGAGTAAAGGATGAAATCCTTGATTTCAGGCATAGGACCTGTGTGAAGTGATTCAAATACAGGAACAAGTGCTTCCTCATAGGATGTGGGACAAGCAAGAAGGCACATTGCAAGAGCATCACCGAAGTGCTCTGCACCTGCAGCACAAGCCTTTATAAAGGTTGCTCTGTCACCTGCTGTGATTCCGAAGGGAATTACATCGATGTCCGCCCAGGTCTTACCTGCTGACTGTGCTTCCATAAGGAAGGAATAAGCATTGGGGAAGCTCTTCTTAAGAGCAGCAAATACAAGGTCGGAAATTTCCTTTGAGCACATTTTTGCGGTAAGCTTTACAATTGTTGTTGCAAAGGTATCAGAGAAGATTGCGCCTTCAATGCTGAAGTCTGAAAGTGAACCGACGATGATTGCATCGAGTGCAGAAATTGTTGCTGAAACAGTATTTTCTGTTGCAGGCCATGCAAATACAGCACTGAAGTCCTTATCCTGAGCATTGTAAGCATCAACCTCTGCCTGAACATCGGGAGCAGTTCTGCCCTGAATCTTTGAAAGGATGTCAACAAAGTCTGCAAGGAATACTCTGAAGAGGTCACTATTGATAATTTCGCCTGCAATTCCCTGCTGAAGTGCTTCATTCTTGAAGTCCTTTGTAAGAAGCTTGTCAACGAATTCAAAGTTGTTTTCATATACAAGTGTATCAAGGATGTAATCAGCCATAAAGCAGAATACTACCTCTCTGTCACCGTTGATTCTTACTCTTTCGCCTCTGTTTGCTCCGCTTTCGTCAACAACTGCTGTGCCCATCTGTGAAGCCTGAGCAACATCGAGTGCGGGAACCTTGAGACCTGCTGAAGCAAGAACCTCATTAAGAAGGCCGTCGATTGTGGGCATTACAAGGTGTGCTCTCTTTTCAACACCCTTTTTGCCGTTAAGGAACTCTGCAGCCTTGGTATAATTTTTAAAGAAGTCGGGAGCTATCTCACAAAGGTAAGTAAGAGGTGCTTCCTTGATGGGATCTACAATTGAAAGAATTTTTTCTACAAGAAGCTCCATTCTCTTACTGCCTGAAAGACCTGTTGTTCTTACAAACTCTGAGAAAGTGGGCATCGGGCCTGTATGTAAAGCCTCAAGTGCAGGAACAAGTGCATCGTTATAGGAAGAGGGAGCATTGAGAATAACCTTGAGCAGATTCTTACCGAAGGCTTCTGCACCGGCACCGCAAGCCTTGATGAAGGCTTCCTTGTCGCCCTTCTCGATTCCGAAAGGAATTACACCGAGGTCAGCCCAGGTTTTACCTGCTTCCTTTTCAGCCTTAACAAAATCGTAAGCAGCGGGGAAGCTCTTTTTCATTGCTTTGAACTTCACATCAGCAAACTCCTTGCCGATAAGCTCGGAGGTGAATCTTGCAATAAGAGTTGCAACCTCATCGCTGTAAAGCATTTCTTCGATGTTAACCATTGATATAATGCTGATGAGAGCAGCTTCACTCTTGTCAAGACGCTTTGTAAGCTCATCCTCACTCATACTTACAAAGTATGAACTGAAGTCAGGCTTTGCACTGTTGTAAGCCTCAACCTCTTTTACACAGTTTACTTTTTCACCGCCGATGACATTAACTGCCACACCGAAAACAGAGGTGATAACGATTGCAACAACAAGGACAATGCTAATGGTTTTGAGCACCTTGTTGTTGTTCATGAGATTCTTGATATAATCCATGATTACACTCCTTTTTATATATAATTATCCATTACATAAAATACCTAGTATATTTATATCAAAATATGTCATCAAAGTCAAGGAAAAAGTAAAAAAATATTATAAAAGAGGCTGTAAAAAACTTCCGTTCTTTGCAGCCTCGTCGGTTTAATTGTTCAGCTGAATTTTATTCAGCGGTTTTGGGTAATGTGGGAAGTGTGGGAATCAAGGAATTCTCCGTGCGCTCGGGTGCAGGACCGAAGTCAATGATCTTGCCTTCAAGAAGCTTTGTGAGGAAATCAAAGATCATTTTGAGAATTCTCATAAAGACTGATGTTTTTGCCTCAAGAGAATCCTTGTCAATAATATCACCTTTATCAAGGCCTGTAACCTCTGAAAGCTCACCTGTTTCCTTGTCATACTTCATAAACTGAGGATACTCTTTCATAGTTTCAACAGTCATACCCTCTGTTCTGAAGAAAACATCTATAAGGCTGTCAACACACTGGGGGAAATTTGCGTGGTAAAGATTCTTGATGAACCATGTTGTATCGGGAAGAGTACATGTTGATGCATCAATCATCTTATCATCAGAAAGATACTTCAAGTCTTCCTTATCCATTGACTTGATGTATTTTTCTGTAAGAGTGCTTCCGAAGGGAGCAACTGTAGCACCGAAGGAGGTTGCATAGGTTGCTGCTGTGCCGTCTGACTGCTGAGCTGCATTCTTTGAAAGCGGGAAGTCTGCATAGTTATACTTTGAGATAACCATAATCTCCTTACCTGCTTTTTCAAGCTCGAGCATTCTGTCTGCAGCATTCACCTGAACATTTTCGTGGTAGGATCTGATCTTTTTAATCATTCCCGCATATTCCTCCTGAAGCTCAGGAGTGTTATAAATGAAGGCAATTGCATCTTCAACATCATCGGAACAAACCATAGACCAGAATGAAGGGAATGAAGCGTAGGAGTCACGGAGAATTCGTGCAAGAGCATCCTCCCTTACGGATTCAACAATTTTTTCAACAACATCTGCTCCGTAACCGAGAACATAAATTTCGTTGATGAAATTAACAATTGTTGTGAGACCTTCAAACATCTCACCCTCAATAGCATCGCCGAGAATATCGTTATCCTTCAGTGAATATGTAACGTAGTTATCAACTGCATCGGGATCAAGAACAATCTTACCTGAGAAGAGTGCGCTGATGAAATCAACACCGAGGGTTGAGGGAATGTAAAGCACAACCTTGTCGATAAGAGCAATTGTTGCATCTGATGCGTTCTGAAGAAGTGATGAAACAATATTACCGCCGAGGCAACGGCCTACAACATTAATTTTTGTTGCTCCTGTTCTTCCGGCAACTATACCGATAAACTTATCAAGAAGCTCTGCATTGTATTCTACCGAAAGTCTCCAGTCATAACGGAAACGGTAGTAGCCGTCCTGAAATCTGCCGCCGCTGAGCTCAACTCTGTCAAGAGGAGCAAAGCCGAGACCGTCGTACCATGTGCCGTCATCTTTTCTTGATTCGCCGTTGTTATCAAGCTTTAAGTCAGCATAACCGGGAGCAATGAGATCGTAAAGCTGCTGACTGTACCTGGTGTAATCACCTGTAAGCTCAGCCCAAGCGAGATTAGCAAGAAGGTCGCCGAGCATTACCTCAAGCTTTTCAACAAGACCAAGGTCTACAGGGAAAGCCTGTTCACCGCTTTTACCGTAAAGAGCGTCGCCGTAGCCTTCGACATAAACCGTTACTTCCTTTTCGTCTGCTGCACTTACCGCAGGAGCCATCACGGCAAAAATCATAAGAATTGAAAGAATTACTGAAACTATTTTTTTCATGGTTCTTACCCCTTTCTTTTTTTCTCTTATAATAACACATTTCTAATTCATTTTCAAGACAAATTTCCGAATATATTAAAATTTTATTAACCTCACCTTAACAAAATAATCAGCTGCGGAACAACACCGCAGCTGAACTTCTTTTTTATTTAATTATGCTTTCGCCATCCATTTCTGCAGGCTGCTCGAGTCCCATAATCTTGAGCATTGTAGGAGCGATATCGCAAAGCTTTCCGCCCTCACGAAGCTCACAGTCCCAACCGCATACTACAAAGGGAACGGGATTTGTTGTGTGGGCAGTAAAGGGTGAACCGTCTGCTTCATACATCTTATCGGCATTACCGTGGTCAGCTGTGATAAGCATTACACCGTCCATTTCGTTTACTGCATCGTAAACCTTGCCTACGCAGGTGTCAACAGCTTCAACAGCTGCCTTTGCAGCATCAAAGATACCGGTGTGACCTACCATGTCACAGTTGGCAAAGTTGAGAATGATTGCATCATACTTACCGCTTCTGATTGCCTCTGTTACCTTTTCGGTTACCTCATAAGCACTCATTTCGGGCTGAAGGTCGTAGGTTGCAACCTTGGGTGAAGCAACAAGGATTCTGTCCTCGCCCTCATACTGCTTTTCAACGCCACCGTTGAAGAAGAAGGTTACGTGAGCATATTTTTCAGTTTCAGCAATGCGAAGCTGAGTCTTGCCCATCTTTGCAAGGTATTCACCGAAGGTGTTTTCAAGAGTCTGAGGCTTGAAGGCAACATGAACATTGGGCATTGTTGCATCATACTGTGTCATACATACATAGTAAAGCGGGAAGAAGCCGTTTCTTCTTTCAAAGCCGTCAAATGCCTCATCAACAAATGTTCTTGTGATTTCTCTTGCTCTGTCAGGGCGGAAATTGAAGAATACAACGCTGTCGTTTGCCTTGATGCACGCATTTTCAGCACAAACGGTGGGAAGAACGAACTCGTCGGTGAGGTTTTTACCGTCAGCATCGACTGTTTCATAGCTTTCCTTGATTGCGGCAACAGGACATTCAGCCTTGATTCCTTCGCCGTAAACCATTGCAGCATAAGCCTTGCCGACTCTGTCCCAACGGTTGTCTCTGTCCATAGCGTAATATCTGCCCATTACTGTAGCAACCTTACCGAGACCGATTTCCTTGAGCTTGTCGCAGGTTTCCTGAACGAAGTCAGCACCTGATGCGGGAGGAACGTCACGTCCGTCAAGGAAGCAGTGAACATAAACCTCCTTAAGTCCCATCTTCTTTGCCATTTCAACAATAGCATACATGTGAGTGTTGTGTGAATGAACACCGCCGTCACTCATAAGACCCATAAGGTGAAGTGCACTGCCGTTATTAAGGCAGTTTTCCATTGCACCCTTGAGTGCCTCGTTATTAAAGAAGTCGCCGTCCTTGATGGACTTGGTAATTCGGGTCAGCTCCTGGTAAACAACACGGCCTGCACCAATATTTGTATGACCAACCTCGCTGTTACCCATCTGACCGTCGGGAAGACCTACATCCATACCCGATGCACCGATAAAGGTCATAGGGTTTTCCTTCATAATTTTATCGAGATTGGGAGTTGCTGCAGCTTCGATTGCGTTGCCGTAAGCTTCGTCATTTCTGCCGAAGCCGTCCATGATACATAATAATACAGGTTTTTTCATTTTAAAATGCTCCTTTTTTGTTCTGATATACAAAAATTCACTCTGCATTAAAAAGGGGCTCATTGAGCCCCTCTGAATTTTATTTCTGCTCGGAAGCTGCCTTTACAATAACTGAGAAGTCTTCAGCCTTGAGTGATGCGCCGCCGATGAGACCACCGTCAACGTTAACCTTTGCAACAAGCTCTGCAGCGTTCTTTGCGTTCATTGAACCGCCGTACTGAACTGTAACAGTTTCAGCAACGTCTGCACCGTAAGCCTCTGCAATTGCAGCACGGCAGTAGCCGTTACCCTCGTCAGCCTGGTCAGCTGTTGCAGTAACACCTGTGACGTTTGCGCATACAGGCTCGTATGCGATACCAACATTCTTGAGTTCTTCAGCACTTACATTTGTAAGAGCCATCTTTGTCTGATACTTAAGAAGAGTCTCTGTGTAGCCGAGCTCTCTCTGCTCGAGAGTTTCACCAACGCAGATGATGGGCTTGAGGCCTGCCTTGAGGGCAGCAAGTGAACGAAGGTTTACAGTCTGGTCTGTTTCACCGAAGTACTGTCTTCTTTCGCTGTGACCTACAACAACATATTCAACGCCGCATTCCTTGAGCATCTCAGCTGAAATTTCGCCTGTGTATGCACCTGAAGCCTTGAAGTGTACGTTTTCAGCACCGATTTTGATGTTTGAGCCCTTTGCTGCTTCAATTGCTGTTGCAATGTCAACGAAGGGTACGCAAAGAACAACTTCACAGTCAGCACCTGCAACGAGGGGCTTCATTTCTTCGATGAGTGCCTTCGCCTGAGAGGGAGTCATATTCATTTTCCAGTTACCTGCGATAACTGCCTTACGTGTAGCTTTGTTCATAACTTTTATACTCCTTTAATATTAAATAGTGACGCCGTTTTAATGCAGAATGCAGAATGCAAAATGCAGAATTGTGGGGCTGCGCCGCATTATAATGCCCTCTGTCAGTTACACTGACATCTCCCACGGGAAATTTATTATAAATAATTCTTAAATTCCGTTTGATTTGACAGTATTTGCATTGCTGTAGCCGTCATATAATCCGGAGCGAAGCGACCTTCAATTCCCAATTCCGCATTCCGGATTCCCGATCCCGAATCAGCCTCCTTCTGAGCCCTGCCTACTGCCTACTGACTACTCTTATTTATCGTTGAGAGCAACAACACCGGGAAGTTCCTTACCCTCGAGGAATTCGAGTGAAGCACCGCCGCCTGTTGAGATGTGGCTCATCTTGTCAGCAAAGCCAAGCTTCTGAACTGCTGCAGCTGAGTCACCGCCGCCAATAATTGAGATTGAACCGCTTTCTGCAACTGCTGTTGCAACTGCGATTGTACCTGAAGCAAAGTTCTTCCATTCGGAAACACCCATAGGTCCGTTCCAAATTACTGTACCTGCACCCTTGATTGCATCTGCGAAGAGCTCTTCAGTCTTGGGACCGATGTCAAGACCCATCCAACCTTCGGGAATGTCATCTGAATCAACAATCTTGTGCTCTGTATCAGCGCTGTATTCAAGACCTACTCTGTTATCTACGGGGATAAGGAACTTAACGCCCTTAGCCTTTGCTGTTTCCATCATTTCTCTTGCAAGGTCAATCTTGTCTTCTTCGCAGATTGATGTACCTACTGTGTGGCCCTGTGCTGCAAAGAAGGTGTAAGCCATACCGCCGCCTACGATGAGAGTGTCAACCTTGTCCATAAGGTTTGTGATAACACCGATCTTATCGGAAACCTTTGCGCCGCCGAGGATAGCAACGAGAGGTCTCTTGGGATTTTCAAGAGCACCGCCGATGTACTCGAGCTCCTTACGGATGAGATAACCGCCTACTGCGGGAAGGTAATCAGCAACACCTGTTGTAGAGCTGTGAGCTCTGTGAGCTGAACCGAAAGCATCGTTTACATAGATTTCTGCAAGTGAAGCAAGAGCCTTCGAGAATTCGGGATCGTTCTTGGTCTCTTCCTTATGGAAACGAACGTTTTCAAGAAGAAGAACTTCACCCTCCTTGAGGTCTGCTGCAAGAGCCTGTGCACTTTCGCCAACAACATCCTTTGCCATCTTAACTTCGATACCGAGAAGCTCGCCGAGTCTTACTGCAACAGGAGCAAGTGAGAATTCGGGCTTGAATTCACCCTTGGGTCTGCCGAGGTGTGAGCAAGCGATAACCTTTGCGCCGTTGTCAAGGAGATACTTGATTGTGGGAAGGGAAGCAACGATTCTCTTGTCGCTTGTGATTACGCCGTCTTCCATCTTTACGTTGAAGTCGCAACGGATGAGAACTTTTTTTCCTCTTACGTCAATGTCTTCAACTGATTTCTTGTTTAATACGTTCATTCTGTTCTTTCCTTTCGTTAATAACATTTAGAATTAAAAAACACCATTTGCTATTTTATAACATTATTGATTATTTTTCAAGTGTTTAGGCATAAAAAATAAGCATAGGGGGATGTAATTTTTAAAATAGCAAATTTAGGGACCGAGGGCTGAGGTACGAGGGAACAAGAAAGCACAGAGCATGCAAAGCTGCAGACCCTGTGCCTTAAGATTATTATATACCTCAGCTTTCCCAGGGCATATCGTTTTTACTGTTACCTTTCTTTTCATCAGAAGCCTTTGCCTTGGTCTTTATCGGACGCCAAACTGCAACAATCAATGCCACACACGCAATCACCGCTACAACGGCAAGGATGATTTTTGCAGGAGTTACTTTAACATTTACTGAAGACGGTGAACTGTTCATATTGTCCTGCAAGGTAACAGAAGATGTTCCGACAATGCCCATAACTGCATTCTCATTAACGCCGAACACCTCTTCAGCCATGTCAGCGACAATCACACAGGGAATACCTGTTTTTTCAGTAAAGCTTTCAAGAGCAGCGTTCACAAGCTCGGTGTTAAGCTCAAAATCCGTATAGTTGATAATCTCACTCTTTTTTTCCTCATCAACCGTTGCCTGTGATCTGAAGGAAGAATCAAATTCCCTTTCAACAATGCTCTTTTCCATTGCTGCAACAACATCAGCAAGGTTTGTGTCGAGGCTGTAGGCATAATAATCTGTATTGATGTACTGATTCATATACTCGCCGTACTCAGTGTACTCACCGAACATTCCGTTGATTTCAGGTCTGATGTTATCTCCGACCCAGGCAATTGTAAAATACCCGTCAGCTTCCTCATTGGCAAGGAAAACGAGCAGAATGTTATCCTCATAGCCCTTATAATCGTCAAAAGCATCCTTGTAGCGTTCATTGGCATAATCCTGCATGGTTGCTTCGTCATAGACAATTCCGTCTTCAACGATATAAACCGGTTCACCGTTGACCGTAATCTGAGAAGTCTCACCGAAAAACCACATCAAACCGAACGTAAAAAACATACCAAAGACAATAACAGTAAAAATTCCGCCTCCACAACCGCCGCCGACATAAGTTCTCCTTCTGCCGAAGAAGGGTCCGCCGAAAAACGGGCCGTGGTGATGATGTCCGTGATGATGTCCGCCGAAGCTTCCGCCGTTATTACTTCCGCCGAAGTTGCCGCCGAAGGAACCTCCGCCGAAGCCGCCGCCGGAAAAGCCTCCTCCGCCACCGCCGCCTGAGCTACCGCCACCGGGTCCTGCCATAATAAACACTTCCTTCCTTTCATTTGCAATTTAATTTTAACACACTCTCGCTTTCACTGTCAACAAAACAACAAATAAGGTTTCATTTTTGTTACCTTCAATAAACCGTAATTCGTCATTATACGTCTTGAAAAAAATCGTCAAAAGGTGTATAATTTACCGAAAAGTGTAAAAAAAAGAAAGGAAATTTAAAAAAATTGGTAAAAAGCATTTTCAGTTCAAAGGTATTCTGCATTGCAATTCTTGCCTGCGGTTTCGTTTACGGTCTCGTACTCCCCTTTATGTGGGGCAACAATCCTGCTTCAGAGCTTGGTACTCTCTCTCTTCTTTGTGAGGAAAGAAAGCTTTTCTTCTGGATCTGGGGAATTCTCACCTCAGGTGGCATCATTGCAAACACCCAGTATATGTACAGAAAATTCAGCTACAAAAGCAAATTCTATGACACCCTCTGCGTTCTTGCTTTCATTTCAATGTCAATGATCGCTCTGACTCTCGGTCACAGCATTGCTGATTGGAATCCCAAAAGAATTGCTCACTGGGTTGCAACGGGAATTTTCATTGCACTCACGGTTGCCCCAATTCTTCTTTTCTTCATTCTGCAAAGAAAGCTACACAGAAGCTTCCCGGTTCTTGCTCTTTGCACGGTGATGATACTGATGACCTTTGTTGTAATTTTTGCCGTTGTGGGCAAAAGTTCACTTATGGAAATGGTTCCCATTGCTCTTATCGAAATTTTCCTGTTTGTTGTTAATTTCACAAAGATTATTAAAACTAACGAAACCGTAAGGTGACAGTATTCGAACCAAATAAGGTTTAATGGGGCATATTTTCACCGTAACAGCGTTAAAAAGCCTTGAAAGGCGCGAGCCTTCCTGCGGTTTTTGCCTTGTTACGATAAAAATCTTCTCCCTTTAAACTTCGAAGAATCTTAAATGTTCAAGTTGTAGTGCATTTGGGATTTTCTTCGACGAAGTAATACTCGCGTATTGCGAGGAGAAAAAATTTCAAAGGTGCTGCAAAGCGGACATTTAAGACTTATTGGGTTCGATTGCTGTCACCTTAGGGTGACG
>JAZSAM010000039.1:0-11599 GCA_045601905.1 Acutalibacteraceae bacterium | reverse complement strand
ACTTAAGTATTGCTTTACAATTGTTGCATTTATTTTTAAAATGCTGTATAATCTAAAAAAAGATTGGGGGATAAAGAATGAATGTTTCAGAAATCGTATCAAAAGTAAAAACCTTTCCCGGCTATGTCAGAAGCCATTGGAACACACCGGGTGAAGGAGAATACCTGACTTTAAAGGAGATGGCGGCTTACACAGCATCTCAGGCAGGTACATATATTTTTGTGTCTGCTTCAGAAATTATGACTTTTTCGGCCGCATTCTTCTGCGGAGCTATCATGGAAATTCCCGCCATGGATTTCTATATGATTAACCTTATATCGACCGTAATAGGATATATTTTTATGTTTACGAATCCTATCGGAATGCTGCTTTATGAAAATCATGGCAGACTTACGCCTAAAATGAAGGTGTTTGCTCACGCAACATATCTGGGTCAGCTTTTATTGGGTGCTCTGTGCTACTTTGTTCCCACCAATGCCTTTGAGGGTATAATGATTGGTTTACCTCAGATTGTCGGTAACATCCTTGTCAGCAGCGGCATCACGGGATACATTACATGGATAATCCGCCGTCTTTTCTGTGCAAAGCACGGCAGAGTAAAGCCCTTCATTGTTATTTGTGCCGTTCCTGCAGCAATTCTTATTTCAATAATTCCGTATCTTCCGGTTTATGATGTTCCCTATGTAACAAAGCTTGTTGTACTTCACCTGGCTTTTACAATGATGAACTATTTCTATAACAGCTTCATCGGCGTTAACGGTATGGTTCAATATATGACTCCTAACACCTATGAAAGGCAGAAGCTTTATTCCATCGTACCGATTATTACGGGATTCCCTTCATCAGTTATAAAGATGATTTTTCCTATGCTTATAATATCAACAGGCGGATATACAAGTGCCCAAACATATAAAGTTTTTGTGCCCATTTTCGCTTTTATCGGTGCTCTTTTGTCGCTTACGGCTCTTTTCTGTAAAGAGCGTACCATAGAAGAAGATATTGAAAAAAGAAAGAAGGTCTCGTTCTTCAAGGGTGCAAAAAATGCTTTGAAAAACAAATACCTGTGGATGATAAACATATCCAATGTTTTAGGTCAGTGGCAGTGGATGATCAATAACCTTCTTCAGTGGTGGTTTGTTTATTCACTAAGAGATCAGGCTATTTACGGCATTGCCGTTAACCTTGTTGTTATCGGTATGACACCGGGCAATCTCGGGTGTGTCTGGCTTGTGAAAAAATTTGAGAAAAAGAACATCCTCATTGTTTCCAGAATGGTTTCTGTTATTTTTGTCCTCGGAATGCTTCTTGCAATCAAGACAGAAAGCATTTGGATTTATCTTATTTGTCTCTTCCTGAGAAACACAATTCAGCCTATCGATTCGGGAGTTACACAAGGTCTCGGAGCTGACGTGCAGATTTATCATCAGTGGAAATACGGCGAGCGATGCGACTCAGTCTCAGGTGTTTATTCCTGGCTTACAAACCCGCTTAACCTTGCTTTAGGTTATCTTGCTCCATGGATTCTTGAAAAAGCAGGCTATGCAGCCGACTGGAATATCTTTTACGATACAGAAATATTCAATAAGGTTTGCGGTATACATATTTGGTTTAATGTTGCAAGTCTTTTGCTTTGCACAATCCCGTTTTTCTTCTATGATCTGACAAAAGAAAAGTATAATATGTGTGTTGACGAATTACAAAAGCGGCTTGAAGAATCCGAAAGCAGTGATACTTCGGAAAAAGAAACAGAAATTGCGGAGGTGGCACAATGAAAAGAATAATAACTGTTTTACTTCTTACATCGGTTTTATGCTTTAGCCTTTCCGCCTGCGGTGAAGTCGATCTCGATACCCTTTTTGTCGGTAACACAGACATTACATATTCAATTGAAAACGGTGAAGCAACCGTAATAAAGGTGCCCAACAAAACGATCGTAACCAAAATAGTTATTCCTGATGAATATGATGGTGTACCCGTAACAAGGATTGCTGATTTTTCTGCCACAAACCTTGAATATGCAACAGAGATTACAATAGGTAAAAATGTCAGAGAGATTTCAGACTGGGCGTTCGGCAACAGCAAAAAATTGACAAAAACAGAAGTTGACGATAACAACCCATATATATGCGATGTTGACGGTGTTGTTTATACCAAGGATATGAAAACGGTTCTTTTCTACCCTCCGCAAAGAGGCGTGGTTACCGATAAGGACGAAAACGGTAACGAAATTAAATCTGTTTCTTATGAAATCCCTGAAGGTGTAGAGACAATTCGCTCCAAGGCATTTTATAAGTGTTCGGACCTTAAGGAAATCAAGCTTCCTTCTACTCTTAAAACAATAGAAGAAAAAGCCTTCTTTTTATGCGACCTCAAAGAAATCATTTTACCTGACGGACTTGAAGTAATCGGAAAGGATGCCTTTGGTTTCTGTTCATCGCTGAAGGAAGTTACTGTTCCGGCAAGTGTAACAAGAATTGACGAATATGCTTTTTACAGTTGTACATCATTGCTTAGGGTCAATATGTCAGGTAATGAAAGTGATATTACTCTCGGCAAAAAGTGGTATCCCACCAATAACGGTGCTTCACTTGGCGATGAGCTTGTTATAAATTGGGAAAACAAATAAACAGGAGATAAAATTATGGCTACAATTATTCAGATAATACTCCGTTTTTTCACCTTTGTTATTGCTTTTTTTACCCGTCCCTTCAGATTTAAAGGTAAAGCGGAAAATTTCAGAGTAACATCCTATGTAAGAGGTGACAGTGTTCAGTCCCCTGCCGACCTTCGTTCCGAGGATTTCGGCATTATAACTGACCTTATCATTTTCGAGTGTGCCAGCTTCAACAGTAAAGGCGAAATCGAATATGACGAAGCAAAAATGGAAAGGGTTATGTCTGCAGCTCGTGACGTCATCGGCGACAGGGATATTCATATCACTCTCAATCTGCTCGGACCTCGGGGCAGCACGGATTCCGATGAATGGAAGCAGCAGATGAAAGCACAGAGCACGGAGCACAACAAAGCCTTTAAAAGCGGAGCTCTTGAAGGAAATGTTCTTGAGGTTCTTAAAAAATATGGCTTTGACGGCGTTCACTTTGACTATGAATACCCGATTACAAGTGATGCGTGGCATTATTTTAACAAATTTCTTGTTTCACTCAGATCATATCTGTGTGACGATTACACCCTCGGTGTTGCACTCAGTGCCTGGAATGTTTCCTTAACATCCGAAGCTGTTTCGGCTATTGACACTCTTGAGCTTATGACCTATGATTATACTGATGCAAACGGAAAGCACGCAACCTACGAGGATACTGTCAATCAGATTAAAAAGCTTAAGTATAAAGGAGTTCCTAAAGACAAAATAAATATCGGTCTTCCTTTCTATTCAAGACCTAAGGATATGTCACCTTATTGGTATGACTTTATTGACTGTTATGATAAAATGAACAAGGACGGCTGGTATCATTGCGATGAAATAAACAAGGATTGCTGGTTCAACACCTCTGAGATTATCAGTCAGAAAACCGAATATGCCATCAACAACGGTTTTGGCGGTGTTATGATATGGCATTACAGCTGCGATCTCCCGTTAAGCCACGAGGATTCGCTCCTCAGGGCAATCGGTGAAACGGTTGACAAGCATTATTGATTAAACGGGGGCTGTAAAAATATACGAATAAAAACATTAAAATGACCTCCTGTTATCCGGTAGCTTTGTTCTACCTTATAACAGGAGGTCAGTCGATTATGTGAATACCTTAAGTCAAACTTATCAAGGTTAATTTAAAAGTCAATATGTGTGTCAGGTCTGCGTTGGGACAAAAGTACAACCGTCTCGACATGAACCGTTCGCGGGAACATGTCAACGGCTGAAAGCTTCACCGCGTCGTAGCCGAGCTCCTTCATGATTCCGCAGTCCCTTGCAAGGGTTGACGGGTCGCAGGAAACATAAACGATTCTGTCGGGAGCCATTCGGGAAATTGTCTCAAGCACCTCGGTGCTGCAGCCCTTTCTCGGCGGATCAACAACCACAACATCGGGCCTGATGCCCTCGTCGTAAAGTGTTTTTGCCGCACCCTTTGCATCGTCACAGATAAATCTCACATTCTCTATGCCGTTGAGCCTTGCGTTTTCCTTGGCGTTTTCGATTGCCTGAGGGATGATTTCGACACCGATTACCTGCTTTGCCTTCTTTGCCATGGTAAGCCCGATTGTGCCTGCTCCGCAGTAAAGGTCAAGCAGCACCTCTTCGCCCGTAAGACCGGCATAATCCCTCGCTCTTTTGTAAAGAAGCTCGGTGCCCTCGGGATTTACCTGATAAAACGAAAGAGGTGAAATCCTGAAGCGGAGAGAGCAAAGCTCATCCTCAATGAAATCACTTCCGTAAACTGTTTCACATTCTTCGCCTAGCACAACGTTTGTTTCTTTTTTGTTCTTGTTGAGTACAACACTTGTGATGCTCTCATCTGTCTCAAGAAGCGCCTCAATGAGTCTTTCTCTTCTCGGAATGTCGTTGCCGTTGATTACAAGGCAAACCATCAGATTGCCCGTTTTAACGCCCTTTCTTAAGTAAATGTGGCGAAGAAGTCCCGTACCCGTTTCCTCATCGTAAATCGTAACGGGATTTTCGTAAGCGTATTTTTTAACGGCTTTAATGATTTTACTAAAGGAACTGTGCTGAAGCTTACAGTCATCGCAATCAATTATGCGGTGACTCTTTTTTGAGTAAAAGCCCGTGAGGATTTTTCCGTCATCGCTCATTCCGACGGGAATCTGTGCCTTGTTGCGGTAATGCTCAGGCTTTTCAATGCTAAGGATTTCCTCGCACTCAAGCTCAATTCCGCCAATCCGCTTCATTGCATCGGTAACGGACTGCTTTTTGATTTCAAGCTCCTTTTCGTAGGTAATGTGCCTGTAGGCACAGCCTCCGCAACGCGAATCAACCTCACAGTCGCTTTCGATTCTGCATTTTGCCTTCTTGTGGAATTTCTGCACCTTACCGATAGCATAATTCTTTTTCACCTTGATGATGTGGGCAGTAATCACATCCCCCGGTGCCGTGCCGTCAACAAAAACTGCCATTTGTTCAAAACGACCGATACCGCTTCCCAATGAAGTGAAAGCGGTAATTTCAAGTCGGATATCATCATTTTTCTTTAATATCATTTTTGCTACCTCAACCGGTGACGTATTTTACATCCAAGCCCTGATAGAAGACCTCGTGAGTGTAATTGATTTCGTTGTCCCAATCTACGAGAACAACCTCAAAGCCGTCAATAAGCTGAAGTGCCGATGACTTGTGCGGAAGAACATACTGCTCAATGTTACCCGAAAGATAGGAGGGCACATTCATAACCTGGCCGAGAATCTCACTTCTTGAAAGGTCTGTGGTTACATAGGGAAGCACCTGATTAAGGGCATTATTAAGCTCAATAACGCTCATTGTCTTTGCCTTGTTTGCAAGGGCAACAAGGACATTTCTCTGCCTCTGGGTACGCTCCTTGTCAGAGTCAATGCTTCTGAGTCTTACATAGTTGAGTGCCGAATAGCCGTTGAGTGTGTAGGTGCCGGGAACAAGATTGTCGTAGCCCTGAAGTGAAAGGGCGTACTTGATTGTCTCGTCGCGGATTTCCGCCTTGGTAAGACCTATATCAACACCTCCGAGAGAATCGATAAGCTGCTTGAAGGCGTCAAAGGTTGTGCTGATGTAATTATCAATTCTGATTTTGTAGTTCTTTTCAATGGTGTCCATTGCAAGTGCGGCACCGCCGTAGCCGTGAGCGTGGTTGAGACGGGTGTTTGCATAGCCGTCAATTGCAACATAAGCGGCTCTTGCAAAGGAAACAAGCTTGATTGCCTTTGTTTTCTTGTTGATGCTTGCAACGATCATTGCGTCAGATCTGCCGTAGGGATAGTTTCTTCCGCCGTTGTCGATACCCATAAGAAGAATGTTTACAACATCGTCGTTATACCAGATTTCCTTGTTGTTTCTGTTCTGGGCAATCGCCTGGTCGTTCTGCTGAATTTCCTGCTTGACGGATTCATCAACATTTGCCATAACATCCTCAATTACAACATCGTCCACATCCTGAGCAGGAGTGTTGTTGACGATGGGAGTCTGCTGAGGCTGAGAATTGTTTCCTATCTGGGAAAGTGAATCTGCAGGTCTTGTTGTGGTCTGAGGTGCATTGGGATTAAGCTGCTGTGTTCCCTGAGCAGAGTTGATGACTGCCTGCTCTGCAACGTGGTTGATTATGTTGATTGAGCCGTCAGGTGATTTTGAAAGGATTCTTCCGTCCTTGCCGATGGAGAAAAGCGTCATATGAAGCTGACTTCCGTCAGAGAAGGTTGCAATTCCGTCCTTGCCGATTTTAATTCCCGAGCCGATGATGTAGCTTCCGTCCTGGAAAACAACAATGCCCGTGGGATAAATTGTAGTGCCGTCATTGAGTATACCTGCACCGATGGTATTGACATAGGAGCCGTCAGTAAAGACAGTGCTTCCGTCAGCGGCCTTGAAGGAGGTGAATTTTCCCTTTTTCTCGGTAGTGGTTATTGCCGGGGTTGAAGAGGTTGCAGGCTCTGTATACATAAGAGAGGGATTGCTTCCGTCGTCGTAATTGATGCGGTTAAGCTTATCCATAACAAAAACCGTAACGGTCAGCACAACTGCAAAAACAGCACACACAACAACAGTAAGCGTTTTGTGTCCGTTGACAAAGCCTCCGACACTCTTGAGGGCGGTACCGAGACCGCGCTTTATATTACCGAGAAGCTGCTCAATTTTTTCTTTATCCATCATGTATCTCCTGCTTTTCTGAATTTATGTTTTTTCCCCGCCTTATCAAGCTCAATGCAGATGCTAAGACCGCCGTTTTCAGGCTTGCGGGCGTAAATTTTTCCGTCGTGAGCCGCGATTATTTCACGGCAGTTCGCAAGTCCGAGACCTGCAACCTTTCTGCCCTCATCAGAGGTGTAGAGAGGCTCAAAGATGATGTCGAGCTTGTCCTCGCTGACACCCTCACCGTTATCAGTAACGGTTATGTAAATCTTTTTTCCGTCCGACTCAAAGACAGTTTCTATGCTTTTTTCATCCTTGTCAAGATGCTTGAAGGAGTTGGAGTAAATATTGTTGAACACTCGTTTCATTCTCAGCAAATCAACAGAAATGCTCTCCTTCGGTGCACACCTGTTGATAACAGGAAAGCTTATACCTGCCGCCTCAAATTCGTCAGCATAGCTGTTTCTGATTCTTTCACAAAGCTCCTCAACAAAAATCCGCTCTGTTTTGAGGTTTGTTATAAGATTGTAGCTGAGATACTCGTCAAACTCATCTACAAGCTCGAGAAGCTCACAGCTTTTCATATAGACAGTATCAAGGTAACGCTCTTTTCTTTCCTGCGGTATACTGTCGTTTCTGAGCCTTTCGGTATAGCCGAGAATTGATGTAAGCGGTGTTTTTATGTCGTGGGAAATCGAAGCGATAATCCGCCTCTGATTATTCTGCTGCCGTGACAGATTCTCCGTAACGGAAGCAAATCGCCTGTAAACCTGTCCTGCATAGCCCTTTATGACAATATCCTCAAGCTGCCCCGTTTTATCGTAGTTTTCCATTGCGTTATATACTGCCTTGTAGGGCTTTGACATAATGCTGTAGACAATAAACAGCAAAAGGCTCAACGCGGAAAGACCGATGAGAAACTCAACGAAAACAAACTTTACAAGCAAACGCACATCGGTTATATAATCCCTGAGCAGGTAAACCGAGGATTTAATAAGATAGGCCTTACCCTTATACTCAAAGGGAGTCTGCACCTTGACATCAAGGGCAGTCCAGGTTCTTCCTACAGATTTCGTAACAACATCGTTTTCACTGTTTTCAATTACAATAACGACATCCTCATACTGATCCACAATGTTCTGCCAGCTGCTGACCGAGGGCTCTGCGATAAGCTTACGGATTATCTCGTTGTTATACTCACGAAGAGTTTCGTTGTCATTGTAGGCAGCATTTGTAACCGCAGTGGTAACTGATGAGTTATAGGAAAACGCAAAGGCAGTAATCGCCCCCAGCAAGATCAGCACAACAAGAAAGGTTGCCTTTTTATCCTGCTTCATTTTCCTCACCTCTTTATTTTACGGATTTTACAAATTTATACCCTACACCCCAGACAGTTTTTATGTATTCGTTATTGGGGTCAATTTTGTCACGGATGCTCTTGATGTTAACGGCAACGGTACCGATGTCACCGAATTCCGTATCCCAGACATGCACAAAAATCTGCTCTCTTGTAAGCACCTTGCCTGCATTTTCCATAAGGTACTGAAGAAGCTGAAATTCTCTTGTTGAAAAAGGAACCGTATTTCCGTTTTTTCTTACCTCAAATGAGCCGACTGAAATTTCGATGTCGCCGACCTTGATGATGTCACTGTCGGTGCCGTAAAGGTTACGCTGCTCTCTTCTGAGGTTTGCCTTGATTTTTGCAACAAGCTCCTCAACCACGAAGGGCTTTGAGATGTAATCGTCGCCGCCGGATTCGAGTCCCTCAATCATATCCGTGGTTTTACCCTTTGCGGAAACAAAAATGATGGGACAGCTTACCTGGCTTCTGACAAACTTGCAAAGATCTATACCGGAAAATCCGGGCATCATGATGTCAAGAGTTATAAGTGAAAGATCCTTTGCATTTGCCGAAATGTAATCATAGGCGCTTTTGCCGTCATTTTTCACAACCGTTTCAAAGCCTTCGTCCTCAAGGACATCGGAAATCAGGTTGGCAATGGCGGAATCGTCATCAACAATCAAAATCTTACTCATAATATACCTCCGTAGTGCGGATTCATAAACTTAAATCAATATCGGCATTATTATATTATTATAATACATTATTTACTCTTAAGCAACATAAAAAGTGCCTTATTTTTTTACTAATTTTTTAATTTTTCTGCCCAACAAAAGGCAATTCCCCCTCCCTTGACAAGACCGTAGATAGAATATATAATTTTAGGTAATATTTCTACAAAGGATTTTGCTATGAATAAAAAAGTAATGCTCGGAATGAGCGGTGGAATTGACAGTGCAATGTCTGCTTACCTTCTTAAGGAAGAGGGCTTTGATGTCACTGCGGTAAACTGCTGCTTTTATAAAAATGAAAATGACAGCGGCGAGTCAGTAAGGGATGCCGAAGCGGTTTCTTCTAAGCTCGGCGTTCCCTTTGAGGTTGCCGACCTGCAGAAGCCCTTTTACGAAAAGGTAATCAGAAGCTTCATTTCAACCTATATAAACGGAGGCACACCCAATCCCTGCATCATCTGCAACAAAAATCTCAAATTCGGGCTGATGCTTGACATGGCACTCGAAAAGGGCTTTGACCTCATCGCAACGGGACACTACGCACGGATTGAAAATGACGAAGCGACGGGAAGATATCTTCTGAAAAAAGGCCTCGACCCCAACAAGGATCAGAGCTATGTGCTTTACTGTCTTAACCAGCATCAGCTCTCCCACACGGTTTTCCCTCTCGGTGAATTCACAAAGGACGATGTGCGTCAAAAAGCAGAGTCACTTGAGCTTATCAGAAAAAAGGGCGAAAGCCAGGACATCTGCTTTGTGCCCGACGGTGATTATGCCTCCTTCATTGAAAAAGAAAGCGGACTTACCTTCCCCGAGGGCGATTTTGTTACCGACGAGGGAAAGGTGCTCGGCAGACACAAGGGCATCATCCGTTACACCGTCGGACAGAGAAAGGGGCTCGGCCTTGCACTTCCTGCTCCGATGTACGTCAAGGAAAAGGACACAGAAAACAACCGTGTCATCCTTTGCGACAATGAAAGCCTTTTCACAAAAAGCCTTTATGCCAATAAAATCAACCTCATAACCTGCGATGAGCTTAAAGCACCCATCCGTGTAAAAGCAAAGGTGCGCTACAAGCATCAGGAGCAATGGGCAACCGTTACTCAAGAGGAGGATGACCTTCTTCACGTCGTCTTTGACGAGCCTCAGAGAGCCATTGCCAAGGGGCAGGCTGTCGTGCTTTACGACGGCGACACCGTTGTCGGTGGCGGAACAATACTCTGATTTATCACACAGACTTTTCAGTCACTTCGGCGACGGAAAGTCTGTTTTTATATAATAAAATGCTTTTTATTAGCAGAATAACACAAAAATCACTTGTGCATTTTGTATAAAAATTATGTTGACTTAGGAAAAGTTTTGTTATACAATATTCATAATATCAATTTCGAAGAAAGGCAATCAGATGTTGGATTATTCTCTTTTGGAAGATGAAGAGCTTGTCACCCTGGTAAAGAAAAGTGACGGTAAGGCTTTTTCTGCTCTTACGGAAAGGTATTTTCCCTCAGCTGATTACCACGCCTCTCGCTTCAGCTCCTCCCCCGAGGAAAAGGAGGACCTTTCCCAGGAAGGTATGATGGGCTTCATTTCGGCAGTTTACTCCTACAAGGAAGACGGCGGCGCCTCATTTTCCACCTTTGCAAACCACTGCATAAAAAACAGAATCATCAGTGCCGTCAGAACTGAAAACTCCAAAAAGCGCATCCCCTCAGAGCTCTTTGTTCCTCTTGATGAGCAGGAAAACTTTATTTCCTCCCTCGGCACGCCCGAGGAAAGCCTCATTTCGCAAAGCGAGTCAGAAAGAATTTACAGCCTCATCAAGGACGTTCTCACCGAAAAGGAGCAGCAGATTTTCCATCTTTATTTAAGCGGCATCAGCTACGGAGAAATTGCCAGAGAAGCAGGCTGCACACAAAAGAGCGTTGACAGCGCCCTTCAGCGAGTCAGAAAAAAGCTGAGAGAAAAGCTCAGTTGAAATATGCCCCTTAGCTCAAAGCAGAGCGTTGATTCCAAAGAGTCGGTGCAATTCCGACAAGGGCAACTAAAATTCAAGCGAGGTAAAAAATCATGTACGAAGACAAAACACTCAAATGCAAAGAATGCGGAGCCGACTTTATTTTCTCAGCCGGCGAACAGGAATTCTATGCTGAAAAGGGCTTCCAGAACGAGCCCCAGCGCTGTAAGGAATGCCGTAACGCCCGCAAGAACGCTGCAAGACCTGCACGTGAACTCTTCACAGCAACTTGCGCAAGCTGTGGCGGCGAAGCAAAGGTTCCCTTCCAGCCCACAGAAGGCAGAGATGTTTATTGCAGTGAATGCTTTGCAAAGATGAAGGAGTCAGAAGAAGCATAATCTTTATTTGAAAGTTTTTGTTCAATTACTTTATAAATACACTTTATGCGATCCGCCGTATATCGGCGGATTTTTCTTTTCGGATGAAAAGCTCAGCAGTCCGGGGACAGGTTTAAATGCAGAATTGTCACGTACGGGTGAATTTATGTTTTAAGTTCCGTTCCGCAGAGATGGCTTGAGATATATAGGGAGAGACAGATTTTTCTCCGACTTTCAGGGGAAATGTCGGTGTGAACTCCATCCGTCTTTTCCTTCGGAAAATCCACCTTCCTCAGAGAGGAAGGCTCGTTTGGCTCCCTCACTGAGGGAGTACAAATGCGTCGCAGAACCTTAATTCCGAATTCGGTAACTCCGAATTCCGAATTATACTGAGATGTTTTCTTACCG
>JAZSAM010000038.1:0-14070 GCA_045601905.1 Acutalibacteraceae bacterium | reverse complement strand
GTTTTCATTCGTCAAGGTAGTATTGAAACAATTTACTACGCAAATTCTTTCAATCTCCACCTTGACAACAGTAGGTAATGCACTTACCACCGGCTTACCGATGTGCTGACACTATCGGCTTACCGATGTGCTGACCGTGCCTGCCCGCGACCACAATTCTGCACTCTGCATTCTGCACTCTGCATTCAAAAAGGGGCGACCGCGTCGCCCCTTTACTTTTATTTATTTTCTCTTGAACTTCGAAAGCAGTCTTTCAAGCTTTGCAAATTCTGCTTCAGCTTTTTCTGCATCCCTTTCAAGAGATGCTTCTCTGTTGTAATTGAGAAGGTCGCAACCGCACTCATTGCAATTCTGCTTTATGTAAAACACGCTGAGCTTTTCTCCGCACTTGGGACACTTGTTTTCCATTATTCTGCCTCCTTTACGATTGCTTCCTGTCTTTTTCTGTTTTCCTCCTGAATTGTCCTGAGCTTTTCGCCTTCAAGGTCATAGAACCTGTAAGGA
The DNA here is from genome assembly GCA_045601905.1 of Acutalibacteraceae bacterium. GTDB lineage: Bacteria > Bacillota > Clostridia > Oscillospirales > Acutalibacteraceae > UBA6857. The sequence continues at coordinate 13,566 of JAZSAM010000038.1, read as the reverse complement.
ATAAGAGCGAGAAGTCCCAGAACCGTGGGGATACAGGTGACAAGCCCCCACATCCAGAAGCGTGTGTTGACAGGTCCGCCTTCGGGAAGGTCCCAAAGAATTTCCCCGTTTGCGCCCTTCTGTTGAACAAAACCGAGTACAGGCATAAGTGCAGTTCCGATTGTGGTGGAAAGTGATCCCGTGAGCTTGCCAACAAAGGTAAGAATCGAAAAACCCATACCCTCGTTTCTTTCGCCGGTTTTCCATTCCATATAATCAACGGTTTCACTGATCATCTTGGTAGGAATAACAGCCTTAATTGAGCCGCATATACTTGAAGAAACGCCCTGGATGGCAAGAAGCGGAACAATAACTGACGGATCTCTGTAGCTTCTGCAGCCGAGAAGGAAAACGATCACGGTAACCATAGCATTAAAAATCGAAATTCTTGTAACAATCTGCTTGCTTGACCAACGCTTTTCAAGCTTCGACATAACCGCATAGGTGAAATAGCCTGCAATTGTACCGGGAAGACCTGCAAGAATCGAAAGGCTGGCAAAGCCGAGAGAGAAGGAATAGTAATATGTGGTGAAATTACCACCGATTCCTTCAATTGTGCCTATGAGAGAGGAAAGCGTGAGCAGAAGAAGAGGCTTGTTCTTGAAAAGATACCTGAAGCAGTCAAGGAGCTTCGGCTCATCATTGACAGGGACAATTCTTTCCTTGGTACAGAAGCCTGCAAGTGAAAACAAAGCCATACCGATTGTACCGCCCACAATACCGAAAATAAGAAAAAATGTTGAAAGGGGTATATCTATTTTACCATGATCACGCAAACCGATAAACAGAGTCATTATAAGACCGGGAATACCGCCGATGATACCTGAAATGAGTCTTGCTGATTTGATGACTCTTGAACGGTCCTCAGGATTAGGTGAAATTGCCGCCGAAAGTCCCCAGAAGGGAATATCACCGATAGTGTAGAAAAACTCCCAGAGGAAATATGTAACAAACATATAGATGACCTTGACCATATCATTTTCAACTCCGTCCAGGAAAGAGGCACCGCCAAAAAAGAGAACAGTCATAATTCCAAGAGGAATGGGAACAAACATAAGATAAGGTCTGAGCTTGCCGTAACGGGTACGGGTCTTGTCAACAATGGAGCCCATAAGAGGGTCATTGAAGGCGTCCCAGAAGGTCATAAAGCCCATCATCATTGCAATGTACTTGAAGTCCACACCGAGTGCAAAGCCCAGATAAAGATTTATCTGTCCGCGTATAAGGTTATAGCCTATACACTGTCCGCCGTTTGCTATGCCGTAGATGAGGGTTTCCTTAACGCCGACATAACGCTTCTGTTTTGTTTCCGTCATAATCATTTCTCCTTTTCTACATAAATCGCACCCGTAAATGCGAGTAAGGTTTCAGTCTTATCATCAATGTCTCCCCACAGCTCGAGGGAATACCACTGTCCCTTTTCAAAGCTGAAGGTAAGATTTTTTTCTGTTGCGGGAATTGTCTTTACAGCTTCACCGCCTCTTGAAACAAGGCGGATCTCCTTAAAGCTGAATTTCTGCCCGGGAGCAACCTCCTGCTGCCTTGTGCAGTCGATTTCGACGGTCAGCTCATTTTCGCCCTCTGAAATTGTGTCTCCGACAGTTTTTCCGTCTCTTGTGCTGAAGGCGAAGAAGGGACCCGTTGTAATCATTGTTCTTCCTTCGGCAATTGCCTTTTTCATTTTATCTGCAGTAAGCTCACCGTCCTCGCAAAGAAGATAAGTGCAGGCGGCAAGATTTACGTCGCCGTTTGTGCGGTGCCAGTCACGTCCCATTGAAGGAGCAATTATGCAGCCCTTGTCAAGCAAACTGTGCCAGAGCCTTCTTGCCTTTTTGTTGGCAGTATTGAGATAGGGACAGCCCTCGGAGAAAACCTCAATGTAATTGACATTTTCCCATTTTGTAATGTTGAAATCCCAATGTCCGCCCGTGCAGATCGGCGTGCCGAGCTGGAAGGGATGGGCAACACCCACAAGTCCCCCGCTTTCACGGATTTCCTCAATTGTATCGTTGATACTGCTTATATCAAAAAAATCAATTATTTTTTCAGTGCCGAGGCAGAGCATATGACCGTGATAGGTTGTGTATTCAATGCCCTTTAAAACGGCAAGGTCTTTTTCTTTATCTGTTTCCTCCCAGCCCGAGATTGTGTTGTGGTCGGTAAGGCAGATGCCCGAAAGCCTTCTTTTTCTTGCGGCAGAGAGAAGCTCGTTTACGCTGAAGGAGCCGTCAGAGTGAAGTGTGTGGCAATGAAGCTCACAGGGATACCATTTTTTCATTGTGACACCTCCCCTTCAATTTCAATGTGACAGATACAGAAATCTGTCACAAGAGCGTGAACATTAAGGCAAAGCTGCCATTCACCTGCCGTGATTTTACCCTTGAGAAAGCCCGGTGAGGCAAAGCTCTCACAGATTTCGTGATACTGACTGTCTGCCTGACGGTGAGCCGCACCACGGAAGCCCTCGGGAGAACGCAAGTAAAGAGTAACAAGATTTTTAAGAGGCATAAACTCCTCATAATCCGTGTACTCCGTCCACTCCGCACCTGCATCACGGATAAGGTTTTCTTTTATCAGCTCATAGCTTTTTTTCTTATCCTCAAGAATTTTCGGCGAATATGCATAGGTGATAAAAAGCTTTGAAACACCTTCGGGAACCGTAAAAGGAATAAATTGTGTACTCTTTTCGTCCTCGGAGGTGAGCTTGATCTGCGTTTCTTTTAAAAGCATCTTACTCATCCCATTTACCTATATACTTTTCGTATCTTTCGCTGTAAACATCCACTAGCTTTTTTGCAATGGGATAAGAACAGATAAGCGGATGCACGGTAAGTGCCTTGACTGCCTTTTTCTTGCTCTTTTGCATAATGGCTTCAACAGTCAGATTCTCATAATGCTTGACTGCACAGATGAGATTCTTCTGCATTTCGGGAACATTTTTCACCTTGTGAGGATGCACACCCTCTTTGTCAACGGTACAGGTGATTTCGCACACATCCTCAGGTTCAAGAAAATCGAGTGCGCCCTCATTGGGAATTGAAAGCACCATCTGTACGGGATTACCCGTATTCTTTGCCTTGATGAATTCAAGGGCAACTGCGGCATAGCCTCCGTTGTCGGGCTGCTTTATGTATTCTTCAGCGGTGGGCACCGGGAATTTTTCCTCGCGTACCTTTCCGCTTTCAATTGAAAAGTAGCTGTTTTCACGCATTGCATAATGCTCCATAAAGCAGTGAAATGCCTTTTCAAAATCATTGTCGATGTCAATCTCACGCATCTCAAGAAGCATATGATTGTTTATCTCAAGGATGGTTTCGCCTCTTGTTTTACTGCTTTTAAGCACCGAAGAAACTGCCTTGTCACGGTAGTGATAGAAGTAAAGATATTCATTGGGTAAAAGGTAATCGGAAAGCTCGGTGATACCCTCTTCAAAAAGACGCATTTCCGTTTTAGTGTAAAGGTCGGGATGATTAATAATTTCATCGGTGACATTTCTTTCACCTACCCTGAAATCCGTAAACCAGGAGAGATGGTTAAGACCGAAGCAAAGGAAATTAAGCTCCTTCTCTCCCGTCATTTCCTTAAGCTGACGAAGAAAGCCGCTCGGTGCGTCACAGACGCCGTAGGTGTTACTGTAGCCCATTGTGCGAAGCGCCTGAGTAACCAGTCCGCTGGGATTTGTGAAATTGAAAATCGGAGCATCGGGCTTTGAAAGCTTCCTTGCCTTTTCACAGTACTCCTTTAAGGTGTGGATGCTGCGAAGAGCCATAGCAAATCCGCCTGCACCCGTTGTCTCCTGCCCGAGCACGCCCTCATTGAGTGCGCTTCTCTCATCAAAAACTCTGCCCTCATCACCCTCGGCACGGATTGTTGTGATGATGTAATCCGCATCCTTAAGTGCCTCGTCGGCATCACTTGTAAGTGAAAAGGAAAGCCCGGGAGCAATCATTGAGGCAATGCGCTTTGCAATTTTGCCGTAAATATAAAGCTTTTCCTTGTCAATATCCATAAACACAACCTCGGTTATGCCCGTTTCCTTTGCACCGAGGGCAAGGCTTTTTGCAAGAAAGGGTGAGCGTACACCACCACCGCCTAAAACTGCTAACTTCATTTTAACCTCTCCTTGTATATTTCAAAATTCGACCTTATCACCTTGTCAAGAAGCTCCTCAGACGGGAAATCAAAGAGCATCCAGCCCTGACTGTAAGCCTTTTTCAGCTCATAATCCGAAAAATATCCGTTAAGCTCATCAGCAGTCCGCTCAAGAGTCTCCCCCGGATAGCGGAAGGATGTAGAAATAAAGTGGATGCTTACATTTGCCGCATCAGAACGGCAGGAATCAAGAAAGGGCTTTGCACAGTTCTTCCATTTAATCCGGGGCTCAAGGGAATATCTGTCCTGTATATGAGTCATAAGCGACGGCTCCTTATCCCTGAAAGAAGCATAAGCAACGGGAAAGCTTTCGGTAGAGGTCTTTCTCTTTCCGCTCTGGTCAGGCCAGTAAGAAAAATCAAGTCCTGCATCCCTATCCCTAAGAAAGCTTTTCCACACCCTGCACCTTCTCATAAGCACCATTTTGCCGCGACAGTCGGAAAGGGTGGGATTTTCGTTTTTAAGATACCATTCTCCTTCGTTGCCCTTTATGTATTTACGGTAAAACTTAGGAAAGAACCATCGGTTCATTATGCCTCTGTCCTGCTTGATGCTGACAACAAGGGCTTCATCGGGATTTTCCTTTAAAAATTCTCTGAATGCCCCGAGGACCTCATCAAAGAAAAGCTCCTGCTTTTTTTCTTTGTCACTGTAGCAGGTGGCAAGGGAGTGCACAAGGAAAAAATCCTCCGACTTTTTACCGAGTCTTATATCAAAAAGCCGTACACCCAGAGAAAGCTGCTGCTTCACCGTCAGACTCTGACAACGGCTCATATTCTCCATATTGCAGTACACCGTGCAGCTGTCGTGAGTACCGGGGATGTTAAGTGCCGAAAGATAAATGTCATCAGGAAGTCGGGAAAAGACCTTTTTCATCCGTCTGTGCCTCCTTTTCTGTACTTTATCTATAATAGCTTAAAGAAAGGAAAAATTCAATAAGTTACGCTTATTTTTCCTTTTCCGACAGGTTTTCTGTGCCACACAGAATGCAAAATTGTAAACATTTCATTAACGCGTTTTATGTTCGTTGCATTTTAAAACAAAGTGTAACAATTATTACAACTAAATCAAATTTATGCATTGACTTTGGAATTCAACAGTTGTATAATTCTGTTTAGCATTTAAAGCAAAGGAGTATAAAAATGTACGATTTCAGAATACCTGCCAACAATTATCTTACAAAGCCCGAAAGCGAAAGCTGCTACAGCTACCTGCTTTCCTCTTATAAGCGTATTTCAAAGGATATCGGAGAAAATTACACCGCATTTGTGACACCTGTCGGCCCCGTCGAAAGTGAAACAAAAATGGAAAGATTCTTAAGCGACATTGAAAAGGTTGCTTCGTTTCTTAAATCAAAGGGCATTTCCGAGGGTGATGTTTTCACCGCCTTTCTTCCAACCTGCGGTCACGCTGCCGTTGCATTCTATGCCGTTACAAAAATCGGTGCAATTGTGAATTTCGTTCACCCCCTCACCCCTCCTGCACAGCTTGAGGAGGTTATGAGACACACAGACAGTAAAGGTCTTTTTATGCTCGACCTTTTCGCAGGTGCCTACACATCGGTAAGCGAAAAGTATCTTTCAATTATCTGCTCCACCTCCGACTTCTGTGACGGTGTTGCTTATCAGTACGCAAAGGCAAACGAAGCACAGAATGCACACGTCCCCGAAAACGAAAATATTATAATTTATAAGGACATTCTTTCACTTGAGCTTCCCCTTGTGCCCACAATAGAAAACCCCGGCAAAAAAGATGCAATCTATCTTCACGGCGGCGGAACAACGGGAAGAAGCAAAACAATCATCCACTCAAACTACTCCTTCAACTTCCTTGCTTACAGCATGTACACTCTCGATCCCATGCACGATTACACAAATGCTTACTCCCTTTGTGTTCTCCCCTGCTTCCACGCCTTCGGCCTCGGTGTTGCAATTCATTATGCAATCTGTAACGCTTACAAACCGATTATGATTGCCAAATTTGATCCGATTCAGGCAAACAATCTCATTGCAAAGTACTGCGTGCTTGAAATTCTCGGCGTTCCCAAAATGTTCCAAAAGATGATTGAAGCTGACAATTTTGAAAATGACGGCGTTAAAAACCTGCTTGTTATTTCAGCAGGCGGCGATTATGTAAGCAACGAATTTGTTGACTACTTCAACACCAAAATCAAAGCCCTCGGCTCAAAGGGCTACCTCGGAAGAGGCTACGGACTTACCGAAATGTGTGCCGTGTGCACTGCTAACTCAGGTATGCGCGATGCAAAGAGCACAACCGTCGGAAGGCCCGTTTACGGCACTCATGTTGAAATCTGGGACGAAGAAGGAAAAAAGCTCGGCACCGGTGAAATCGGCGAAATTGTCATAACGGGCGAAACAATGATGAACCGCTACCTTCCCGACGATGTAATCCATGACACGGGCATTTACACCGACGAAAACGGCAGAAAATGGGTACGCACCGGTGATGTCGGCTTCCTTGACGCTGACGGCCACCTTGTTTTCACAAGCCGAATAAAGAGAATTATCATCATTGCAGGCTACAACATTTATCCTGCAACAATTGAAGAAAAGATTCTTGAGCTTGATTACATAAACGAAGCCTGCGCCTGTCAGGGCTACGACGAAAACGGCAAGCCCTATGTAAAGCTTGTTGTTTCCCCCACGAATGCCGATGCAGATGAAAACGAAATAACAGAAAAGCTTATCTCCTTCTGCAAGAAGAATTTTGAGGGCTACGCCTGCCCGAGAAAAATATTTGTTGTTGATGCACTTCCGAGAACAAAGATGGAAAAAATCGACTTCGTAAAGCTTTCCGATCCTGCTCCGAGAATGAGGCTTAATTAAAAAACATCTTGACAAAAACAGTTTTTAGTTCTATAATGCTTTTAGCACTCAACATACGAGAGTGCTAAAAGCGTTTTTTTTACAATAAACAATACTCGCGTCTTGCGAGGAAAAAAATCATTAAAGGTGCTGTAAATCGGACTTTTAGGCGAGTTCGGATTTATGCTCGCCAACCTAGACAGGAGGAATTGATCATGGCAAAGAAACAGTTTAAAGCAGAATCAAAAAAGCTTATGGATATGATGATTAACTCTATCTATACGCACAAGGATATTTTTTTAAGAGAGCTTATCTCCAACGCAAGCGATGCCCTCGACAAGCGTTACTACCACGCCTTTTCCAAGGGTGAAAGCGGCACTGCAAGAGATGATTACAGAATAAACATTGAAATTGACAAGGAAAACCGCACGCTCACAGTCAGCGACAACGGCTGCGGTATGACGGCACAGGAGCTTGAAAACAACCTCGGCACAATTGCAAAAAGCGGCTCACTTGATTTCAAATCCGACCTTGAAAAGGGCAGCGAGGTTGAAATCATCGGTCAGTTCGGTGTCGGCTTCTACTCTGCCTTTATGGTAAGTGACAAAGTAAGCGTGCTGAGTAAGGCTCAGGGAGCTGAGGAGGCTAATCTCTGGCAGTCTGAGGGCGTTGACGGCTATACGGTAAAGAAAGCCGAAAAGGCCGAGGCCGGTACTGTCATCACCCTTCACATCAAGGAAAGCACCGAAAACGAGGACTATGACAAGTACCTCGATCAGTACACCATTCAGAGCATCGTTTCAAAATATTCTGACTACATAAGATACCCGATTATGCTCAATATGGAAAGAACCGAGCTTAAGGAGGGTACAGAGGACGAATACGAAACCGTCACCGAGCCTACACAGCTTAACAGCATGGTTCCCATCTGGAGAAAGAACAAGAACGAGATTACCGCCGAGGAATATAACGAATTCTATAAATCAAAGTTCTACGATTTTGAGGATCCTCTCAAGACCGTTCACTCAAAAACAGAGGGTCAGATTTCCTACGATGCCCTTCTCTTCATCCCGAAGCATCCTCCCTTTGACTTCTATACAAAGGACTACAAAAAGGGACTGAAGCTTTACACAAACGGCGTTGTAATTATGGACAAGTGCGAGGAGCTTCTCCCCGATTACTTTTCATTTGTAAAGGGACTTGTTGACTCAGCCGACCTCACACTCAACATTTCAAGAGAAACTCTCCAGCACGACCATCTTCTCAAGGTAATTGCAAAGAACCTTGAAAAGAAAATCAAATCAGAGCTCGAAAAGATGCTCAAGAGCGACAGAGAAAATTACGAAAGCTTCTTCACAGCCTTCGGACTTCAGCTCAAGTACGGACTTTACGCTAACTACGGTGCGGACAAGGATACACTCAAGGACCTCATTCTCTTCACCTCATCCTTTGAAAAGAAGCCTGTCACTCTTAAGGAATATGTAAGCCGTATGCCCGAGGAGCAGAAGACGATTTACTACGCCTGCGGTGAAACAACAGACAAAATTGACCTTCTCCCCCAGACTGATGCCGTAAAGGAAAAGGGCTTCGAGGTGCTTTACTGCACTGACGATGTTGACGAATTTGCTCTCAAGATGCTTTACGAATACGACGGCAAGAGCTTTACAAACATCTGTGCAGGCAACCTTGACCTTGACTCCGAAAGTGAAAAGGAAGAGCTTAAAAAGGAAAACGAGGAAAGCAAGGAGCTTCTCACCTTCCTTAAGGAAAGCATCGGTGACGGCGTTAGCTCCGTAAGATTCACAAACAAGCTCAAGAATCATCCCGTCTGCCTTACAAGTGAGGGTATGATGAGCCTTGAAATGGAAAAGGTGCTTGCCGCAATGCCGGGTGCAAACGGTGCAAAGGCAACGGTTGTCCTTGAAATCAACAAGAACCACAAAATCGCTTCCACTCTCAAGGAGCTTTTCGTTTCCGACAAGGAAAAGGCTGCAAAATATGCAAAAATACTTTACTCGCAGAGTTGCCTTATCGCGGGTAAGACTCTTGAAAATCCCGCAGAATACTGCGAGCTTGTCTGCGAATTTATGTAATTATGGAAAAGCTTTCTGACAGCTTTGTCTATCTTGAGAGTATAATTCCCGAAGCGGCTTTTGACATACGCTACTTTACAAAAAACAACTTTGTCGGCACAGAAATTGACGGCTATGAAAAACACACTGCCATCATAACGAAAAATGCCGCAGAGGCTCTCAGAAGGGTATGTGACGAGCTGCTTAAGGAAGGACTCACGCTTAAAATTTACGACTGCTACCGTCCTCAGAGGGCAGTAAATCACTTTGTACGCTGGGCAAGGGATCTGACCGACACAAAAATGAAGTCAGCCTACTACCCCGATGTTGAAAAAAAGGATTTATTCAAAGAAGGCTATATTGCTGAAAAATCATCTCACAGCAGAGGAAGCACCGTTGACCTTACACTTATAAATGCCGAAACGGGAGAAGAGCTTGATATGGGAAGCACCTTCGACTTCTTCTCGGAAATCTCCCACCCTCTTTATGAAGGCTCAATTACAAAAGAGCAAAGAGAAAACCGACTGAAGCTCAGAAATATTATGCTCTCTCACGGCTTTCTCCCCCTTGAAAGTGAGTGGTGGCACTTCACGCTCAGAGACGAGCCCTTCCCCGACACATATTTTGATTTTACGATTAAATGAAACAACACAGAGGTTGAATCATCTTCTTCCTCTGTGTTGTTTTTTAGAGCTTCTTATTCTTCGGCTTCCTCTTCCTCGTCATCATCGGATTCGAGAATTACCTGCTGATTGGTGAAAAACTTGATTTTGTTAAGGGGTACACCGAGTGCCTTCTCACAGCCTGCATTAAGAAGTGCCATCATTTTTGATTCAACAACCGTGTTGATCATTGCAAAGTCGATGAGCACCTGAAGCTGTGCCTTGATGAAATCATCGTCCTTGTCGTCAAAGAAGCTGTCGGGAACCTCCTCAACGGTAACACCTGCAAGGCTCATGTCCTGATTGTAAAGGCTCTTGTTCAAATCAAAGCACTTCTGCATAAGTGAAAGCATCTGCTCTCTCTTGCCTGCCTTGAGGGCATTTGTAAGTGAGGTTGATTTCATCTTGAACTTGAAGGAAAGCTTGCAGGTTCTTACAACTGCCGAAGCAATCCTAACAAGGTCGGGATTGATTTTTTCGGGAATAAAAATCTCGCCGTCGAGTTTGTAGAAATAAGTCATTTTAATTCTCCGTTCTTTTATTTTTAAGTCGGTTTATTTTAACAACTTTTGCCCGTTTTGTCAATACGGCTTATCAGCTTCTTATACTGTTCCCGTAATTTTAATTACTGCCGAGCCGGGCTCAACCGTCCACTGTCCCGTTTCGCTGTCCTGCACAAAGGTTGCCGCAGGAACGCTTATCTGGGTGTCGAGGGTTGTGAAAACACCCGTTGTTTCGTCGTAGGTGTAATTTACGCCCTCAGTCCAGGGTGTGCCGTTGTAGGTTACGGTGATGTCGGTGAGAATCGGGTTGAAGGTGTCGCTTACGGTTACGCCCTGTGATGCCGCCTCGGAGCCTGTATTGATAAGCGTAAGAGTATAGGTGAGCTGTCCGTTTTCAACTACGGTATCGGGAGAAAGGCTCTTTGTGATTGAAAGCACGGGTGAAGAAAGCACGGGTACACTTGCCGAATCGGTTACGGGCGTGGAAAGTCCTGTTGCATCAAGAGTTGCTGTGTTGTCAATTGACGAGCCTGCCGTAAGAGGTGCAAAGGAGTTTACGGTTGTCTGATAGGAGATGATGGCATTTGCTCCTGCAGGAAGGGTAAAGCCCGAAAATACTACACCCTCTCCCGTTACCTCTGCGTTAACGGGCTGTGCCGTTCCGTTAACATAAAGCACTGCCGAATCCTCTACGAAGCTGAGCGGATAACGGGTTTCTTCGCCGAAGACATAAGCACCAAGGTCATCGGTCACAGTCACGCCCGAAAATGCTGTCGCACCCGAATTTATAACAGAAATAATATAGCTTACCGTATCTCCCACGGTGTAAGAGGTGTTGAGGCTTGCCTTTGTAAGGGAAAGCACCTCAAGTATTTCACCCGTTACAATGTTCGAATTGACGGTGTTGTCGTTGTAGGTCAGGGTTGCCTGATTCTGAAAAACTGCCATTTTTTAACCTCCCTTCAAATGACATATTATGGGAATTTCTTTCCCGTTACATTATATGTATGCAGACACGGTCGGTGACTTGTTGCTTTTTTTGTAGCTTTGGAATATAATAAGCATTGAATTTAACGAAAGGAAAAGGAAAATGAAGACTCTCATCTGTACTCTCAACTCAAAGTACATACACTCCTGTCTTGCGCCCTGGTGCCTTTTCACCGCCTGCAGGGCTTACTGCACCGAAAAACACTGTCTTTCTGTTTTTGAGGGTACAGTCAACGAAAATCAGATTGAGCTTTATAAAAGGCTGATTGCAGAAAATGCCGATGTGATTACCTTTTCCTGCTACATCTGGAACAAGGATAAAATCCTTGCTCTTTGCGAAAAAATCAAAGCCTCAAGGCCCGAAACCCTGATCATTCTCGGCGGTCCCGAGGTCGCTTACTGCCAAAAGGAAATTCTTACAGGACACAGCTTCATTGACTTCATTCTTTCGGGTGAGGGTGAAATCACTCTGCCGAAGCTTCTTGACTGCCTTGCAGAAAGCGACAATCCGTCAGACATTGACGGTGTGAGCTTTTTTAAAGACGGGATACTGACAATAAAAAACGAGGTAATCGGGGAAAAATTCAACTATCCCTCCCCCTACTGCGAGGAATACTTCAACTCCCTCAAAGGAAGAATTGCTTACATTGAAAGCAGCAGAGGCTGTCCCTTTTCCTGCGCCTACTGTCTTTCGGGTCGCCAAGGCAGGGTGAGATTCAGAAGCCTTGCCAAAACAAAAAGAGAAATCCTTCTGCTTGCCCGCTCGGGAGCAAAAACTGTCAAATTCATTGACCGCACCTTTAACTGCGACAATGACCGTGCCATCGAAATTCTCCGCTTTATAAGAGAAAACCGCGGCACAGTAATTCCACGGGAGGTTTGCTTTCACTTTGAAATCAATGCCGATATTCTCAAACAAAGCCTCATTGATGAAATTGCCCTTAGCGAAAAGGGTGCCCTGCAGTTTGAAATCGGCATTCAGTCGCTTAACGAAAGCACCCTTAAAGCAATCGGCAGAAGAAGTGACAAAAGGGAGCTTTTCCAAAGGATCCGAAAGCTTGTTTCTCTCGGTAACTGCCACATTCACACCGACCTTATTGCAGGTCTGCCCGAGGAAACCCTTCAAAGCTTCATAAACGGCTTTAACGAGAGCTTCACACTCGGAGCAAATATGCTTCAGCTCGGCTTTTTAAAGCTGCTTCACGGCTCCGAATTAAGGCAGAACAAGGACAGCTTTGGCTGTACTTTCTCCGACAAGCCCCCCTACGGGGTGATTTCAACCGCTGCAATGAGTGAGGCTGACCTCGACATTCTGCGCACTGCCGAAAAAGAGATTGACCGACTTCATAACAGCGGAAGATTCCCCTGCACCCTCAGCTACATTTTGACGGTTAGCGGCAAAACACCCTTTGAACTTTTTTATTATATCGGAAGCAGTATCACCGAGGAGAGTCTGCCTCTTGACGCGTACACGGACAAGCTTTTCCTTCAGCTTTCATCACTGGATGGCATAGACAGTGAAATTTTACGCGACAAGCTCATTTCTGACAGGCTCAGCTTCAATAGCTCGGGCATTCTCCCGAAGAGCCTTTACCGCAGTGATGAAAGACTCCGCAAGGTAAAGCGCACTCTCGGCCTCGCCTTTCCGACAGAAAAAGGCATTAACCGAAGCGTTGCGATTCTTTACACCGAAAAAAAGGTAATTTACTGCGATTACAAAACAAGAGATGCCGTTTCGGGCAAATATGATGTCAAGAGTCTTCCTTTCGACTTTTTCGGTGAAACTTTTTTTGATTTTGATATTGACAAGTAAGACAAAATGAGATATAATCAATGAGCTGTTAAAAAATAGCTTGCTGCTATGGCGCAGTCGGTAGCGCGCATCCTTGGTAAGGATGAGGTCACCGGTTCAAATCCGGTCAGCAGCTCTTTTCAAAGAGTACGTAAACAACGGTGTTTACGTACTTTTTTCGTTTCATAAAAAAGCTTCACGACTATAAGTTTCTAAGTTTTTTCTAAGTACATCAAAACCACTCAACCAACAAATATCTGCGATTGATAGTTATTCAAAACCGTAGCCTGCACGGAATCCTTGACATGTACATATCTAGAAACTAATACTCTCTCACTGTTGCCCATAATACTTGACACAATGGCTGTCGGTACTCTTTCTTCAACAATCATATTGGTTCCAAAGCTGTGTCTGCTTGCGCTGTATAAGCATATGTCCGGAAGTGGCGTATCACTTTCTTTGTTATAACGTTTCAGAAGTTTCTTAAAAGCTTTCGAAAGTGTTTCCGGATTGATAGGAGCTCCATTAATCTGC
>JAZSAM010000037.1:0-18046 GCA_045601905.1 Acutalibacteraceae bacterium | reverse complement strand
GTTAAAATACTCGTAAATCCGATAGGATTTACTGCGTTTTGTGCCTTGTTTTGACAAAAATCCGCTTCGTAAAAAATCTTTCGACCCAAAAGTGCGAATTTTTGTTGGATTTTTGGTTGTTGAGGATGCCGACAGGCTGACGCCTTTCAAATCCGAAACGCCGAAAAGCCAGAAAACTTCACGCTTTTGGGCGAGTTCGGATTATGCTCGTCACCCTAAGGTGACAGCAATCGAACCAAATGAGTCTTAATGTACGATTTGTAGCACCTTTGAAATTTTTTCTCCTCGCAATACGCGAGTATTGCTTCGTCGAAGAAAATCCCAACTTGAACATTTAAGATTCTTCGAAGTTTAATGGGAGAAGATTTTTATCGTAACAAGGCAAAAACCGCAGGAGGGCTCGCGCCTTTCAAGTCCGAAACGCCGAAAAGGCTCAAAAATTCACACTTTAGGCGAGTTCGGATTTATGCTCGCCAACCTAATTTCATCAAGACTGTGCTGTCTTCTTTCCTCAAGTGCCTTAACAATTTCCTTGTGCTTTTTACCCGAAAGCCTGTAGAAAAACATCGGAATGATTGCAAGCAGTGAGAAAACTGCAGGAAGAATGGCAAAAAGGTAAATAAGACTTGACTTTGCCTCAACAGGCATAAGCTCAGGCTTGTCTGCAAACTCCGTGTAACCTATGTAAACCAGCAGTAGATTTGTACCGTAGGTTGTGAAATTTGTGAGAATTCGCGAAAGAGTACTCTTCAGAGCGCTGACAGTTGCCTCATTTCTCTCGCCGTATTTGTATTCGCCATAGTCGTAAACAGCCATCTGTATAAGACCGGGAACCGTGTTATAAAAGCCGGTGGTAAGGCCGTGCATAGCATACCAGAAAACTACGCTGATAAAAATATCCTGAGGCTCGTGCTTCTCATAGGGATAAATCGAAAGGAACATAGCTATATAACAGACAAAGGTTCCTAATTTCATACCGATATAAAGAATTTTATCGTCAATCCATTTACGGATAACCGGTGCGAGGAAAAGAGAGATACCCGTTGTGACAAGTGATGCAAGAGATGCAAAGGAAAGCAAAGCCGCATAATTTCCGTCGTTATAGTTGTAGGTAAACTCAATAGGTGTGCCGCCAAAAAAGGTGATAGAAAAGGTTTCCGCTCTGAAGCAGGCGATAAAGGCATAAGTCATAAGGCTGTATCCGACACCGAAGCCAAGGCCGAGAATTTCAGAAATCATATAAAGAATAAGAGGCTTGTTTCTTATAATTCTGCCGTAAACCTCACGGAGTCTGGGAGTTTCAACCTCGGGAGACTCTGCAATACGCTCCTTTGTAACCATAATATTCCACAGCGAAAGAGGGATTGCGGCAATTGTTATAATGCTGTAGCCGTAGAAATATCTTTCCGCCTCCGAAAGATTCGGAAAAATGAAGGGAAGGAAAGCAGCGATATAAGTTCCTGTTGAACCGATAACAGAGCCGAGAATGCTTTCCATTGCGGCGATGTATCCACGCTCCATATTATTTGTTGTTCTTCGCGCATTAAGTGCTGTAAGTGCTGCATTGTAGAAGGTTGTGAAGGCATCGTTGAGGAAATACAAAAGCACAAGATATGTAACCTTGAAGGTGTCGCCTACGCCCGGAAAAAACTCCTTTAAAGGAAGCGTCTGCAGAATTACAACAAGATTACAGGGTATGAGCATCATCATAAGCCATGGCTTGAATCGACCCCACTGACCGAAGGTTTTTCGGCTCTTGTCAAGGAAGGATGAAACGATTACATCGTTTGCAATGTCCCAGAAGCCGAGAAAGAAAATAATTGTACTGTAGGTTGCAAATGCCTCCTTGCTCAATCCGAGATAGGTAGACGCAACAAGTCCGCCGAAAAAGCCCTGCATTGCCGAGGCAACCCTTGATACTGCCGTGCTTGAGCCGAAGGCTATATACTCCTTCGGTGTAATTTTTTCATTTACATCCGTTGCGATGTTGTTTTTAAAAAGCTTCATATTTTTTCTCCGTTTTAAAACTGTATTTATTTTTTATAATTATAACATATAACAAATCTTAATGCAAGACAAATGCAGATGCTCCGAAGAGCATCTGCACTGTTCTGATTTTTATTCATCTGCATCAGTTTTTCTTCTGATAGCTCTTGCAGAAATGAGGAATTGATAAGGAATCGGCACCTGTCTTTTCGTGTGTTACTTCAATCTTCTGAAGCTTACACTTATCACAGTCAACATGGTACTCACATTCGCTTACCGTACACTTTACGCCTTCGTTATGCATAATGACACCTCCCTTTTTCTATGACAAGTTTCCCCGTCATTACTTTTATTTTTGCCCGCAGGAGGTTTTTTATTCACTTTTAAGGCTGACAAGTGCTTTTTTCAATTACAGATTTTTGAAAAGCTCAACAATCTGCATAACGAAATTCATAATTGTCATAACGATATTATAAATCATTGAAGCAAGATTCTTTACGCCGTACTTATCAAGAATAGAGCTTGTTTCCTTGTCGAGCACACCCTCAATTGCAGGAGCATTGTCTGCATCAACAAGAGGATTCTCTGCATCGTACTCTGCTTTTTCACCGTTCATAAGAGTGAAGTTGAAGGTTCTTTCACCGACAAGCGTGTAGGATTCGATAAAGTAGCTCAGGCTGATTTCAAAATTCTTTACACTGCCCTCAGGGATTTCACCCTTGATTTCATAGCTACCGCTCTGTCCCGGCTTGAGAATCATCGGGCCGTTTGCAAGCTTGAGCTCTGAGCCGTAAACATTGACTGCACCGATTGTGATTGTCTTTTCCTTTGAAAGGTTTGTCACAACAAGCTTTGTAGCGTCAGCAGTAAGGTAGCCCTCTGTTCCCTTGTCAAAGGTAGCAAAAATACTGTGAGAAGCATTGGTGGTTGCGTGGAACTGAGGATACTTTTCAAATGTATGCACATCGTAGCTTTCATCATTGAGAAGAAGGGTGTACATAAGTCCCTTTGTGTACTCATCCTTGTAGGTCATACCGTGGTGATAATCCTCGATAAGCCAGGTGTGCTCGGGAAGGTAGCAGGTAGAAGCATCAACAGTCATTGAGGGTGAAACCTGATAGAAGCCCGTGTCAACCTTCTGTGTATAGCCGTCAGCAAATCTCTTGCCGAAGGGAGCACAGGTTGCACCCGATGAAGCGGGAGTTGTGATGATTGCATCCGAAGAAACGGGCATACCCGTTACAATCTGCACATCATAGCCTGAGAGGATGTAAACATTGGTGCCTGCATCCTGAGCCTTTTTGAAGCCCTTTGCAAAATAGTATTCGCCGTCGGGAGACTGAATCTGATAATGCATAAAGTCGCTCTTTTCGATAACACCTGCATTTTCAACGGGATCGAGAAGCTCTGCCTTCATTTCATCGTAATACTCAATGGGAATGAAATCCCACATGCTGCCCCATGTACCCATAACAGGCATTACATAAGGAACAAGAGCTGTGGCAAGATCATCAAGGAAGCCGAGCCAGCCTGCTTCAACGAGGTAATGAATGTCCTCTTCAAGAAGCATACCGTGTTCAATGAACACAAGAAGAGCCACGTCACCGAAGTCGAAGCCTGCCTTGGGTGCATTGAAGGCATCGTAGGCAATTCCTGCGCCGCCAAGAGCGGGAACGGTAAGAACGGCATTATTTACCTTACCCTCGTGACCGTAGAGTGTAAGGTATGTACCCGACACCTGACCGCCGTGAGAAACTGCAAGAATGTTTACCTTATCCTTGCCCGTATATTCGATTACAGCTTCGATAAAGCCCTTGAGCTTTTCTGCACACTCAACCGCGCCCATTCTGAAGTCGCAGCTGAATACGAAGCAGTTTTCAGCGCCCACCTTGGCGATAACATCGGACATCATTTCGCCCTCAGCCTGGAATCTGCCCTCAGGATACTTTTCCATAAGGACGGCATAATTGCTTTCCTCGGGAGTGTTGATGTAATTTTTGACATCGTAATAGCTTGAGCCGTCGGGATTGGTTTTCATATCGCCGAAAATTCTCTGGAAGCCTTCACCGAGTCTTTTTGCAATGGGATCAACATTACCTGCAAGAAGGAAAGTAGCGGCATCGGCAATGATTCCGCCGAGGTTTGCCTCAACCTCAGGCATAGCCTGACCGAAGGCATCTCCCCACACGTGAACAACCTCACCGTTTTCGTCAAGTCTGTAAAGCTCACTTGAGGAATAACCCGGTACCATAATTACGGGATACTCTGTAAGCTTACTGATCTCAGCGGCGGCAAAAGCACCCGATGAGCAAAGTGAAAATACCATGAGTACTGTAAGTAAAACTGCCAAGATTCTTTTCATTTTTTACATCTCCTTTTTATATGTGTACTCAACTTTAATATTTTAACACATTTTTCCCTTAATTTCAATTAAAGCTCAATATCAGATGCAACAAAAAATGTGGTTTTGTCTTGTTGAAAATGACAGTTTTTGCAGTCGGTACAGTACTTCTTCCTTCTTCCAAGTTCCTGTGACACTCTATTTTACAAACAGTCTCTTAATAA
Organism: Acutalibacteraceae bacterium; assembly: GCA_045601905.1. GTDB lineage: Bacteria > Bacillota > Clostridia > Oscillospirales > Acutalibacteraceae > UBA6857. The sequence goes on along the minus strand of JAZSAM010000037.1, from coordinate 13,495 downwards.
ATTCTCTTTAGGACCGCTTCAAAGCCACTCGGGCTTCTTACTTTTGTCGTTTGTGACAAAAGTAAGCAAAAGCACGCTTTTGTCCGTTGTATCCGTCCGTAAGGGGTGACGTTTTTTCGTCGGTGCTTTTGTTGTAACGGATACTTCGGTTACGCAAATTTACTTTGTAATACACACTACTTCCTTACTGCGAAAAAAGTCACATTACTACAGCTCTGTTCGAGGGTAATAAGAGCGTACTGCTCTGTTTAAAACTACTTCTTACAAAGGAGTCCGCTACTTAAGACTCGTTCCCGTTCTTGCGTTATGGTCTCCGCACTCGCCGTCTTCCAACAACGAATAGTCCGACATTCGCCGCCACTACAAAGCTGTTTAATCTGCTTGTGTCGGGGTAAGTTGCGTAGTGTCGCCCCTCGGGCGACTAAGGTTATATCTTTGTATATTTTAAGAGAAACAGATTTTTACTTTATAACGCGGGACAGATTTAACTGACTTGACAAATTCACCGCGGTGGACTGTCTCACGGCGAAGTCCGTGAGGTGTCGGGACCTTCCTTTTTGCGACGGCGGATAAATGAATAGTTGTAAAAGCTCAGTAGCCCAAAGGGCGCTTTGGTTACTTTGTCGCTCTTGACAAAGTAACTGGCCCGCCGCCACGAGGCGTCCGGGGTGCTAAAGTAAATAAGAGACTATCTGTAAAAGATGCCGAGCAATTCGGAAAGGGTTCATCTCGGTATAATTCCGAATTCCGAATAAAAAAGCTCCCCGAAGGGAGCTTCTTATCAGAGAAGAATAATGAGGAACTGGGAAACGAGGACAACTGCGATGAGTGCAATGGGATAGGTTGCGGCGTAAGCTGAAGCAACGTCCTCTGTGCCTGCAGTTGAGATGAGAGTTCCGAGGGCGGGAGTTGAGGTCATGCCGCCTGTGATTGAGCCGAGGTTGTTAAGAAGGCTGAGCTTGAGCACATATCTTGCAAAAAGGTAACCGATTACAAGAGGAACTATTGTCATAATGATACCGTATACAAAGTACATAATGTCGAAGTTTTCAACGAACTCTGCACCGCCGGGGATACCTGCACCTACAAGGAAAAGAACAAGTCCGAGCTCACGGAAGAGCTTGAGTGTGCTCTGTGCAGGCATAATGCTTACTCTGCCGATTCTTGAGAAGTGACCGAGAACAAGGGAAACGAGAAGGCAGCCGCCCGTTGTTGTAAGTGAGAAGCAGGTGCCTGAAAGTCCCTGAGAGGAAAGAGGTACCTTGATCTGACCGAGAAGAGCACCGAGAACTGCTGCAAGAGAGAAAGCGGCAATGCCCATATGGTCAATTTCAAAAAGCTTACCCTTGAAGGACTTCTTTTCGCCTTCCTCCTTGATAACAAGCTTTGCACGCTCCTCGTCCATATTTGCCTTTGTGAGCTTGGGAATGAGCTGAACGAAAAGCACAACACCGATAACGCCGAAAATGTAAGCGATACCGTGACCGACTGAAACAAGTGACTGATACTCGGGAGCAACGGTTGCCTTTGCTGCTGAGAAGGCAGGTGTTGAGGTAAGTGAGCCTGAAAGAAGTCCGACAATCATTGCAACGAAGCCGTCCTGCTCAGTAATGCTTGCGCCGTAGCCGAGAACCTCACCGAGACCGATGCAGCCTGCAGCGGCAAGACCGCCCGCAATGATGATGACAAGTCCGAGAAGAACATAGGACTTGAAGTTTCTTTTGAAGTTTCCGAAGAACTTCGGGCCTGCAATGAAGCCGACTGATGTTACGAAAAGCACGAGACCGAGGCTTTCAACAAGTGAAAGTCCGCTGCTGAAGTCATAGGGCTTTGAAGAAAAATCAAAGAGAAGCTCGCCGCCTTCGTTTACACCGAAGAAAACTGCACCGAATAAAAGTGCAACGATGAACACGCCTGCGTCACCAAGTGAAACGCCCTTGACTGTGATTCTGCCGAGTGCGTAGCCCGCCATAAGAACGGCAAAGACAACAAGAATCACGGTGGAAATGTTGCTGATGGAAATAATTCCGCCTAATAAGCTCATTTTTCTGTCCTCCGAAAGCTTTTATTTTTCTATATATTTTAACCTTAAAAATTCTACCATTGACCTTGAAAAAAGTCAAAGTCAAAAGTGGACAAACTTAACAAATACAACAAAGTCTTTTTGTGCAAAAAGTATACATTTTTATAGGGCTATTCATTGCTGATATAGCCCTATATACATATTAATATTATGCCCAGATAATCCAGAGAAGAAGGTAGCCCGTAACAACTGCCGCAAGGGTAAACGGCACACCGAACTTCATAAAGGTTGTGGACTTGACCTCGTAGCCCTCCTTACGGAGAATACCGATACCTGCAATGTTTGCACTTGCACCGATGGGAGTAAGGTTGCCGCCGAGGGTTGCACCGCAGAGAAGACCGTAATAAAGAAGAGTGGGATTCTCAAGACCTACGCTTGATGCAATTACGGGCACAATTGAAAGCATTGTTGCGGTGTAGGGAATGTTATCGATGAATGCCGAAAGAAGAACGGACATCCATACAATGATTGTGTAAACAACGAAAACGGAGCCTGAACCGAGTGAGCCGATTGCCTGACCGATAACATCAACAACGCCTGCACTCTTGATACCGCCGATTACTATGAAAAGGCCTGTGAGAAGGATGATGGTGTAATAGTCGATTTCCTTGAAGGCATTTTTGACGATTTCCTTGTTCTTTTTGATAAAAAGCTCTCTTACAACGCCGACAAGGAAGAAGGCAATACAGAGAATACCGTTTGTGATGTCGGGCTTCCAGAGCTGACCGGGAGCTGCCGCATCCTTATAGGGAATAAAGGAAACTGCGATAAGTGAGATGACTGTGCCGACAAGAAGGTAGGTTGGGAATTTGTCCTCGACCTTTGTTTTGCCTTCAAATTCAATCTTACCGTTTTCCTTACGGAACATAAAGTAAATGATAAGAGCACTTGCAATTGCGCCTGCCTGGACAACGAAGAACATACCGACGCGACCGTTATCAACAAAGAAATCGGAGAAATCAAGACCTGCCGCTTTCGCAAGAAGGATTGAGGTTGTGTCACCGACGAGGGTTGCCGCACCCTGAAGGTTTGAGGAAACGGCAATGCAGATGATTGAGGGAACAGGTGAAATTCCGACCTTTTTACAGAAGGCAAGTGCAACGGGTGCAATCATAAGCACGGTTGCAACATTGTCAACAAAAGCGGAAACAATACCCGCAAAAAGCGAAAGTGCGATAACCACCCATTTCATATTGGGCATTTTTGAAATAAGCACATCACTCATAAGCTGGGGCATTTTTGATTCGATGAAAAGATAAACCGTACCCATTGTACCGGCAATCATCATAATTACATTCCAGTCGATTTCGGAAAGTGCCTCCTTGATGCCGTAAGCGAAGGTACCGTCCCCCACCGTGAAGAAGCCTTCACCGAAAAGGTCGGGGCTTACTGTGGCAATCACGCCGAGAATGACGAAAAGGATTGCTGATGTTACTGTGATGTGCGGTCTGATTTTCTGAAATGCAAGCATAAGCACATAGGTGATTGCAAACAAAACCAGCGCCGTAATTGTAATCGGACTCATTTTTCTACTCCTTTTAAAAAAACTAAGTCTGCACAAAAAAAGACAGAAAACAAAGGCGACCTGTTCGCCCTCGGATTCTGTCTCAAATTTACTGTCGTTACGCCCTTCAAGGCAATTTTCGGCATAATAAATTACAACCCACAACAAATAGCCCGTGTATTCACAAGCTATGACAGACTCCACCACTTATTTGGATTGCCGGCAAATTATACACCCGAAAGCCTTAAAAGTCAACAAAAAACGACAAGATAATTTTAATTATTTTTTATATTCTTTTATAGGATTATGACAGCCAAAAAAACACCTCTCCGTCTTTTCCTTTGGCAAATCCACATCTTCCGAAGGGCAATTCTGCATTCTGCACTCTGCATTCAACTTTACGGCAGTCTGTACCCTGCCGCACGGTAAATCTCGTACCAGTCCTCTCTCGAAAGCGTAACATCGCTTGCCTTTGCAACGGCACGGATTCTGTCAGGATTTGTGCTTCCGACAACAGGCTGCATTCTGTCAGGAAGTCGCAGAAGCCAGCTGATTGCAACTCCCGTGTCCGTAATGCCGTACTTTTCTGCAATTTTGTCAATCACCTTATGTAAATCCTTATACTTTCTGTTTGTAAGGAAGGAGCCCTCGATAAAGCCGAACTGCAAGGGTGACCAGGGCTGAACGGTGATGCCGTTGAGTCGGCAGTAATCACGAAGGTATCCGTCATAATTAACGCCGTCACTGTTTGCAAGGTTGACATTTGCACCACTTGAAAGCATATTTGCGTTTGTGATACTCAGTTGCATCTGATTGAAAACAAGCGGCTGCTTTACACTCCTTTTAAGAAGCTCAATCTGCATAGGGCTATGGTTGGAAACGCCGAAATGCTTCACCTTACCGCTTCTTTCAAGCTCGTTGAAGGCTTCGGCGACCTCCTCGGGCTCCATAAGCAAATCGGGACGGTGGAGAAGCAAGGTATCAACGCTGTCAACGCCGAGCCTTTCAAGTGAGCCTTCAACGGCAGAAATGATGTGCTCCTTTGAAAAGTCGTACATCCCCTTTTTTATACTGCACTTTGTCTGGATGTAAATTTTGTCCCTAAGGTCGGGATTTCGTCTGAGAGCCCTGCCGAAAACCTCCTCGCACCTTCCCCCACCGTAAATGTCGGCATGGTCAAAATAGTTGATGCCGAGCTCCACGGCTTCGTTCAGGTAAAAGTCCATTTCTCTGTCGCTTTTGTCGGCAATTCTCATACAGCCGAGGGCAACCTGCGAAATTTCAGCTTCGTTACCAAAGGGTTTAATGTACTTCATAGTGATTCTCCTTTTATTTTATCTTATCTTTTTTCTATAATAACATAAAGTCTCCGACATCACAAGGTGTCGGAGAAATTTTACAGATATGGCAGCTTTATTGCCAATTAATCGAAAACCCACATTTTTGCTATGGCGAGAATTTCCCGTAAGCAGCATGACGGTAAGCCGCCCAAACGCATATCAGCTCCGAGATGTGTAGCTTTCAAGCCCTCAGCTTCAGCATAAGATACTGCACGGTAAATATGATAGGCCTGTGAAACAACCACTACAGAATCATCGGGAAGATTTTTATCCTGCATTATTTTGTGAGAATTTGCAAGATTAGTTATCGTTGAGGTAGATTTGTCTTCCATAATAATTTTATCCTCGGGTATCCCTTTTTCCACAAGATAGTTTTTCATTGCAAAGGCTTCAGCCACTTCCTCCTGCGGTCCTTGTCCACCCGAAACAATAATTACGGCATCGGGATTTTTTTCGTGATAGAAAACTGCTTCATTTAGTCTCTTTGCAAGATCATTACTGACCTTGTCACCGCTTAAGCCGCAACCAAGAACGATAACCGTTTTTTCTGTATAGTCAACATTATCGATGCTTCCGTAAGCATAAAGAAAGGAGCAGAAGCCGATTATAGCTGCAAGTCCTGCGCAAACAATGATATGCACAAGCTTTTTTGATTTCAGCTTTTCAAACCATACACCGTAAAGCAAAATCACTGCACCGAGGGCTGCTTCAAGCAAAATCCCTAATGTGAAATTAACCGTCAGTAATAAAATTGATGCATTTATTAAAAGCACTATTCCCAACATAATAAATATATATTTTACAGCTTTAATCATTTTCGTTCTCCTTCTCTTTTTATCCGGTTTACTGACATCTGAACATATAATAAATTGTTTTGCTTTCTTTGTCGTAGAAGTGAAGCAGAAAATGACCTTCATCAACTGCATTCGAGCAGCCGCTTTTTATATGAAAGCAATCGCCTTCGTTCAGTTTAGCAAGAAAAGCTTTATCTCCGCTGAATGAATCACTGAAATATCTAAACTTAAATATTCTGAGATAATGCTCAGCTTCCTCTATATTTTCATTTGTCACAATCTGATAGCTTTCTGAAAGCTCAGAAGATACATCATTTTCATAATAATACTCAGAATAATGAAGAGCATCACCCGGAACGGCAAATTCGTTTTCGTTACAGTCATAAAAGCCGCTGACAAGCAATGAATCATAGTAAGAGGCATCACGGGTTGATTTGATATAAGCCCGATAACCGATAAGGCAGGCAAAGGCTAAAATAAGTATAATAATTTTATTATATTTTTTCATCAGCTCACCTCTTTTTTCTATAATAACACAAAATCTCTGACATCACAAGGTGTCGGAGGAAATTTATGGAAGCAAAGCGACAGGATCACCCCTGCCCTCTCAGTCACTGCGTGACAGCTCTCCCAAAGGGAGAGCCAAGAATGTCCTTACTACTTGCTACTCACTACTTACTACTAAAAAAACGGTCGCGAAATGCGACCGTTTTTATCTTATTTCTTTGAAGCAAGATATTCTTCTCTGCCGAGCTCGTAAAGGTTGTTACCCTCTGAATCGATGATAACCATAAGAGGCATATCCTCAACATAAAGCTCACGGAGTGCTTCTGCACCGAGATCCTCGTAAGCAATAAGCTTTGCTGACTTGATGCACTTTGCAAGGAGTGCGCCTGCACCGCCGATTGCACCGAAGTAAACGCCGCCGAACTTCTTCATAGCGTCAACAACCTCAGGAAGTCTTGCACCCTTACCGATCATACCTCTTGCACCGACGGACATCATTGTGGGAGCATAAGCATCCATTCTGCCGCTGGTTGTGGGGCCTGCTGAGCCGATAACCGTGCCGGGCTTTGCGGGTGTGGGGCCAACATAGTAGATTGTTGCGTTCATGGGATCAATAGGAAGCTTTTCGCCTGCGGCAAGAGCCTCGCACATTCTCTTGTGGCCTGCGTCTCTTGAGGTGTAGATGATACCTGTAAGGTATACTCTGTCACCTGCCTTAAGGCTTCTTGCAACCTCTTCTGTAAGGGGTAATGTAATTTTCTTTTCCATTTCAGATTACCTCCGACTTATGACGTGTTACATGGCAGTTGATGTTGATTGCACAAGGCATACCTGCGATATGTGTGGGAAGAGTTTCGATGTTAAGACCGATTGCTGTGGTCATACCGCCGAAGCCCTGAGGTCCGATGCCGAGCTCGTTGATCTTCTGAAGCATTTCCTTTTCAAGGTCAGCGTAGAAGGGATCGGGATTTTCGGAGTCGATGGGGCGCATAAGAGCCTTCTTTGCAAGAAGAGCAGCCTTATCAAAGGTACCGCCGATGCCTACACCGACAACGATGGGAGGACAGGGGTTGGGGCCTGCAGTTTCGACTGCCTCGATGATGAAATCCTTGATGCCCTGAAGACCTGCTGAAGGCTTGAACATACGGATCTGGCTCATATTTTCACTGCCGAAGCCCTTGGGGCCTACAGTAATCTTAAGCTTGTCACCGGGGACGATTTCGGTGTAAATCATTGCGGGGGTGTTGTCACCGGTGTTGCCTCTTCTTACAGGGTCACCGACAACCGACTTGCGAAGGTAGCCGTTTGTATAGCCTCTTCTTACGCCCTCATTTACTGCATCTGTGAGGTCGCCGCCTACGATGTGTACATCCTGACCGATTTCAAGGAATACACAAGCCATACCCGTATCCTGACAGATGGGTACGTTTTCGTTGTCAGCGATTTCAAAGTTTTCGATAATATCGTCAAGGATGCCCTTTGCGATGCCGCCGTCCTCGCAGGCACGGCAGTTTCTGATTGCACACTTTACATCACCGGGAAGGTGGCAGTTGGCATCAATGCAAAGCTTTTCAATAACGTCTGTGATTACTTCTGTTTTAATCTCACGCATTTCATTTACCTCTTATCTTTCGTGTCTTGCATACTTGGGAAGAAGGAGAGGTGAAACCTTACCGGTCTCAAGACCTGCTTCTTCAAGCTCTTTTGCGTATGCTTCGATGTGGTCAAGGTTCATTTCACCAAGCTCAACATCCTTTGCCTTCTTTGCTGCAGCCTTACCTGCATTTCTGCCGAATACGATGATGTCGAGAAGTGAGTTACCCATAAGACGGTTTCTGCCGTGTATACCGCCGACTGCTTCACCTGCAACAAGAAGGTTGTCAATCGCCTTTGTGAAGCCTTCGCCGCCGATTTCAAGACCGCCGTTCTGATAGTGAAGTGTGGGGTAAACAAGGATGGGCTCTTTTCTCATATCAATGCCGTAGTTGAGATACATACGGAACATTGCAGGGATTCTCTTTTCGATGGTGCCTTCCCCGCCGAGAATTTCAATCATCGGAGTGTCAAGCCAGACACCGCTTCCGAGAGGTGTGTCAACACCCTTGCCGTTAGCACATTCACGGATAATTGCAGATGCGGAAACGTCTCTTGTTTCAAGAGGATGAGCGTAAGCCTCGCCGTCCTTATTTACAAGCATTGCGCCGAGTGAACGCACCTTTTCGGTTACGAGAGCACCGAAAATCTGTGAGGGATAAGCAACACCCGTGGGATGGTACTGGATTGTATCCTGATAAAGAAGAGGTGCGCCTGCTCTATAGCCGAGAACAAGACCGTCAGCTGTTGCACCGTAGTGGTTTGACGTGGGGAAGCTCTGATAGTGGAGTCTGCCTGCGCCGCCGGTTGCAATAACAACTGTCTTTGCCTTTGCAACAAGGTAGTCACCGGTTTCCATATTAAGGAGAACTGCACCTGCAACCTGTCCCTTATCGTCCTTGATAAGCTCAACTGCTGAGGTAAATTCAATTACGGGAATCTTTCTGTTGAGAACCTCGTCACGGAGATTTCTCATAATTTCAGCACCTGAATAGTCCTTACAGGCGTGCATTCTCTTTCTTGAGGTACCGCCGCCGTGAGTTGTAACCATTCTGCCGTCCTCGTCCTTGTCGAACATAACACCGAGCTCGTTGAGCCACCTGATAGCGTCGGGAGCCTCCATAACAAGCCTTCTGAGAAGCTCAGGTCTTGCTGCGAAGTGTCCGCCGCCGAAAGCGTCAAGGTAATGCTGAACGGGAGAGTCGTTCTCCTTGTCAGCAGCCTGGATTCCGCCTTCTGCCATCATTGTGTTTGCGTCACCGATACGAAGCTTTGTCACGATCATTACATCTGCGCCTGCTTCGTTTGCCTCAATTGCAGCTGAAGAGCCTGCTCCGCCGCCGCCGATTACAAGCACATCGGTTTCGTAGTCAACCTTAGTAAGGTCAACCTTATCCTTGAGGAGTCTTGAATTTGAATGAAGAAGCTCTGTGAGCTCTCTGGGAGCCTTCTGTCCCTTGTTGGGGCCAACCTTGATTTCTGCAAAGCCGTCAGCTCTGTAGTCGGGATGGTAAGCCTTGAGAAGGGTATCCTTTTCTTCTGCTGTCATTCTTCTGGGCTCTGTTGCCATTCTTTCTTTTCTTGTGGCTTCCACCTTTTTGATGGATTCACGCATTTCTGCAGTAAACATCTTATACCCTCCTTATTTCTCAATTTCTCTTGTGTTGTAAAGCTCTTTCATCTCTGTGATGGGCTTTGCCATAACCTGCTCGATAAGCTCATCGTAGTTACCCTTGTTGATTTCGTCAACTCTGGTCTTGAGGTGCTCTGTTTCGGGAGCGATGTACTTACCTACAAGTCTTCTTGCAAGAAGTCCGACCATGGGATGTGAGATTTCAGCAGGACATCTTACGCTGCAGCAGCCGCAGGCAACGCAGTCGAAGGATTCCTCTGCACACTTTTCCAATTCGCCTCTCTGAGCGTATGCAATGTACTGCATAACATTGAGGTCCTGAGTGCAGGCCTTTGTGCAGGCGTTACAGCCGATGCAGGAGTAAATTTCGGGATAAAGCTCCATCATAATCTGCTGATTGGGCTTGATTTCGTTGATGTCGTAGGTTCTCTTGTCTGTGGGGAAGAAGGGAATTGATGCAACATACATTCCGTCTTCTACCTGCTTCTGACAGGCAAGGCAGGTCTTGAGGGTGTTGTCACCCTTGGTTCTGTAAATTGTGGCACATGCACCGCAGAAGCCGTGACGGCAACCGCAACCTCTTGAAAGAGTATAGCCTGCATATTCCATAGCAGTCATAACTGTCAGATCTCCGGGTACTTCGTACTTTTTACCGAAGAAAAACACATTTACCATATTACTCATGTTCGTTTATCCTCCTTAATATTCGTCAGGTAGTTCGTCAACCTCGTCGCAACGGAAAACGGGGCCGTCCTTACATACATACTTTGAGCCGATGTTGCAGCGTCCGCATTTACCTACGCCGCATTTCATACGAAGCTCGAGTGTTGTGTATGCCTGAGTCTTTGAAAAGCCCATTTCCTCGAGTGCTGCAAGCACAAACTTGATCATAATCGGAGGGCCGCAGACAAGAACTGTTTTGTCCGTTGTGAGCTCAAGCTCCTTGAGGTAAGCGGGAACAAAGCCTACGTGACCGTCCCAACCGTCCTGAGGTCTGTCAATCGTAAGGTATACATTTGTGTCCTTTGCCTTCATCCAGACCTCCTGGATTTCCTTGAGCTGAACAAGGTCGTCGGCTGAACGTGAGCCGTAAAGAATGTCAACTGTGCCGTAATCGTCACGGTTGTCAAGAACATAATTGATTACACTGCGAAGGGGTGCAAGACCGATACCGCCGGCAACGAAAAGAAGGTTCTTGCCCTTGAGCTCTGTGTCAACGGGGAAATTGTTGCCGTAGGGACCTCTTACGGTGATTTCGTCACCTACCTGAAGGTCGTGGAGATAATCGGTGAGAACACCGCACTTCTTGATTGAGAATTCCTGATACTCCTTGTTTGTCGGTGAGGATGTGATGGAGAACATCGCTTCACCTACACCGGGGCAGCAGAGCATTGCGCACTGACCGGGCTTGTGTTCGAAGAGCTTTCCGCCCTCGGGTGCGTTTACACGGAAGGTCTTAACGTCGGGAGTTTCCTGACGGATATCCGTTACGACACCGACCATAGGTACGAGTGTATCGAGTGTATAATTCTTATGACAGGTACATTCAGACATTATTTACCCTCCTTTTCAAAAGCCTTGATGACTTTGACAATGTTTGTTGATGCGGGACACTTGTCAACACATCTGCCGCAGCCTACGCAGGAATACATTCCGTTGTTGTTTGCGGGGAAGTAAACAAGCTTGTGCATAAATCTCTGACGGTAACGCTGCATCTGGCTTGTTCTGTTATTACCGTGAGCCATCATTGTAAAGTCGGAATACATACATGAGTCCCAGCAACGGTACTTCTGTATGCCGTTTCCCGTGTCGTAATCCTTAAGGTCATAGCACTGACAGGTGGGACAGACAAAGGTGCAGGTTCCGCAGCCGAGGCAGGGCTTGTAAAGCTCCTTCCAGAGCTCGGAGGAGAACTTTTCCTTTGTGGCGTCGCCGTGCCAGGATTCAAGGGAAAGGCTTGTGTAGGGAAGCTGAGCGAGGATGTCCCTGATCTTTGCCTTTTCAGCCTCAACCTCTGCTTCATCTGTATCAGCAAGAAGTGATGCACACTTTTCTGTAAGAGCCTCACCCTTTTCGGTGTTTGCTCTCCAGTAAAGGCTTTCGCCGACAATCCAGGCTGTTACATCGCCTGCAGGACTTGTGGGATCAACATCAAAAACTGTGCAGAAGCAGCTTTCCTCGGGCTCACCGCAGGCAAGGCTTACGATTGTGCCGTGGTCACGTCTTGCACTGTAGAAGGAGTCAACGGGTGCTGAAAGGAAAACCTTGTCAAGCACTTCAATGCCCTTGACATCACAGCCTCTTACGCCGAAAGCAACAAAGCTTTCGCTCTGAAGCTCCTGCTGAGTGATTCTGATTTTCTTGCCTTCTTTATACATCGTGTAAAGAGTTTCGCTCTGAGGGAAGAAAAGCTCCTTTGCGCTCTTTACGGTTTTGAGAGTGGTAAAGTCAAACTTTACACCCTTTTCATATCTTGCATAGTTGGTCTGACCGCCTTTGTTTGCGGGAAGATACAACTGTTCTGTTTCCGCAATGAGTGAGAGTAATGCGGAAAGATCCTTAATTGCAATCTTTTTCATCACATTATCTCCTTTCATCGGGCTCAAGGTCCTCAAGTGTGTAGTCGGTAAGAGGTCCCTTTGCTTCGGCATCCTCACCTGCTGTGAACTCGCCGTAGTATTCGTTTATATCCTTGATGAACTTTCTGTTGAAAAGGTGAAGAGGAATTCCCTGGGGACAGACTCTTGAGCATTCACCGCAGTCTGTACATCTGCCCGCAACGTGGAAGGCTCGGATGATGTGGAACATGCTCTCTTCAAAGGGGTCAACATTTGCCTTCTGCTCTGAGTCAAACTTTGTTGAGTCAAAGACGCACTTGCGGCAGTTACATGCGGGGCAGACATTACGGCAGGCGTTACATCTGATGCACTTTGAAAGCTCCTGACGGAAGTAAGCGAACTTTTCCTCCGGGGGAAGGTTTTCGATAATTTCAACGTCTGTGAAGCGGTCGCCGTCGCAGGTGTCGGTGCTTTCAAGCATAAGCTCGTCGTAAATCTTATGCTCCTTGCCCTTGCAGACATGGCAGCGCTCGAGCATCGCATCCTTGTAAGAAACGGTCTTTTCGCCGTAAACCGTGTCAATCTTAAGCTCTGTGCAGTCGCCGTCGATTTCGGCACCGCTGATGCTCTTTATACCCTTGATGCCCTTTTCCTTAAGCTTTTCGGGGCTGAGCTTACCCTTACAGCCTACACCGATGATGTATGCCTTGTCGCGAAGGACTCTGTGCTCCTTGAGAAGCTGATTAAAGGAATAGGTGTCGCAGGGCTTGAGGAGAACAAGTGTTTTTCCCTCAAGGTTTGAGCCCTTTACCATATACTTACTGAGGTTTGCACCGCAGAAGCCGTCGTAAACGAAATCATCAAGCTCCTCAATGCTGTTGAAGTAGTAAGGCTCGGGATTATAGGAAAGGTCGCCCTTTTTCCAGCCGAGGACACGCTGTACCGTGCCGTCAGACATGAGCTCCTTCATGCGCTTGATCAGTTCTTGCATCTCAAATCCCCCAATCTGACATTTTTACCCATTGAACGGATTGTTTCAACAAAATCATTCATGGTGTTTGAGAATTTTACACCCTCAGCGGCACTTACCCATTCAACACGGGTTCTGCCTCTTTCAATGCCCACATAATCGAGCATTGAGAAAAGGAGGGTCATTCTTCTTCTTGCATAGTAGTTACCTGTGCTGTAGTGACAGTCACCGGGATGGCATCCGCAGATGATTACACCGTCTGCTCCCCTCTCGAATGCTCTGAGGATAAACATGGGGTTTACTCTGCAGGAGCAGGGAACACGGATGATTTTTACATCGGCAGGATAAGCAAGTCTGCTGCTGCCTGCAAGGTCAGCACCGGCATAAGAGCACCAGTTACAGCAAAAAGCAACTATTTTAGGTCTGAATTCTTCATTCATCGACATATAGCATCCACCTCCGCAATAATCTGTCTGTTTGAGAAGCCCTGAAGGTCCATAACACCTGAAGGAC